>JAITIO010000033.1 GCA_031279395.1 Puniceicoccales bacterium | reverse complement strand
CGTCAGTCAGTTCAGAGAATTTGTCCACTAACAATTTGTCATATTTTACCAACTCTGCCAGGTAGTCTTCACCACCTTTATCAAGCAGGGCTTGGGCAAGTTGTAGGGCTTGATTTTCACCCACTAACAATTTGTCATATTTTACCAACGCTGCCAGGTGCTCTGCACCACCTTCGGTCTTAAACAGGGCATTGGCAAGTTTTTCGGTTTGGTCGGCAGTCAGTTCAGAGAAGTTGTCCACTAACAATTTGCCCTTTATTACCAGGTCTGCCAGGGAGTCTGCACAACCTTTCTCAAGCAGGGCTTTGGCAAGTTGTAGGGCTTGCTCGGCAGTCAGTTTCAATTTATCGGCTAATACCAGGTCTGCCAGTTTGACTGCACCACCTTTCTCAAGCAGGGCATTGACAAATGCTGAAACTTTGTCTGCTGATATTCCGTCCAACGTAGGGAAATTTTCCACTGACACTTTGCCCTTTATTACCAGGTCTGCCAGGTAGTCTGCACCACCTTTATCAAACAAGGCTTTGGCAAGTTGTAGGGCTTGGGCGTCAGTCAGTTCAGAGAATTTGTCCACTGACACTTTGCCCTTTATTACCAGGTCTGCCAGGTGCTCTGCACCATCAGCCGCAAACAGGGCATTGACAAGTTTTTCGGTTTGCTCGGTTGATAACCCGGTCAGATCAAAGTTTGATAAATCGTGTTTTTTTACTAACTCATCAAAAACCCTGAGCTTGCCTGTAGGATCGGATATGGCACAAAATCCGTTCAAAATCTGTTCGAAATTGGCTTTTTGGCAAAATTTTAACAAATTTGTTACATTTTCTTTAACGCTTTCTATGTTTTCTTGCAATGCAATAAAATCAAAGGCAGTCTTCAGAAGCTCATCCCTGTTTTCAATTTTCTCAAAAGCCATTTTGGCAAGGTCGGTGTTGCGGTCATAGCTTTGGCAGAAAATTTCTTTTAGCCAAGTAAAAAACCTTCTAAAAAAACTGACCTGATATTTTTCTTCCTTGAGTTCTTTTAAAAGTGAATTTTCTTCCTCGAAGACTGGCTCAGGGCTCTCTGAAATACTGCCTGGGGTAATTTGAGTTGCAATGGCCCGCGCTTCTAATTTTATGTTTGATTTTAAATGAAAGTCTTGCTCTAAAGCTCTTAAAATCACTGCATTTGAAACCACTGAATTTACACGAGGCTCTAAGGTCGACCTTGGAGCACCAGAGGATTCTTCTGAATGGGGATTGGTTAGATCTGCTTTTAATCCTTGCATACTGAAAAAATATATTCTTGAACGGAACAAAGTTTATAGGTTTCGGCAGAAATGTCAAATTCTTAACAAAACTTCCATGCTTATTTTTTTAAAGCGAGATTTTTGTCCATATGTTTGTCCGTGAACTGTTCTTAATGCCTCACCCCAGGCTCCTCTTATCTCTCGCCAGGCCTGTTTTCGCCATTTAAAGGAAGATGAATCAACCATTCGCTGCGAAACATCTCCCTAGGCTAATGGCCGCCATGCACGATTTGATCGTCTTTCTGTCCCACAGACTTAGTTCCTCTCTCTAGGATTTTATTTACCTCTGTTCCCGTTTCCACTCCATCCCTCTCAAACTTTCGATGGAGAACTAAATGGCTAATTGCATAGGCATACTACATTTTACATAATTGACAAAGCTATCTTTTTCTTTAGCCATAGTTTATAAGGTAAAAATATGTCAACATCGGATGTTAATCTATCGGTTTTTGGTTCCTATGAAGCACAAGCGGCATTCTTGGAACGAGGTGTCTATGAGGGACAAGAAGTAGATTTACACCCCAAATCAAAATCAATGCTTGAGCTTGCCTATGAAATGGATGACTGTCCAACGGAAGCAAGACTTGTTCGGGATAAACTTACCAAGCGGGACATAAAAGACAAAAAGAAAGCGACAGAAAAAAAGAAAATTTTAACTTTGCGCATTGGTAAATTGGACCAAAGTCGTAATCCAAAGGCATACGAAGAGTATGAGCGTAAATTTAACCGCCTAAAACAACAGGTTATGTTGCAAAATCCGCAATTCAGGGAAGGTGAAGGTAGTAGACAGCTCACCTATGAAGGAGAACCTTTTTCTGCCTACGTGCTGAGAAATCTTCCGATGGATTTTTGTGAAGTCACGGAACAAGATAATGTGCTGGAATACTTACTTCAAATAGAAGAGTTTGAGGCTGGTTCCAATGAAGAAGAAATTCTGCAATGCGAGAAAATGATTAAAAGGTTGGAAGGACGGCCGGATGCAAAATCCCAAGAACGCATAGAGGAGTTTTCCCATAAAATACAATCCCTGCGAGAGCAAATCCAGTTTTCAACATTCGCTAGACAGTCACTCGGAGAAGCTCTACAGGATTTAAAGAAAATTCATGGTCAAGAGATCAAAGATGGATACAATATTATTCCAAAGGCCGCAAGTTTGCTCAATGGTACATTAACCATAGGAGGGAAACAACTATCATCTGTTGACATAGCGGCTATTTACAGGGATAACATTTTGTGTTGCGAGAATTTTTTGGAAGCCTTTTCCACGATTGTTGTCATATGCTATGGTAATCCGTGATTTGATCAGAAGCTTACCATCGCATTGGTAATATGGCAATTTTGGACAGGGAATATACGCCGATGGAAAAAAAAGATTCACAATCAAAAAAAACAAAGGATGAAGGAATTAATGTAAAGGATTTCAACACGACGGTTCACATGCTGCTCGAATTATTGGGTAGGGATATGGAATCCGCTAATCCGTCGCGGGATAAGGACATGCTTGTGTCCATACGGGATGGCTTGTTTCGCGTGGAAGTGGCTGGCCAATTGTTCGAACATATAAAAGCATACCGGGCATTGTTGGTAAAACATTTCCCAGAATGTGCGGTGGTTGAATTTAACAAAAAGCAGCATATTCATCTTGCGGAAGAAGCTGCAAAATTGTCGGTCCAAGCATTTGCTGGGAAAATGCAGATACAAGAGTTTTTGAGAGGATTTGGGGTCGATATGGAAAATCCTCAAATGGCAATATTCGCCATAACACAATTCATTGAAATGGTACGGCAATTGCCGCTGAAATTTTTTGTGGATCCCGATAATAGGCTGCAAATAATTACTGCCATGCAACGGGAATTGGACGAATTGATTGTGTTGGAAGAGAGCACACAAGAAGAAATAGTGGAAGGTGTAAACGATTAAAATTATGCAACTCGGTGAAGTATTACAAGAATTTGGAGCTCTGGTTGGTTTCAAAACCCTTGAAACCAACGAAAATGGTGTTGTTCATATGACAATACACAAAGTTGGAGATTTGTTCATCGATGAAAAATATCGCGATGAATCGGGAGGTTGTGTAATTATATATCTTTTGCGAGTATATGACCGTGTGGATGGTAGTGCGTATAGACGAGCTCTGTCGTTGTGTGACTATGAACCCAATGAGGAATTTTTGGTAAACCCTGTTTTGCACAATGATCAAGCCCTCGGGTTCGCGATTAAGTGTCCGCTGATAACCTTCGATTTAAATGTTTTGCAAAAAGTTGTTCATAAATTAAAAGATTTACAGGATAGGCTCGAAGGATCTCTATCCGCATAGGAGAGTTTGATAAATGGATTCCGAAGAAAAAGATAAAAAGCCAACCAAAAGTGCTCAAAAATATGCCATGGACTTCGGCATTGTAAACATATCGAAATTGTCGGTAGGCGAACAACGAATGCGCTTGCCAGGAAATGTGTCCATTGATCCATGCGAAGGAAAAATAGAAGAAAAACTGAAAAAGGTCCTAGAGTTTAAAACCCTGAACAAATCGATGGTACAACTTCTACGACCATTCGTAACAGATAGAAGTATACTTACCCCCCAACGATTTAGGTTAAAAATCAACCAGGCATGTAAGATTTTTGCCAATGTCATAGAAAAGGAGGGTGAAAATTATCCATATAAGGAACTCTTCGAGGACGTCATAGGTCTATTAAAAAATGAAGAAGAAAAATGTGAACTCCTCGACCAATATCGGCATATGTTATTAATGGGATGATACTTATGCCTAAAATGTGTTGATTTTTCTTTTTGGTGTGCTAACATATTTTTTTGAACTTAAGCTGTGTGGATAAAAGTCAGAGAGAGTTTCTTTTGGTATTAGCGTATTTGTACATTTGTTATGGCAAATATGATGAAGCTTTAATGCTGCACAGGGGGCTATATGAGTTTTTCCCGGACGATATAGAAGTATTGCTTGGTCTAAGTTTTTCACTATATTTTACGAGTCGCCCACTCGAAGCAGTACAATATCTGGAAAAGCTTGATGGAGTCGCAATGATATCCAAACACCAAAAGTTATTCTTTTTGTTGAAAAGCCATGTGACTTGGAGTATCGGTCGAGATAGTGAAGCACGGGATAATCTTATTTATTATCTCGGGTTGGAGGAAAAAGAAATTAGAGAACAAGAAGCCAATGTTGGCAAAGGAGTAGAGGAGTATCTATTGTGAGTGCAAAAGGTGGAGTACTGAAGTTATCGAGGTTCAATGACATTATTTTAGCCTTTTTGGTTATGATGATCATAGTGTTGATGATCATCCCGATCCCAACGTGGCTGCTTGATGTACTCCTTGCGGTCAATCTTACCATATCCGTACTGTTGCTCATGCTGGCGATGTATATTCCACGAACGTTGGAACTTTCTACCTTTCCAAGCATATTACTGTTTACCACTCTGTTTAGATTAGCCCTTAACATTACAACCACTAGGCAAATTTTAATACATGCCGATGCCGGAGACATTATTCATACATTTGGAAATTTCGTCGTTGCTGGCAACTTTGTCGTTGGTGCGGTTATATTTTTAATCCTGCTAATCGTACAATTTGTTGTTATTGTCAAGGGTGCTGAGCGTGTCTCTGAGGTTGCCGCTAGGTTTACCCTCGACGCCATGCCGGGCAAACAGATGAGCATTGACGCTGATTTGCGAGCCGGTGCCATTGATAACGATATGGCAAAGTTTAAACGCGATGAACTCGGCCGTGAAAATCAACTATACGGAGCACTCGATGGGGCGATGAAATTTGTAAAGGGAGATGCCATTGCCGGTTTGATCATAACAACGATTAACATTATAGCGGGCCTTATCATAGGCATTACCCAGAAGGGAATGGACGTAAACAAAGCACTGAAAACTTACTCAATTTTGACAATTGGAGATGGCTTGGTGTCCCAAATTCCCGCTCTTTTGATCGCGATAACGTCCGGTGTTATTGTTACCCGGGTTGCTTCCGACGCATCCAGTGCTCTAGGTCAAGATATCGGCAAACAAGTATTTGCCCAACCGAAAGCATTGCTCATTGCTGGTGTGATGGTTGTCCTTATGATGCTAATTCCAGGATTTCCAAAAGTCCCATTCGCAATTTTGGGAGTAATGTTATTTTTCGGAGGCAAAAGAATGTCAAAGCCGGCACGGGCAGCGACACCTACTATTTCTCGAGCGGGGGCAGGATTGCCATCCGACGCTACTCCGAAGGCATCGCAGGCAAAACAAGATGATGGTGAATTTTCCGTTACAGTACCACTGCTGCTTGATGTGGCGACGGTTATAGAACAATCCGTTGAACCCGATCTCCTAAATGATCAACTGATCCAGGTTCGTCAAGCTCTATACTATGACCTTGGGGTACCATTTCCCGGCATTCATCTGCGATTTAATGAAAACTTGAGCGACGGCATGTACCAAATTCTACTCCAGGAGGTACCCGTATCCCAAGGAAAAATATTGCCAGGCCATGTCCTGGTTCGAGAGACGAAGGAGAGTTTGGGAATTCTAAACATCCAATTCAAGGAAGAAAAACCTTTCTTGCCGAATATGCCATCGCTATGGGTGGAAAATACACTGATCCCACAGCTTGAGCGGGCAAACATTCAATACATGAAGACTCCGCAAATATTTACTTATCACCTGTCGTTCATTCTCAAAAAGTACGCATCGGAATTTCTGGGGCTGCAAGAAACACGGTTTTTATTGGAAAATATGGAAAAATTATTCCCCGAACTCGTCAGAGAAGTTCAGAGGGTTTTGCCTGTTCAGAAAATTTCCGAAGTGTTGCAACGTTTGATACAGGAAGAAATTTCCATTAGAAATCTGCGACTGATCATGCAATGTTTGATCGAGTGGGGACAGAAGGAAAAAGAACCTATCCTATTGACAGACTATGTCCGTACAACCCTGAAGCGCTACATCAGCTATAAATATTCCGGTGGACAAAACATTTTGGCGGTTTATCTGCTTGATCCTGCCGTTGAAGACGTCGTCAGAAAGGCCATTCGCCAGACATCTGCGGGAAGCTATCTCGCCCTTGATCCTGAAGTGGCCAAAAAGCTTGTCCATGCAATCAAAGAAGAGGTCGGAGACTTTACCAACGAAACGAACCGTCCAGTCCTTCTCACATCGATGGACATTCGCCGCTATGTTCGTAAATTGATAGAGCTTGAACTCTATGAATTGCCAGTCCTGTCACACCAAGAGTTGACAGAAGAAATAACAATCCAGCCACTTGGGAAAATTGCCATGCCTAGGTAAAAAATAGATATTATGGGACTTGAAGAAGGAAAACGATGATGTTCGCAAAAGGAAACATCGATTCTATTTGAAAAAATTTTTCAGGAAGGAAACAATTTTTTGGCAAAAGGATGGGCGAGGAGTTGTCTTTTTGAGTTGCTTAGGCGCATTCCGATTGGAATTGCGTAATGTTTTTGGGATAGCCAAAAACTTTTGCCCATTTATGGACGAGACAAATTTTGAAGCGGATGAAACTGGATCATTTAGCAATTCATCAGGGCTACATTCTATAATATCGCAAATTTCATCGAAATGTAGGATGCACATCCGATATGCCCCTTTTTTGTAGTTGTCTAGGCATGATTTGACGCAAGGAACGATGGTATTTGGAATAACGTGTACCTTCGAAATTTTTCTATTGCAGTTGTGCGTGGATACAGCAAACAACTGTCTTTGAAGATTATAAACACTGCAGGCATGGGCCGTTGGCTCGCCATCTATTACCACCTGCAACATATTGTGGTGTTTGGAGATTATCTCATTGCTGGCAAATAGTGGTTCGTTAAAGTCAAATAAGTACGGAAAATTGTTGAAATGAGAATCCAAGTACTGGAAAAATGTATCCGTTGGAACGTTTACCCATCTGCCATGCTTGGGGTCGGTTTCGTTACTGGCGATTTCCCAATATTGGAAAATGGAATGCCCATTTAATAGAAATATAGCATCAAACAAAGTTTGCCCATTGGAGAACATATTTTCGAAAAATTCATAGTGGTTGTTTTTTAGAAAAGCAACCCTATAGGGAATCTTCGTCGATTTTAGGCCTTCCCTACACATATCGCTCGGGGGAAATCCTGCAAAGACTGTAGCCTTTGAAATATCATTGATGAAAAACATTTTCTGATTTTTCCAAACATCTGCACTCAAATTTTCACATAAAAGGTCACAATCTCCGCAGAGAAAAATACCGGCTTCATTGGCGAAACTTTTGATCAATTTTAGCTGTTTATAGGCAAAAAATTGTAATATTTTATGGAACAATATCTTATCCGGGAGTTGTTTTTTTACTATATCTGCTATTCTGCGACTATACACTTTGAGAATATCCGGCCATTGGAAAAAATCGTGGGTACCAATTTGATCAGATAATGTGCGATATAAAGAATACTCTTCGATCCAATAGCCATGTTTGTCGCAAAAGTTTGTAAATTCTGTCCGCAAAGCTTGAGTATTATGCCTATCGAAAAAATTCACCATTTGATCAATGGTTTCTTCCAGTGGAAAAGTTTCCCCTAAAACGGCAGGGGATAAAATATTTTCATCGATCGCAAATGATGAGATTGTTTTTTCATTCCTGCGGGCGAAGATGCTTCCGATGTTCAAAAATTTTATCCCACAGGCATTAAAAAACTTCATCAAACTCTTTATGTCATTTCTCGTTTTGAACAATTGCATGTTACTCAATATGTCCAACCTGACACCGAAAGTTTGGGATTTCTCATTGAAAGAATTAACAAATTTCGCCCTTACATCTACCACACGCCTAAGGATACTAAACAAATGTTACTTGTAAAGACACCGATGACTGCCCTGGGACAAATTTTATTTTTTAACGGGATAGAATTTGTAAGAAGTCACACTACGTTTTAAATATTTTGCTAGTTTCACCTTCTTATCAAAATTCCTCTCCTCAGGCCGCTATTCATTATTTTCAACGCTACTTGGAGTTTTCTTCCGTGCAATTGTACAATACTTTCACCTCAGAGTCCCTATTCTCAGCATCGACGAGACAAATGATCCCGACGACACCAAGGCCATCATTATCCCCTTTAAAGAGGTCAATCCCTTCCCCGTCTTGGGATTTTGTGTTATTGATGAATCCGTAGTCTATGGGGTAAATCAAAGCCGGAAAGCGTGGATGAGACATGCCCTTTGGGCGATCGATCGTGATCCCATATTCGCGAATTAGCCCTTCAAACATTTCAAAAAATGCGCTGTCACCATTCATCTCACGTCCTATAGTTATTGTACTCGAAATAAGCGTGTCTTAATCGCCAGTGTCATTGTGAAACAAAATGATTTTATCTCTTGGAGAATTGGAATCGTTTTCTTGCCCCTGGTTGTCCTGGTTTTTTTCGTTCCCTAACTCGACTATCGCGGGTAAGCAATCCCTCTTTTTTCAACACCGTTCGTAATTCGTAATTCATTTTTTCGAGAGCTCGGGCAAGTCCCAATGATATTGCTCCTACTTGGCCCATTATTCCTCCTCCCGAAGTTTTAACATGAACATCAAGCCTATCAACGTTATTGGTCAGCACTAGGGAGGCAAAAAGTTTCCGTTCCGCACTGTCCAGAGGACAAAATTCAGCAACCCCCTTTCCATTTATATCGAACTTTCCCGTTCCTTCGCAAATTTTAACACATGCGACGGCACATTTCCTACGCCCTGTACCACAATATATATTTATTTTCTTAGATACCATCTTATAAAATCTTTTTACCCATTAATATCAATGACAGTCGGTTGTTGGGACGCATGCAAATGATTTTCGCCCTTGTACACCTTCAACTTGGTTATTAACTTTCTCGAAAGCTTGTTTTTTGGCAACATTCCTTTTACCGCATGCTCTATCAAGAATCTAGGTTTTTTTTCTCTCATGTGAGAAACGGGAACATATTTTTCTCCTCCCTGGTATCCCGAATAAAACATATATTTTTTGGCATCATTTTTATTGCCCGTTAGTTTAACTTTCTCGGCATTGATAACAATTACAAAATCTCCCGTATCCATGTGTGGAGTGTACATGGGCTTGTTACGCCCCCGTAAAATGTTAGCAATTCTGACGGCTAGGCGACCCAAGACTTTTCCTTTGGCATCCAATAAAAACCACCGCCTATGCTCGATATCCTTTGCCGTCGCTAAAGTTGTACTCATAATGATAAGATGCAAACTAAGTCCAACTTGGACTTTGTCAAATAATTTTTGTAATTTTCTTGGAGCATTTCAACGCTTGCCATTCTCTTGCACCACTGTGATGCTATGATAAAAATCACCGAAGAGTGCCATGGTCTACGCGACAAGCGAGAACTCTCGGGCGAGGACCTCCGTGTTTCCCTTTTCTCCCTGCTTCTTTTTTCTCTTGCCAACTGTTTATGATAATCGCTCTTGAAGTAGGCAATCCTGGCTTCATATATAGGTGAGAATTAATCCTCTACGCAAATCTCAAAATAAAGGAGCCAAAAAAGGGAAAAATGCTAGCTCCGGACTCATAAAAAAGAGATCGACATAGGGGAGGAAGACGAAATGAGAAGTCTCTTCTATGGCTAAAAGGTTGATGGAAGAAGGAAATTTTGAAGGGCTAAAGCCATATTTTCCGAAACCACGGTAGATATGATCGGCTGGTGCTCAGCGGAATTGCCCATGTCCTGCGCAATGGTCTAAGATGGAAGGATGCCCCAGGAGAATAGGGCTCATACAAGACGTTGTACCACCGCTTCATCCGATGGAGCAGGATGGGAATATTCGCTGAGATCCTACAAAAACTGTTCAGGTGCAAGACAGAAATCTTGATGGTCGACGCAACCCATTTGAAAGTTCACGGAACGGCGGCGAGCCTAAAAAAGGGGGTGCTTCTCACAGGCACATTGGACGAGCGAAAGGAGGACTCGGCAGCAAGCTTCATGCCGTTTGCGATGGACTTGGGAAACCGGTGCGATTGTTGCTGACAGTTGGAAATATCAATGATATCGTCGGCACCGGAAAGCTACAAAAGATTGGAGCGAGCGAAGGGACTCGAACCCTCGACATCTACCTTGGCAAGGTAGCGCTCTACCAACTAAGCTACGCTCGCTCTAGATTTGGTGTAAATTGTAATAGATATGAGGTTTGTCAATGATTATTGCATTGAAAATTCCTCCTGACTCCGGAGCATCGATTTTGGACCTCTACGCCATTGAAAACTCTTTTTTAAATGCGTCAATGGCAGTCGTTGTCCCGACTAGCAATAATATGTCATCCTCCATCAGTTCCATATCGGGCTTGATATCGCTGATTTTTTCATTTTTTCTCTGAATCCCTACGATGTTTAGACTATACTTTTGCCTAAAACACAAGGTGGATAAAATATTACCGGCAAAATTTTTATCACTGCCGATGCAAAAATTTAAAACATCGAACTGGGCATTCGTCCGCTTTGGTCTTCTCTCTTCACTCTCTTTGAGCAATATTGCTTTGGCATCATTTATTTGAGATTCTGTTCCTATGAGAATTATGTGGTCTCCAGGAAATAATTGACTGTTCGGACTGAGCTTGTACGATGTCAAACCACCACGGGAAATAGCGATAATAGTAATCCCTGTTAGCTCACGAAGCTTTAGTTCGGAAAGTTCCTTGCCCACACTGTCGTGGTTTGGCTGCAGTAAGATTTCATGAATTTCTATGGGCCAGGGATTATTGGCAGCGGCTTTGGCTAGAATAGATTTCCTATGCAGTTGTTCCTGTGACTCTATCCTATCGTTAAAATTTTTAATAAACGCCAACTCGAGCCTGTTATTGAGCTTCGACAATTGTTGCCATAGGAAAATCGCCAGAACAACGGCAATTGACCCAAACAAAATTACGGGAATGCCATGAGGCAAATATCTCGAAGCAATCCCTAGAAAAATACCACTGAATAAAAATAGAGCTGCAATAACGAAAATGGCTTTCATCACATTGAACACCCTATTGTGTAGTAATTCCTTCTGGGTATGCTTATTCAGCGAGCTTTTGATTAAATTGGTAAATATTGCGTGAATATTTTTTATGATGCCGACCAAAAATGGTATGCAAATTAAAAATGCTGCTACCCAAATGCACACTTGAAACACGTTAGAACTAATTTCAAAGATTTTTTCTTCGGGCAATTGTTCCGCATAGGATTTACTGATCATGCAGAATACTTTGCTCAAAAACTTTAGTATGGACGACACTACATTTCCAAATTCTCCACTTTTGGTTAAAGCTGCCAGCCACGAAACGGAAAATAGGGTGCCACTTAGCAAAAACAACCAAAGCAATGCCAATAAAAGTTGCCGGATTACCAATCCAATGAGCATATTTTTTGACACATTGTCTTTGATTTCACCGAGCAAATGGTGGTAGGTCTTGCCAAATTCTTTTAGAAAGTTTGGACAGCGGGAGTAGAAAAATCCAAAAATCCTATCGGTCTGATTGCTCAAAATCGAACATATTAGGATTGTACCCAATGCAACACCGACGGTCACAGACATAAAATCCTTGTGGAGCACACCTAAGGAATTTCCCAAAACGGCGATGACAAAGCTAAATTCCCCAATTTGTGCCTTCGAAAATGCAGCTTTAAAGGCAGTTTCACTTTTCTTCCCTATCAAAAACAAAGCCATGGTCCCAATGCATGTTTGTCCAACAAATGTTATTATGGCTAGGGTAAAAATCCACGGCCAAAAATGTATGATCGCTTTTAGGTCAATCATCATGCCAACGGATGTAAAAAAGACCGCATTGAAAACATCTCGCAGGGGTTCTGTTATTCGATCAACCTGTCGGGTAATATTTGTTCGCGATAAAATTGATCCGGCCAGAAATGCACCCAATGCCACCGAAAAATTAAAATAATGTGCTAGCTGACATATGGCCATCAAAAAGCCAATTATGGCTACTACCAACGCCTCTGGGGATGGATCTCGGAATAGGATACGTACGAAAAACGGTGCTACTAGCTTGCCCACACAAAACACCATGACGACGAATACGCTAATAATGAAGGTGCTTCTCTTGACTTCAAACATGTCGAACTGCCCCGTGTGTCCTATGCTTGAAAGTATTACCAAAAACACCATGGCAAGGATATCTTCCAATATTAAACATCCAATGGCACACTGGGCATATTCCATGTGGAGTGTGTTTTTAGCTTTCAACAGTGGAATGGTTATCATAGTCGAACTCATCACTAGCATGGAACCCAGAAACAGCCCATTTAAACCAGACCAACCGAGCAACGGGGCAATCATCATTCCAATTGCTATCATTCCGATGGATTGCAGCATCAACCAAAAGGCAGACGGAATGAAGATTTTTTTTAGCTTCATCAGGTCGAATTCCAGTCCGATGTAGAACATCAGGAATATCACTCCCAATTCACTCAATTGATTTATGGATTCGCCTCCATGTATGCAATTAAGGCAATGCGGTCCGACCAAGAATCCGCCGACTATATATCCCAATAGAAGTGGCAATCTTAGGTAGTGAAAAATCAGAGCAAATATGCCGCTAGCAATGCAAACAATGGCTAAATCTTGAAAAATTGTAATAGTTGCATCCATTATTTTGTCTCGGTAGGTAAAGATTGAAGAAAGATTTTTTTTTGTAAAGCTAGATATTCATCAGGATATCAACCAAATATCTTTCGAACAAAGTTTTGAAATGCAACGCATGATGAATGGCGGGAATTTCCCCGCCTCCATAGGGCAGATCAGGACCATTTAGTTCTTGCTGAAGGAGGAAGAAAAGAGTGGCCAAAAGGAAAAAAAGATGGATGGGGGTGGCAATGGACAGCTAAAAAATTGAAGAAGTTGGAAGATCCGAGGAGCGCCTCCGGAAGAGGATATGACTTGGTATCGGTGATGAGCCTGATATTGGCGGCATTGATGGCGGTCAGAAAAGCCTGCAACGGATAACGTCCTGGGAAACAAATGCATGGAAGAAATCGAAAGAGTCCCTTGGGATTCCCAAAAGGAACCTTCTTGTACGGCGATGTTGTCCAATTTACTGCGGTGGACAGACGCTAAAATGTTGGAGCAGGTTTTCGGGAGGTATGCTTCCGACCGCAGCAAATGTGTTTATGGTCATTATACTCGAAAATAGCATTTGGCCGGCAGTGCATTTGTCCCTGATTGCTACCTTCTTATATGCTTCTGTTAATGGAATATTTAAATGCCCTCGTAAAGAAAAATAACTACGGTTGCAACAAAACGAAACCCCGGATTTAACCACTTTCCCTTGGAAAACTTGTAAACAAGTCCCCTCGGGATATGAAAAATGCCAGCTCCCTTCCATTCGAGGTTTTATCTTATGTGGGAAGGGAACCCTATAGCATTACATCGAAAGTGTCCGCATACTCCCGGCGAGTCATGTCGGGAATTCCAGATTTCGTCGTGTAAATGTATCCTATTCCATGTAGGGTGCGCAAAGCATTGGCATCGGATCCGTTTTCCTTGAGTAGTTGACGAATCTTGACAATATATTGATCCAATGATCGGCTTCTAATATTGGCATATTTTCCCCAAACATTATGAATAAGATTACGTCTGCTTAGGATTGTGTTTTCATTGGAAGAAAAATGTTTTAAAATTCCTAACTCCTTCCGCCTTATTGGAATAGCATTACCATTTTTGAAAATTATTTGCATCAAAGATGGTTTTATTACTGCCCCACAGAATTCAAAGTCATCGTCACATAGAGTAACGTTGCTGGAAACGTTTTCCCTATCTCTGCCATATGCTCTCCGCAACACAACTTTTATTCTCGCGATTAATTCCGTGAAACTAAATGGTTTTGTTATGAAATCTTCGGCACCCGCATCGAAACCTTTCAACTTGTAGTATTCATCTGAAAAAGCCGTTAGGAAAATTACCGGAATTTCTACGCGACTATTTTGCAGTTGCTTTATGACGTCGAAGCCATCGATGTCGGGCAAATTAATATCAAGAAGTAATATGCTGGCTGCTTCCTTTTGCAAAAATTCGACGGTACCTGAACCGTCGTGAAATGTTCGGACATCCATGCCGGAAATTTCTATCTGCTTTTGTAAGATCTCTGCCAATTTTTTGTCATCTTCTGACAGCACAACTAGAGGAGTATTTGTATTCATTGAATGTAAAATTGATCATCCTCTAATATAGGAATTAGAAAAAGTCAACAAAATAAACATTTTCTTTTCGAAAAAAACCGCTCTTTGTGAAAATTTCATACAAACATTCCTGAAAGAGATCGAATGTTGCGAACCAATCACATGTAACAAAATATTTTTACCGCAGAAAAATGTTGTACAGCGTAAAATTGCTGTCATATTATCAACCAGTGATTCATGAATATCCATGAGTATCAAGCACAAGATTTATTGAAAGAATTCAACGTACCGGTACCATTTGGTGTGTTAGTATCTTCAGGGGATGATTATCAGGCAACCCTAGGGGTATTGCATTTGGACAAGATTTGTGTTAAAGCCCAAATCCATGCAGGGGGAAGAGGAGCTGGGCATTTCAAAAATGACCTTGGTCATGGAGGTGTAAAAATTGCTTCTTCCAAGGGAGAAGCCCTTGATGTTATTAAAAGTATGATTGGAAATACATTGATAACCAAGCAAACGGGAAATGGCGGTAAAGTTGTCCGCAAAGTATATTTGGTAGAGCCGGTAAGATTTTTACGGGAGTACTATGTCGCAATCTTGATCGACAGAAACCTTCGCAGGCCTATACTAATGTTCTCTACGGAAGGTGGAATTGACATAGAAACCATAGCCAACAGATCTCCAGAAAAGTTGCATAAAATAATCATCGAGCCATCCACCGGGCTGACGATTAGCCAAACAAAAGAACTGACCAGCAAAATAAGATTAACCACGGAACAAGCTCGGGAATTATCCGATCTGCTATTGCAACTATACGCTCTGTTTATTACCAAAGACTGTTCTTTAATTGAGATTAACCCGCTTATTTTAGGTAAAAGTGGTCATTTTCTAGCAATTGATTCGAAAATAAATTTCGACGACAATGCTCTTCCGCGCCACCCAGATATTATGAAGTTGCGTGATATCGAGGAAGAAAATCCAAATGAAGTGGAAGCGTTGCAGCATAATTTGAATTATATTGCCCTCGATGGTAATATCGCATGTTTGGTAAATGGAGCTGGGCTTGCCATGGCAACCATGGATCTAATACAATACCATGGAGGACAACCGGCAAATTTTCTGGACATTGGAGGAGGAGCAAATGAAGAGCAAATTACCCATGCTTTCAGAATCGTTCTTAAAAATCCAAATATTAGGGGAATTGTTGTTAACATTTTTGGGGGGATTGTCAAATGTAATGCAGTGGCGCAAGGGATTGTAAACGCCGCACAGACAACCTCATTATCTCTTCCCATGGTTGTTCGTTTTGAAGGTACAAATGTTGGAGAAGGGAAAGAGGTATTAAAAAGCAGTGGGTTAAGAATCACCTTTGCCAATGGCCTCGACGATGCCGCTAATAAAATCGTTGACCTGTGCAAACAATAACTAGTTTGAGGTTAAACAAATGAGTATCCTGGCCAATAAAGAAACGCGTGTGGTAGTTTGTGGAATCACTGGAAAGGCTGGAACATTCCATTCGAGCCAATGTCTAAATTTTGGAACCAAAATAGTGGCGGGGGTTACCCCAGGGAAGGGTGGTCAAATGACGAAAAGCAATATCCCGATCTTTAATTCGGTTCGGGAAAGCGTAACCAATGAAGGAGTCAATACGGCTTTGATCTTCGTACCTCCCATGTTTGCAGCAGCATCGATCATGGAATGCATCGAAGCAAATTTAAAGCTTATAGTTTGCATAACGGAAGGAATCCCTGTGTTAGACATGGTTAGGGTAAGTGTGGCGTTGGAACATTCTAATTCGCGCCTTGTTGGACCAAACTGTCCCGGAATAATTTCCCCTGGACAACGGTGTAAAATTGGAATCATGCCGGCCTACATTCACAGTCCTGGACCCGTTGGAATCGTTTCGCGGTCAGGAACACTTACCTACGAAGCCGTCTGGCAAGTGACCCAACGGGGTAGCGGCCAGTCGACATGCGTTGGTATCGGAGGTGATCAAATTATCGGGACGACACACCTGGATGTGATAAAAATGTTTAATGCCGATCCAGAAACCGAAGCGATCTTGATGGTAGGAGAAATCGGGGGAAATTCTGAAGAACTTGCGGCCGCCTATATAAAGCAGCATGTCAAAAAACCAGTCGCCGCATTTATTGCTGGGGTGACTGCGCCCCCAGGCCGTCGCATGGGACATGCGGGTGCAATAGTATCCGGCAAACAAGGAAACGCCGAAAGCAAACTGACAGCCCTTCGCGATGCCGGTGTTGCAATCGCAGAAGTTCCTTCAAAGATGGCAGAGGCCCTATTTTCTGTCTATGGCAAATGAACCTTTGTTCCCCTTTAGGTGACTCTATTCTATTACCCATTACGCCTGGTAGAAGTTTTTGATTTTAAAATCATTTTCATGCCTAATTATATCCCCATCCTTAATTTTTATCTTGCAAAGTATCATAGTTTCCCATTGTGTCTCTAGACAATGGAAAAGGAAGTCAGCTCAGATTCACAAGTGATAAAAAATGTTTCTCCATTGGAACTGAAATATACGGATGTTGAGAAATTATCCACGGTTGTTACGGGAACAGGGAAGATTTTGGCGCGAAAGTTTACCGGATTAACAGCACATCAGCAACGCCATGTCACGCGGATGATCAAACGGGCTCGCAACATGCTTTTGATGAAATGAATGCTGACATTGTCGCTGCATCCCAAGAGTTGAAAGAAGGGGGAGTCGTCGTTTTACCGACGGAAACTGTTTATGGTCTTGCTGCCAATGCACTCGATAGGGAAGCTGTCAGGAAAATTTTTGCCATTAAAGGTCGCCCGCTAAATAATCCGTTGATTTTGCACGTGCTTGATAGTTCTTGGTTGGAACGATATAGCCATGTGAAAAAATATTCAATACGCGCAAAAAAAATTACTGGGGCCTTTTGGCCAGGTCCAATCACCATAATTCTCCCCAAAAAGGCAGTCATTCCGGACATTGTAACTGCTAGTTTCAGCACGGTTGCAATCCGTAGTCCTGACCATCCGATTTTTCGCGCGGTTCTATTGGCTTCCAATTTGCCATTGGCTGCTCCGAGTGCCAATCCATTTGGATATGTCAGTCCGACCTGCATTGGACAAGTAAAAGCAACCTTTGGTGATAGGGTAAAAGTGATGCTCGATGGCGGCGAATGTGCCGTTGGCTTGGAGTCGACTATTTTGGACATAACCGGTACGGTTCCTAAAATTTTGAGGCCGGGGGCAATAACCGCCGATGCTATTTCCAAAGTTTTGGAAGAAGATGTTGTCGACTATGATGTTCAGATTGTTTCTGAAAACCCAAATGCCCCTGGTCAACTGAAGCAGCACTATTGTACCAACACCCGCCTGGTACTTTTTGAACATGGGAACAGGGATCTTTCGCAATATTTCGCTGGGAAAACGGCCATTGTGTTTGTGCAAAGGCCGAAAAATTTTGATGGAATTGCGAAAAATTTACAACTCCCAGCCGAAGCTATCCTTTGGTTTAGCGACGATGGCGATTTAAACGCGGTGGCCAAAAATCTGTTTTCTACCCTTCAACGACTCGACTCGGCACCATACGATACCATTTTGTGTGAACGGCCTCCACGAGAAGAAATTGGAATAGCGATCGACGACAGGCTATCGCGGGCAGCGGCGAAATTTGAACAATGAATATCGCTAAACGTACTTGGAAATCAATGGCAAAAAGAAATGGCAGGAAGAAATTCTTCTATGGTGTTTTCGGTATGTATAAATATTCTTCTTTCAATTTCCCATTAAAAGAACATCTTGTTGCCAATGATTCTGAAAAATTTTGTCATTAATCTGGCTACGTTATTTGGCCTTGGGAATTTTCCGATTATGCCGGGGACACTTGGGTCGTTTATGGGATTGCTGCTTCACATTATCCTCATACAAAATTTATCGATTTTTTCTGTGATCTTTACGCTAATCACCATTATTTTGCTGGCTATCGTCATTTGCGACATGGCGGAAAAGGTGATTGGAGAAAAAGATCCGGGCTGCGTAATCCTCGATGAGTTCGTTGCGATGCCCATTTGCTTCCTTGGCATAAAGCATTTCATCCCGGCGACAATTGCCATGTGGAAAATTTGGGTGCTTGGTTTTGTGATTTTTCGTATTTTTGATATTTTGAAACCATTAGGTATAAAAAAATCACAGGATCTTTCGGGGGGAATAGGCATTGTCGTCGACGATATCATCGCAGCAGTCTATACAAATGTCACCATGATTCTGATTTGCTTGACTATTCGTGGTTGGTAACACTTTTTAAAAAGATGAAGGCATTTTTAATTCGTTTGGTACCGATTTTGTTGGTAATAATATTCTTTGGAGGGTCGATCCTAATCCACGAAATAGGACATTATGTGCTGGCAAAAAAGAGAGGGCTGTTCGTCCCGACATTTTCCATTGGTTTTGGGCCAAAAATATTCGGATTTAGGGTTCAGGAAACGAAATTCGTGATTTCTCTACTACCTTTTGGTGGATACGTGGCAATCCCACAGCTGGCTGATTTGCATGAGATCGAAGGAAAATTTGATCTGCCGGATGATGCGAAGCCAGCCACTTGCTTCGACAAAGTTAGCACCGCATTTGCAGGGCCACTGGCCAACATGCTGTTGGCATTTGGCCTGGCAATTGTTGTCTATTTCGTTGGACTTCCGGTTTTGGAAGAGGAACTTACGACCACTGTCGGGTATGTTGCGCCGACGTTAACCATGCCTGATGGGGACCAGATTAAGTCTCCGGCAGCCAAAGCTGGGATTCTTCCGAATGATAAAATTTTGTCCATAGACGGGCATGGGGTCAAAAAATTCGATGAAATTGTGCAACTTATCGCCCTGGGAAATAAAAAAGACAGTCGTAGGGAACCATTGGCAACCATTGAGCTCGAACGCGATGGTGTAAGGTTACAAATGTCAGTAAATCCCGTGCTCATCTCGAATTCCAAGCAACGACAGGACGCATTTAGGGTCATTGGAGTCTACCCCAGACAAACATTGATTGTTGGAGATCTGCAACATTTGGATAAGACACAGGAACTGGAGCTTAAAAAGGGAGATCGCCTAGTGTCGGCCAATGGTGTTCCCCTGTTCCATGCACAAACATTGCGGGATATGGCCTCAAAAAATGAGACCATTGCCATGGAAATTGAGCGCGATGGGAATTTTCAGACTGTTAGTGTGCCAGTTGTAAAATTAGCCGTCAGAAAGCCTTTCTGTAAATTAACTTTTTCAAAAAGGCGTTGGAAACTTGATTTTATCCCAGCGGACGAAGATGTCACGCTGTTGAGTAAAGGCCTAGGGCAAAAATTTTCCTGTGTACAAATCTTTTGTAGTAATGAAAAATTTTTAGAAAAAAATGGCATTTCCAATGGAGATCAACTTGTTGCTTTTGAAGATAACAGGGAATTTTCCCTGGAAAGAATGGGTGACATCCTCAAGCATAGCGACCAAACGACACTAAAAATTCTGACAAAATCTGGAGAGCGAGAACTTTCCATAAAAAATATTGGCAATGTTCATTCCTATGATACGAAATTTGACCATTTGTGTGGCATAGTATTTGAGCCCAAGTTGATAATCCATAAGCCGACAGCAGCCCAACAAATTACCGATTCGGTAGGTATTACCCTCAAAACCCTGGGGAGCCTGTTTAGCAAAAATTCTAACATCTCCGCAAAGCATTTGATGGGGCCGGCAGGACTGATAAAAGCTTTGCATACGTTTGCGAAAAACAACTTCCTCGCCCTGCTGTGTTTTGTTATTTTGATCAACGTAAATCTGGCGATTTTGAATTTGTTGCCTTTGCCTGTGCTGGATGGCGGTATAATTACCATTGCTTTGTTGGAAAAGTTTACAACGTGGGAATCCCTGCATAAAGTTTTGACGAAAGTTCAGACCGTATTTTTTGCCATGCTGGTCGTACTATTAACCTATGTTACCTTTTTCGACTTTAGACGCATATGGGCTGAAAAGCAGGCAATCTTCGAAAATCAAAGGGAATTCCGACTCATCATACACCATGATCGCTAAACGTAGGCAAACGAAGGAGGTAGCCGTTGGCCATGTTGGTGTCGGAGGGAGCAATGCTATTAGCATTCAGTCGATGACGAATATTCCCACGAAAAATGTGAAAGGCAATGTGTGGCAAATTTGTGAACTGTTCGAAGGCGGGTGTGAAATTATTCGGTTGGCGGTGACAGACTTGGAGGATATAAAATTTTTCACTGAAATCAAAAAAATTCTACGGGCCAAGGACGTTCCCATCCCAATGGTAGCTGATGTTCATTTTTCTCCAGCCATTGCCTTGGACTGCCTGGAAGTAGCCGATAAGGTTCGCATAAATGCAGGAAATTTTTCCGACAAGCTGGTGAGGCCCCAATCGTTTTCGAATGATGAGTTCCTCGCGGGGAAAAACAAATTGCAAGCATCCCTGGGCAAATTTTTTTGGAGGGCGAAAGATTTAAAAAAGTCCGTGCGGATAGGAATTAATCATGGATCTCTGGCTCCCCGCATGGTTTACAAATTTGGGCATACGGATGTTGCCATGTGGGAGAGTGCCAAGGAATGCTTGGAAGTGGCCCAGGAAGTTCAATTCGAAAATATCATCCTGTCATTTAAAGCCAGCGATGTAAAAAAAATGATAGCTGCCAATCGTCTGGCCTGTTCCAAGCTCGATGAAATGGGAAGCCATTACCCGATTCATCTTGGGGTTACGGAGTCTGGCAATGGGGATTATGCCCGCATAAAATCAGCAATTGGCATGGGATGTCTTCTGATGGATGGCATCGGGGATACCCTAAGGGTTTCGCTGACGGAAGATCCCGTCAGGGAAATAGAGGTCGCAAAGAACATTTTGCAGGGATGTGGGGCGAGACGTTATGGCATAGAATTTATCGCATGTCCATCCTGTGGCCGCACATCCTATGACATTCAGTCTGTTCTTGGGGAGCTTAAAATGCAATTGGGGAAATTGCTGGGTGCTAGGAATTTGAAGATCGCCGTAATGGGGTGTATGATCAACGGCCTGGGGGAAGCGGAAGATGCCGATTTTACAATTATTGGTAGCCCAAGTGGTACCCTATCCCTATATCAAAATAGAAATTGTATGCTGAAAAATGCTTCGCGGGAAGAAGTTTGTAAAAATTTAATAAAAATTTATCAAATAAAACTTGACGGTGTGTAATTGTTCCATACAATATCTTTCTACTATGAATATTTTAAATAAACGAAATCGTGGTTTTACGATGATAGAAATACTGATTGTTTTAGCAATCTTGGCAGGTATAGTTGTCTCTCTTACAAAGAGTGTTGGATCTGGACGTGATGCAGCTTTAGCACAACAAACAAGGATAGACATGGATGGAAGGATTAGAACAGCCATCGTAGCAAAAGTATCTGCAACCAGGGTAATGCCGACCAAAAGTGCTATCACTGCGGCATACCTTGGCCTTGACACTCTAAACGATCCTTACAGGCAAACGTATGAATTTGAGGTTAATTCAAACATAATAACCGTAAAACCAAATGGCAAGGGTAAGGCAAAAGCAGCGGGTGTAAATGATATTATAATTGACTTGTCCCCATATTTGCCTTTTTAAAAAAATTGCAAATTATTCTAATAAAGACACCAATATCATTTGGTGTTTTATTTATCAAAAAATGCCATGGGGAAAAACAGACAACAACCGGGGCTTTCGATACCAGAGTTAATATTTGTCCTAGCTCTAATGGGAGCGTTCGCAGCGTGCTTTGCCATTAAGCCGTTTAAATCCGAGGATGATGTCGTTTATGAGACAAAAATTGCCCTGTCCGAAGCTGTATTTCTAGCAAGGTTGCAGTCCATGTCTTCCAACACCCCGGCTATTCTTACTTTAACTTCAACGTCGAGTTACGACTCCCTTGACGGATTTTTTGAACTAAAAGTTGAGACAGATTATCATAATACTAAATATAGTAAAAGATTGGATTCGAGAATTTCGAGTTGTGAGCTTGTGGACTTTCCTTGGAGGTGTAAGAGCTCAGATCGCCCTCAATATCCCTTTGTAGCTGGCGAGACACCCAAAGAAGTCGTGGTTTTCGAAGAAAAATTTTTTATCCCTTTCCAGTTGAAATTTTTGCTTGATGACCAAGAATGGTATATTACCGTTGATGCAAATGCTCAAACACATATATATAAAAAAGAATAATGAAACCTGGAGATCGAAAAGCTTTTTCTTTGATTGAGGTCCTCTGTGCAATCGGACTTTTTACGACTGGTATGTTGTTCATAATAAAATGTTTTATGGAACATACGACCATGCCAAGGGTTGATCAAACGGCCGTTGCACTAATAGCGGACATAGATAATTGCATGACCCACAGGGAAGACCTGCGGTCTAAAGAAAAAAAGATCCATCGTTTATTTTATCCGAATGAATATTTTAGAGCAATATGCAATGAGCAGCTTGTGGATTCTAATCCTCATCTCAAGCTTTGGACTCTCACCATAACAGCATACCCCCGTGTCTCCCAGGATATATTGGCATGTTTCTATGAGTATATTCCCTAGACCTAGACGTTTTCACCGATCTCCGGGATATTTTCACTCCTAACATCTCCGTTCGTTGATTCCATAGCAACTTTTGATTCCTCTTTCTCCTGAATCTTGGGTTGTTCTTTCCGTGTGATTATTTCGGTAGAGATCAATGTGCCATTTTCAAATTCTATGACATATCCTTCGCGGATCAACCAATGTAAATTTTTGAAAAATTCCTGCCCCACGGATTCTTTAAGAGAATTCGAGGAGGACGCGGTTGCACTTTCCGTGCCACCAGAAGGTTCCTGGGATGTCGAAGCAAACATTTGCAGTACTTCGCCCTCTTTTTCAGAACCATCGGTAGGAATTCCCTCACATCCCTGCGTATACTGTAAACATAGGGATGTAGCGGGAATTCTGGGATTGGCGTCTATGATGGCGATGATTTTCTGAATGTCATCGGCAAAAATATCACCGGGCTGCCTGAATTTACGCCTAATCCCGGAAACATAGCTGATGCCCGGTTTATTACCGATTTTGTAAATTGTGAAACCGGAACGGCCCAAACGTCCCCGCAAATTATTCGCAAAATTCAACGGAAAAGACTTTTCTCTGCTAATTAGGACAAAGATTGATTTGCTCAGTAAGCTTTTCGGCATCCTATTAAATGTTTCACCGGAAACCCGCACCGAATCATAGCGGGTAATCGCTTGCTCCTTGAGGTGTTCAATGAAATATTTCTTCACTTCGCCGATAGATTTCAACTCCATTTTTTCGACGGAATCTTCCTGTCCCTTCGGCTTGAAAATTTGCACCTTGGAAGATTGAATCCTCCAGTTTTCTATTTCCTCCTCGGACGTAATTTTTTCTATCCTCGCTTTGAACTTCTCAAATGGAACACGCGGTAAAAATCTCCCCTGATGCTCCAACAAAATTTCTTGATATTTGTGGTAATTCGGCGGGCACAAAACCTTACCCGTCATGCCACACCTATGCAAACAGATAAATTTCCCCATTGGAGGAGGAACTTCCTGTTCTTCGATGTCAAAATACTTTCCCGGGTGATTTTCTACAACATGGTTCACCGCTGCATTTTCCGTCTCGAAGATGAAATTATCATCGGTGGTCAAATAAAGATATTTATCCTCCTGGGTGTCCTTTTTCTTTACCACCATTGCAAATCGTTCCGGCTTTCCCAAAAATAGCTTGGCCACGGAAAATAGTTCGTAGGTCTTATGGGTAGACCTTAGGGCAGACACTATGGCATCAAAAACTGTGTCATTGGGATAAAACTCGACATCAACAATCGATTCGAAAGGTCGACGAAAGTTTTGAGTTTTTGGAAATTCCCTGCCATATCTATTCCTGCTTGACCTGTCAAACCTTTGGGACCGGGTACCATCCTGAGGAAAATTCTCCGTCCCGTCCCGCCGAAAATTTCTTTTAAAACCTGTGCCGTCAGGGGCATGGCTTGGCCTGCGAAAACATTTCTTGTCACTTTTTCCATGTGGGTAGGAAAAATTTTCTATTTTTTGTCTCTCCCACTTCGGCTGAAATGAAAAATTTTCCAACTCACTCAAATCAGCAATATTATCTCCTTCGACTGGCATAGTATCCTACTTTAATTTCCTAACGGAATGAATAATGCACTTAATAAACCCCTAGGCATTAATTTTTCTTTTTCACAGGAATAAACATGTTTTATTTCATCCCTAAAGGCAAGTAAATTTATCCGCGAAAATACGCCAATAGGGACCATTCCCCATCATCCATGGAGCTTTCTACCACGGATGTCCATCTTTTTTTAATAAATTTTGTAAATTCAGAAGCCACGTCAAATTTTTCATCCTTCAAGATCCCACTTACACACAATAATCCACCGGGCTTTACGGAATTTACTAGCAGATCAGCATTCTCAACGAGGACGCTGGATAAAATATTTGCCATCAACAAGTCCGCATGTCTGCCCAGCAGACCCACCCTAACATCGCCAGTAACAAAATCCATCTGGTCGAGGAACAACCCATTCATCAGTGCATTTTCTCGGCTAATCCTTATGGCATCTGCGTCAATGTCGATAAATGTGGCATGGGACAACCCCAATTTTAGGGCCGAAATACCCAATATTCCAGAACCACAGCCAATGTCGATACAACTTTTTATCATCAAATCATTGGTCTTCTTGTACAGGCTTTTGAACATTACCAGCGCCCGGGCACACAACTGCGAGGTTTCATGGCTCCCGGATCCAAATGCCATTCCAGGTTCTATGTATATTCCAGTTCCTCCCTCGGGAATTTCAACTTCATCTTTCATAAAAGCCGGAACCCAATATAAATCTTCACATTTCCATAGTTTGGCAGACTTTCTATATGTCTCTTCCCAATCGGAAGAGTTTAGGGTTGCAATTTCGGCATTTTCTAGGTCGCCAAAGGCGGACTTTATCTTTGCAAAATCTTCGTTGCCAGTCTGTTCATCGGAAACATAGCCGCACAAAAAGTATTCATCGCGTGGACAATCTTTCTCAATACTCCATCGAACTAGCTCCTGGTCGTCCAAAAACTCACCAATTAAATTTGCACTTTCTCGGGATGAAATTTTCGAAAAAAATTTTAGCATATCGCTTCGCTCAAAAAAATAAAAATCCTCCTGCGGCAAAAAAGCAAAGCTCAAAAAAGCAAGGTTAATTTATTCCCGTCGCTTCCTGAGCCTACCTGCCAAAATTACCTTCCTACCGGAATCGTCAGCGTCGGAACAACGTCAGCCGAGGAAGCTTCGCCTGCCTGCAGATTGAACAGCATCGAAACAAACATAAATGTGGATTTCGAATGTAAATCATTGTCCGCAATATAAAACCAATGACCTCGATAATATGTTGAGACAAAAGCATCATGAGGTTTTGATCTGGAATAATATACCTTAAATAGCGTACCACTTGCATTTTGTGACCAGTCAAACACGGATCCATCTTCCGCAACCGTCGTTTGGACTACGCCATTTTCGATATCTTTGGCAGGGACATCCACGGCATGGGACAGGTAAAATAAGACTCCCATCAATGACCTTGTGCGAACTACCAAACCATCGCTACCGGTTTTCAAAAAGTTACTGTCAAAGAAAAATTCATTTTTATTTTGGTCAAGGCCAAGAATTTGTTTGAACTTGATGACATCTTCATTGTTTGTTGTACTTTGCTTTATGCGCATAATCAAACCATGTTGGTTATCGGGATCGATACCAATGGCAACGAGATTGGCATCCTCTAATTTTTTTAGTAAATTCGTCATTTCGTAGAATTTTTCATAGTTTGGCTTATGTCGTGGAGTTGGTCCCGAAGCAGTTGGTGCATTTTCCACGTCATTTATTTTTTCAACACATGTGTTGAATACCCTCTGCAATTTCCAACCCGAAGATGACATGCCAAGGGTTATGTTTAGCGGGATTGGTGTCATCAGATATTTGATGAATTCTTTTCCTCGTACGGGACGATAGGAAATCGTCGGAATTCGGTAGTTTTTTACTAAAAGATTTGGGACAACTTTCATTTTACTGGAATCAGTGGGGAACCATTCGAGAGCTTTCAAGCCAAAATCGGCTCCCGAATTGCGCGATTCTGTTATGCCACTGACCTCTAGGAAAAAAGGATTTTCACGATATTTTAAACGAACGATATTCAACAATAGCTGATTGTCTATGGCCGATACCACAGCATTGTTGTACTGAGGGTGAGATTGTTCAATAATTTTAGGACCCATTGATTGGCACCCCGTACTACCTATTGCCGCCACAACACACATCGCCTTTAATAATCTCTTCATATGAAGAGGCGTATATATACATTTCCCCTCCCAAAAACAAGGAAAACTTTGCAAATTGTGAAAAACCAAAAATCTTAAAACAGAAACTAAAATACTTGCCTTTTAATAATACGAATTTGCCGTTCAATTTTCCAATGCCAGAAGGTCGGCAACCATTTCTTTTGTTGTTTCTTCGTCCGTTGAGGCCCCACCTATGACTCCGATGACCTGGAAAGTCTTCAATTTTTGAATTGGCAAATCCGTGGCAGTTTCCACATGGAATGCAGGTAAACCGATCTTTTTGGCGATTTGTGCCAGTGTTCGGGTGTTGTTAGAGTGTATTCCTCCAGCAACAACGACGGCCTGCACGCCTTCCTTTTTGAAATACAAGATTGCCTGTTGGCGTCTACGGGATGAACTGCAAATGGTATTCTTTATTTCGGCATTGGGATATATTTTAGAAATTTTATTGGCAAAACTTTTAAAAGAACTTTCGTCGATAGTAGACTGGGCAATTACCAGTACTTGATCTAGGTTATCTTGCAAATGATCCAATTCTTCCTCAAAATTTATTATGTCCACCTTGTCATCTTTTGCAAAACTTACCAATGTTTGCACCTCCGGATGAAATTTATCTCCGATGACGATGATGTGTTTCCCTTTTCCAGACTCGCATTCTATCATTTTTGATACCCTGCCGACATGCGGACAGGTCCCATCAATGACGATATTGAAAAGTTTATGGAACTTTGCCCGTTGACCTCTGGGACACCCATGGGCACGGATTAGAAGAGCATCTTTTGAAGTAATTTTCTCCAAATCACAGTCCCTGAGCAATTTTACACCGGCGGTTTCCACGTTTTCCATGACTTTTTTATTGTGAACGAGTTCGCCGGCAACATATACTTGCCCAGCACATTGCTTACACGCATCATAGGCCAGTCCTAAGGCACGTTTTACTCCGCTACAAAACCCAGAAACATTTGCCATGATTACCTTCACAGACATCCGATCATCTCGGCCAAATAATAAAAGTCAATGCCCCGCCATCGTCGATTATTTTATTGCAAAAACGTAAAAATCAGCAAAAAATATATGCCTTTGCGATTCAAACGCCCATAGATGAACATAATTTTTTTATACCCCCATGTGCTGTTGTTTTTATTGATTTTGCCGATTTTCAAAGGCATTTATCGCAAACATGTTCGTCAACCATCCATTTTAATCCCCAACGTGTCACTATTAAAAAAAATCATTGGGAGGCGTATAAAACCTTCCGGGCATTCTCTCATCCATTGCAGAATACTTGCGGTACTATTATTATTACTAGCGTACTCGGAACCGATGATTGTCATGGAAACATTGATAATACGCTGTAATTATTATCTAGTAATGGCAAGTCTGGCATGTTTTCTTTTGGAAATGTTTTTACGCAATACCTCCCTACAAAAAATCCCATAGCCCATGATTTTCGCTGCTATTAAAGTTTTGTTAGTCTCACTGATGGCACCATTTTGCGTCGCCCTATTGTTTATTTATGGCATTCGCAATGGGAAAAGAAAATTGAAAATTTTATCGGATGAAAAAACGTGTGGTAGGATTCTATCGAATTTCAACGGTATAAATTTTAGAATTAAAACATTGCTCTGCGTGGTCATTGCGTGCGTGTATTCTTTCTTACTAATGGGAGACAGAAAAATAGGGAACTTGATGTTAAAAATTAGCACAAGTCGAAATTTGACAAAACTTTTAATTATTTTGCTCATCGTCGAACAATTGATTTCAACCAGAAAACATGATAGAAATCATTACACCAACGGAAAATCATCCCATGTTTAAAGGTTTTAAATAAGAATCATTGCAAGATAGCTTGAAAAATTTATCAACTCACGTAAAATTTAAAAAATGGCTAATAGTGTCATAATGCATTGCGGTATGGAATCGATCACTCTTGTGGAAATCGATGGTCGAGGAACTTTCGTAAAAGTAGAAGCCTACGCAGTTCAGTCTGAAGAAGATCTCGAGGAAAATGTCGAGGTTTGGTTACGAGCTTTCGCAAAAGCAGTGTCCCAAATCTCGAAAGCGACAAAAAAAAGAATAACGTTGGTCGTTCCACCCAACGATCAAGTTTTCATAAAACATATTCAAATTCCAGAAGTAACGGAAAAAAGTATTCAGGAAGCGTTTAAATTTGAGTGTGAACATGATTTCCCCGGGGGGACCAATGAGTGGTGTTTGGACATTTATCGGAGCAATGAGCAATCAAATTATGCCCTTGGGGTTGCCATTCCGAAGGCAATATCAGAGCAAATAATTGATATCCTGATTCGCAATAAAATAGATTTTTCATACATTTGTCCGGAAATAGTGCTTAACACCATCGCCATTCAGAAATATACCGATTCTCCCATAAATTCCATGCTAGTACATATAGGAGAAAATTCATCATATTTAACATGTATTGGGAACGATGCGGAATATTTTCGTAGCATACCTATCACGGGAATACATCTAATTAAAACGATTGCGGAATCGCAAAAAGTATCCTTCGAGAAGGCCAAGCTTTTGCTTTCGAAATTTTTTAGCAATCAGGAAGATGAAAATCGCGCATTCATGACCTATTACCTAAAACAATTTTCTCAAAAACTGCGCCAGGAAATTAAAAAATCTGAACTGTTTTACTGTAGAACTTTAAGGCAGTATCCGATAGCGAAATTATACCTGACCGGAAGTGAAAGCTATCTGTACGACGCATTTAACACCGCAAAAGACATGGAAATTATCAAGGTGTTTGATACTTTTAAACATAAATTTGCATGCGAGCTGCGCGAAGAAGAAGAAATGCTTGTAAAGAACAATATGGGTGTATTCGTTGGAGCAGTGTATTGTTTGAATTCTAAACAGGTGCAACCGTTAAAGCTGTTTTCCATAGACTTTTCAAACCAAATAGAATTTCAGCGTCAACATTTTGGATATTTACTTGTTTTCATTGCCATAACGTTAGCGGCATTGACGGGATTAAAAGTATTAAAAAAAGACGTAATAAATCTTGAAACCAAAAAATCCCAATTGGAAGCGAAATTGCTCGAAGTTAACGCGGATATCATCAGGTATGAAGAAGCCCGCGAAGAACATGAAATTTTGCATTCATTTGTCACGAATGCTAAATTATCCCTATATTCTCAAGCCGCTTGGGCAGATTTATTCAGTGAGCTTCAATATAAAATGGAGAGCTTGCAAACTACCTGGATAGAATCGCTTGCATGGGCAGACAAAAAGGAGGACAATGGCAAAAATAGGGTTAAAGTTTCGGCAAAAATATGGATAAGTGATGGCGAAACGAAAAAACTAATCAACAAGATCATCGAAAATTTGATATCGTCGTTGGGCGAAATAAAGGGAATCGATCACATTGAAAACATACAAATGTCACCGGTGGATGGAGATATTTTACCTTTTTCGTTTGATATAGTACTGGGGCAACAATCTGAAATTCTTGTAAGATGAAAAAACTTTTCTTTAAGCGTCATTGTTTGTTTTTCACCACCGTCATCATATTGGCGGTGTGTCAGATCCTAATTCTAAGAAATTGCTTTAATACCTATCGCAATAAAATTTTGCAAAAAGAAAGTGTTATAGCCCTAACAAATTCCCTGGGTGTTAAACAATCGAAGCTACCCCATGGATACCTGGAGAAGGAACGACAGTTCAGAACGGATATAATCCAGCATAGAAAATTTGTATCAAAAACCTGGGGAAATATGTTAAAATTAGCGTACGCTAGTAGTTCCCGTAGTTTGCCACCCAACCATATAGCGGTATTTTTTGAAATATCGGAGTATCTAACATGGGCACGGGAGTCTTGTGACGCGTTGGGAGTAGAATATGAGTCTAGTTGTTCCTTTGGTTTTAAAGACTTTTTCGAAAAAAACGAGCAACCTTTATTCAGTGAGATTTATGATATTCACTGCCAACAGGAACAGCTCAGATTGCTCGTTTCTTACTTGCTAGAATCGCGAACTTCCTACCTAAAATTTATATCCATTGAACGTGGTGATCTGCCCAATTCTAAATACTTTGAAAATAGCGATGTATTTTCTCCTGAGGTCAGACAAGTGGAAGGCAGTAAGTCCTATCTTTACAAGATAAAGTTTACGACGTTTACCGATTCTTTTAGGAATTTTCTTAAAAATTTATATGAGAATGAAATTCCCGTCATCCTTAGACAAATTTCAATACATCCAAATTATACGTTCAAGCTAGTAAAAAACAATCCCAATCAAATATTGGAATGTTTCGCGTCGACATTTTCGTTGGTGGTAGAATGTCTGGATATTCCTTCGCAGCTCACACAGGGCAACAAAAAGAATGTGGCATTGTACAGGAAAATTTCGTATGAAACTGCCCCCTAGGCTCAGGACTCATAAGTTCAAATAAAAGAGCAAAGAACAGGCGATGGAAAAATATGCGAGTGTAGCGGGTGGTGATGGGGATGGAAGAGGAGGAGACGTGGGCACAACAGTCATAGCGGGTGGCGATGGAGCGCCAATCCTTCCATCTACGGACCATATTTTTAATTTTATGGCGTCGTTTGTAGGGATTTGTGTCGTGAGGGAGCTGGACCTTGCGGCTGATTACAAAGGGTATACACGGTTCTGCCCCGTGTTGTCTCAGCCCTTCCCGGAACCGGTCGGCACACCCTATCCATTAAAAAATATGCAACCGCCGGTAAATCTTCTAACGGATTGCCTATTCTTGATATTGATCTTGCCCCGGAATCAGGTGTCATTTAACTCATCTGCCTGATGCAAGCTTTACTCTTCTGCCTCAAGGAGTTTTTTTAGATCAGTCATGTCATCAATGTTATTCTCGAGCAGACTCAAGGCTTTCACTTTGACATTTGCTTGATCTATATTACGTAGTTTGAGGTTAGCCAGCTTGTCATTAGTGAACAACCACCTTAAACAGGCTATCTTCTTCTGTCCAGCCTCGGACAGGGCTAGGACAACCCGTTTGGCATCAGCGTCTTTAAAAGTTGGTATGTTTTCGCTCAAGTATTCTAAACAGGCTATCCCTTCCTGTCCAGCCTCGGACAGGGCTAGGACAACCTGTTTGGCTTCAGCGTCTTCTAGTTTGAGGTTAGCCAGCTTGTCATTAGCGAACAACCACCTTAAACAGGCTATCCCTTTCTGTCCAGCCTCGGACAGGGCTAGGAGAAGATCTTTGGCTTCAGCGTCTTTAAAAGTTGGTATGTTTTCGCTCAAGCATTCTAAACAGGCTATCCCTTCCTGTCCAGCCCTGGACAGGGCTAGGACAACCCGTTTGGCATCAGTGTTATTTAGATTTGGTTTCCTCAGCTTGTTATTCTTGATCAACCATTCTAAATAGGCTATCCCTTCCTGTCCAGCCTCGGACAGGTTCAGGACAGTCTTATCGGCGTCTAGGACAATATTTAGTTCCCTCAGCTTGTTATTCTTGAACAACTTCTCTAAACAGGCTATCCCCTTCTGTCCACTTCCGGACAGTCCTCGGACAACACGGTTGGCCTGAGGAGTATTTAGATTTAGGTAGTGGTAGTTCAGCTTGTCATTAGCGAACAACCACTCTAAACACTCTGCCCCCTCCTGTCCAGCCTCGGACAGGGCTAGGAGAACCCCTTCGGTTTCAGCGTAACTTTCTAGAGTTGGGTAGTCCAGCTTGCTATTCTCGATCAACCATTTTAAACAGGCTATCCCTTTCTGTCCAGCCTTAACCAGTCCTAGGACAGCCCGGTTGGCATCAGTGGCATCTAGTTTGAAGTTAGCCAGCTTGTTATTCTCGCCCAACCATTTTAAATGTTCTGCCCCCTCCTGTCCAGCCTTGACCAGTCCTAGGACAGCCCGCTTGGCATCAGCGGCATCTAGATTTAGGCTGGTCAGCTTGTTACAATAGAATAACCTCTTTAAACATTTTGCCCCCAATGGTCCAGCATTAGCCAAGCCCAAGATAAACTTAACCTCACAGGCATTGAAGTTAGGTATGGTGTTGATAGCCTCAAAGATTCTGTTTTCATCGACTCCCGCCGCTTGGCAAAATTTTAGTACAGCTTGCACATCACCTTGCACTTCACCTTGATTCGGCGACATGGCAGCCTGAAAGGTCAGTTTCAAAAAGGTCTGTTGCGTATTTGATTCAATTTTACTGAAAGCTTGCTGGGCAGTTGCGACGTCGTAGGAATCACCGCCGAACCAAGATTTTATCCAGGCAAGAATTTTCGTCCCAAGGCCAATTTGATTTTCCCTTCGCTCGATTTCATTGGCCAGATCTTCCAGAGTTACA
>JAITIO010000017.1 GCA_031279395.1 Puniceicoccales bacterium | reverse complement strand
CATGTTTTACCGCAAGGGCTGCCCGCGTGTACTCTACCTTTGATATTTAGCCATCGTAAATTCTCACCCCAACGAATGCTCTAATCGTAAAAGCCAGGGGTAATACCACCGCAGGCCTTTGCAGGACCGCCAAAGCATTACCATAGGAAAAGTGAGCTTTTAACGACGAGAACTGAGACCTTAGCCACTCACGAACATTTGAAATGGAAGACTGTAAGCTCGTGGCATAGCTGGTACATGTCATCCTAAAAGCATTGGCAGACTGTTTCAGGAAAGCGTGGAATGATGTGAATGGATAAGCAATGGTCTTTACCATAGCATTGATAAACTTTGTGACGAATTGGTCGAACATGCGGATAGATGCCAAAATTGAATCATATTCTTTGAAGATAATGTTTTTGACGGATTGGCCAAGCATGCGAATAGATGCCAAAATTGAATCATATACATTGCGGATAATGTTTTTGACGGATAAGCATAGAAACAACAGTCCTTTATACGTCATTTGGCCAGCAAAAATGGAAGCGGAGACCAAAAAAGTGAGGGCATTTGTCAGTTTCTGGTTGCCAAATTTGATAAGGTTTCGAGATTTTATCAAACAGGACTGCGCAACATTGCTCCCTTTTATTACCAGCAAACATGCCCAGGCAACCATGCGCATAATATCAATCTTCGTCACTTGCAAAGACACAACGAAGGCAAGTTTTAACAAATGGGCAATTTGGAAAATACCTTGGGGGATTGTCTGCAGAAGTGTGATCTTGCCGGTGCCAGCGTTGTTTTGACGTGTCTGAATTTTGCAACAGTTTTACGAGCTTTCTTCTTAGTATCCCTACACATTTGGACGATTTTAACAGCTAATAAGGGAGCAACTTTCGTCGCATACTTAGTCATTACCTTTAAAACTTCGATGATTTTCGGAAGCTTGGTCGCCAGGGCATTCTTGGCTTTCTCCTTAATAGCCGTACACAATTGGACGATTTTGGCAGCCAAGAAGGTATCAACTTTCGTCACATACTTAGTCATTACCTTTAAAGCTTCGATGATTTTCGGAAGCTTGGTTGCCAGAGCATTGTTGGTAGTGTTTTTTACTGCCGTTGAAAATTTTCGTATTTTCTTTGACAAATTTCTACGAAAATTGGATTTGGTATTTTGTAAACATCTATCTTTTTTAGAAAAATTTTTCATATCGATCAATGATGAGGTTGTAATTACTCTACGTTGATGGGGGCAAGGTCCCAAATCTTTGTCGCATAGTCCTTAATCGAACGGTCACTGGAAAATTTTCCAGAATGCGCAATGTTCAAAATTACTTTTTGTGCCCACTTTTGCTTATCTTTGTATGCTTCATCAACCTTCTTCTGTGTCTTCACATAATCTTCGAAATCAGCCAATACAAAGAATGGGTCACCACCATCGATCAAACCATTCCTGATATTTCTAAGCGGAGCTTCCCCGTATTTGGTCACAAAAAAATTTGATGCCATCCAGTCTAAAATGGAACGTAGTTCTTCATTCTTATCATAGTAATCGTAAGGGAAATAACCCGTTGTGCGGAGTTTTTTCAGTTCCATTTCCGTGTGACCAAAAACAAAAATATTAGCATCTCCGACTTCTTCTTTAATTTCAACATTTGCTCCATCGAGGGTACAAATTGTGCAGGCTCCATTCATTGCCAGTTTCATATTTCCTGTGCCCGAGGCTTCTTTCCCCGCTGTAGAGATCTGTTCCGACAGATCCGCCGCAGGAATAATATCACAGGCAAGGGAAACATTATAATTTGGCAAAAATACCACCCGTATTTTATCGTTATTTGGATTATTGTTTATTTCCTTCGCCATAACGTTTATCCCATGAATTATTTGTTTCGCCATGTAATACCCGGGAGCTGACTTTGCTCCGAATATAAACGTTCGTGGCACTATATTTTTGTCACCTCTAATGACGCGTTTGTACACATATAAAATGTGCAATAGATTGAGGTGTTGCCGCTTGTATTCATGCAAACGTTTGATTTGCACATCGAACAGGGAATTTGGGTCGACCTCTATGCCACATAGTTTTGAGATTTTTTTGGCGAGAGCTAGCTTATTGGACGTTTTAATTTCTAAAAACTTCCGTTGAAAAGTAGAATCGTCGGCAAAGTCTTCCAATTTTCGCAACTGTTCGGAATCTTCTGTCCATTTTTGCCCAATTGCCCGGTCGAGTAATTTTGAAAGATTTGGATTGCAACATCTGATCCACAACCTTGGCGTTACGCCATTGGTAACATTTGTAAATTTTTTTGGATATATTTGATAAAACAGCGGAAATAGCAAATTTTTCACCAATTCCGAATGCATGGCGGCCACGCCGTTTATGTATTTACAACACACGACGGCCAAATACGCCATGCGGACAACCTTGTTTCCATCGCCGCCAATGATTGACATGGCGTGTTTTTTGGAGTCATCGCTTGGCCATTTTTTTTCAACTTCTTCCGTAAGGAATCTGCTGTTGATTTCGCAGATTAGCTGATAGTGTCTCGGGAGTAAATGTTCGAACATTCCAACCGACCATTCTTCCAATGCCTCCGGTAGCAGTGTGTGATTTGTATAGGAGAAAGTTTGTTTGCAAATATTCCAGGCCTTATCCCATGAAAAGTTTTCTTCATCAAGCAAAATACGCAATAGCTCCACAATCGCAATTATGGGATGCGTGTCGTTCAATTGAATGGTTACCTTTTTTGCAAAGGAATCAAAACTTTTATTGCCATTTTTAAACCTACGGATGATGTCTTGTATGGAGCAGCTGACGAAGAAGTATTGTTGGGTCAATCTCAAAACTTTGCCACCTTCCGTGGAATCGTCGGGATATAATACTTTGGAAATGGTATCATTTTTTACCTGCTTGTCCATTGCTTCAAAAAATTTGCCTTCGTTGAACATTTTCAGGTCAAACTCACTCGCTGAACGTGCCTCCCACAGGCGCATAAAATTTACTGTATTCGACTTGTACCCAATTACTGCGATGTCCCAAGGTACCCCCTGTATCGTTTCATAGTCCTGCCAAACGGGTTTCAAATTTCCGTTGCCATCATAGCAGTACTCGACTTTACCATACAGTTTGACAATTTGAGTATTTTCCGGCCTACAAACTTCACATGGCGTTCCGGACATCAACCAATTGTCAGGCTTTTCCACCTGTTTTCCGTCCACCAGTTCCTGGCGAAAAAGCCCCAATTCATAGTGAATTCCATAGGCTACGGCTGGATAATTAAGAGTCGCCAAAGAATCCTGAAAACAGGAAGCTAGCCGACCGAGCCCTCCGTTCCCCAGTCCCATATCCGGTTCCACATTCACAATGTCGTCGAAATTCTGCCCTAATATTTCAAGTGCTTTCTTTGTGTCGTCAAGAATGCCGAGGTTGATCAAATTGTTCTTCAATAGTCGACCTGGCAGATATTCCAGCGACATATAATAGACTCTCCGCACGTTGTTTACATGATGGACCTTTTGTGTGCGTATGAACTGGGCCATTATCATTTCTTTCGCCATCAGGCACACCGCTACCCACCAGTCGCGTAATGTTGCAGACGTTTGCTCTCTGGCCAGGTCAAACTGTAAATGTTTAATTATTGACTCCTTTATTTTCAACTTAAAATCCTGTGTTTGTATTTTCTCATCCATTAGCTTACTTTCGTTTTTTTGGTTACATCTGTGATTTTTCTAAGATCCAATCTTTTCATTTTCACCCAGCACAGGGGAATTGAATATAAATTTTTAGTAATTTCAATCTAAAAATTTTTAACTGACAAATTTTTGACTTGACTTCTCTGCAATACCTCCGTATTAAGGGGCACACTGTGAATAACATAAACAATATAAATAATGTAGATAATAGCGGTTCGAACGGATTTTCCAACGTGCTTCGAAAAGTTACAGAAAAAGGCGTGAAACTCATGACCGCTGCCAGTCGTACAGTTGCGAGAAATTTTCCAGGAATTCCTCCGATGTGTACGCCATTAATGCGAGTGGCACGACCATTGGTGGAAACATTGGCACAACCAGTTGATACGAATACTTTTCCAGAGCTTCCTTCAACTCCCATAAATAACTTGTTTGAAACATGGAGTCCAGAACGTGTTGAATTTTTTCAAACTCATTGCACGAAACGACTTGAAGAATGTATGGACAACGACGTTGTTTCCTTAGAAGACGAGGAGAGGGTTTTTGTTGCCAGAAGCGAACGTGGTCCAGATATTACCGTTGAACAGGCACGAAATTTTGGATTTATACTGCCTGAACTGCCTGAAGAAACTAGTGAACTCGCAGAGCGTAATCCAAATCTAAAAATAAAGCCATTGATGATAAGATGCTTTGGGGTCGGATCGGGAAGTACCGGGGCACAAATTCAAGAAGGGATAAAAAATATACTTTCATTGCCAACCGATAGGCTGGAACTCGCCAATACCCATGTACTCTCTTACATCGAATCGGAACAGCAGCGGTTTAAATCCGATCCAAATGTTTTAGTCGTTCCCTTTATAACAGGATTTTCCCTGGGAGGTATGTTTGCTAGTGCCATAGCGGTAAAGAACAACTTCTCATCGATAGTTGTCAATGGTTTAGGCCTCGGGAAAAACGGTTGTGAATTTGTTGGAAAGGAGAATTGGAAAAGGGCACAACAACAATCAGATTGTCATGCTGCCATGTTTGTTGACCACGATTTTGTAGCATCACCAGATGCTTCATGGCGTGGTATCACAAGAACACCAGGTTGCATCTTTTGCATACCATGGCATGGCACAGGCACATCAGATCGCACCGCCCACAGACGAAGGCATGGTGTCACAAGTATACCAAGAGGTAATCCTACCAATCCTACCTTTGCTGAAATGCGCGAAATCCACTGTGACCACGGAAGATGTTTCGACGAAGCATACCAAGAGTATATTGCTACAAGGGACCGATTAGTTGCCTAGGCTCAGGACTCATAAGATCAAATAAAAGAGGAAGATGCAGGCAATACAAAAGGCAGAGAAGAAAGAGTGGGCACAGCGGTCGTAGCGAGTGGCGATGCGGCGCCAGTCTTT
>JAITIO010000054.1 GCA_031279395.1 Puniceicoccales bacterium | reverse complement strand
CGATTGTTAGATTCGACTCTTCCATGCTGGCTGAACTTTTGCCCTTGCTGATGGCACCAACAATGTTGACGACGTTGGTTCTCCCATTGGCCGGGACGGATATAAATTGGTGATTGGTTAGTGTCATGGTGGCAGTCTTGGCACCTTCTTCCTCGTCCATGGTCACCGCCAAGTTCAATTTCAGTGCGGCGTTGTTTTCGTTGGTACTGGGGCTGGTGGCGGTGGCGGTCAGTTCATCCCCCGTGCCGAAGTTTCCGACCCTCCAGTTGGAGAAATTGTTGCTATTCGCACTTACGTACCCCGCACCGAAGATGGCAGCGCAGGAAGAGCTCTTGTTGGTGATGGCGGTGGCGGTCATTCAGTCCCATCACCGAATGCCTCGTCAGTTCCATTCCCTATGGTCCAGTTGGATAAATTGCCGTTGACCTTTCTCGCATTTCCCACACCGAAGACGGTAGCGGTGACAAATGCACATGTACCACTACTGCTACTGCTACCGCTGCTGGTGTGGGTGGCGGTGTGGCTTTTACCCGAGCACCTCTGGGATCAAAGGTGAAATAACTGTAATTTGTTTTATTAGTATTAATTTCAACAGAAGAATCAGGTGCTGAATTAGTATCATAAGCACCAATTACCACGGTACTGCCAGAGCCGCTCGTCGCACCTCCTTCGGCCAAAAACCGGTACTCCTTCGCACCACCGGTGTTGTCCAGCGCCACGGTGAATGGTGACTCCTCGGTGCTATGTACTCCCGAAAGACTTATGGCCGTGGCATAATCCTTGCCAGTTACCCGTATGAGGTATGTCGGAATCTCGTTGTCGCAGGTGATTCCGCCGTTATTCAATGTCAAAGTTTTTTCAGAAAAATCTCCCTCTGGGAAATATATGCTGTAGAGAGTACTCCCGTTGGACACATTGATGTTCCGCATTAAACCATTATCGCCCGTAAACGTTTCGGTGGAATCGTCTGCCGGACTATTATCCCCATTACCTATTTGCAACCAATTCGTACGCTCCGTAGTCGCTCAAAACACTCCACCATGCAGCAAACAAAGGCCAGGCACGCCCCAATAAAACTTCTTCCCCATGCCTTGTTCCCAGTTTCGCCTTCCATTCAACACCTCCATGGAGGGCATTTTGAGACATTTTGCTCTCTTTTCAAGACTTTTCATAAATCTTTTATTAATTTTTTACGCGGGTAAAAACTGCGTACAAGGCAATGATGAACATTTTAAACGCTTCGAAATTGTCGTATTTCCTTTTCTGCAACTTGTACGAAAAGCTTAGGCTCATTTCGATTTTCAATTTATCATCTTGTTGTAAATGGTTCGGATATAGGCCAATGCTCGCCTTATTTCGTGCTTTCTCTTTTTTTGCTCCATGGGGTCGCACATGTCTTGTGCTTCCTCTCTCGTTATGTACGACAATCCTCTTTTGACCCAGTAGGGCAAAACTTTTCTTATTCGTTTTTCGACATCCTTCAATGCATATGGCTTACTTTCTTCTTTCCCACATTTATCCGCATGGGTTTCATAGGCTTCTTCGAACGTTTTCTTGGCGGCTATTTTCTCTTTCCCCATCATAACTTCTAGCCTAATCTTTTGTGCTATTTCCCTGGCCATTTCCACAGTCATTTCGGGAAAATGACCCAGGATAATTTCCTTTCCTTTTATTTGCTCGCTGATGAAAAAACTTTTTTGACCATTTGATTCCACGCATAAGCCTAGTCCTTTTTCTTTCATATCATAGTATCTTACCTTTTCCCCAGGGGATGATTTCAATGTCAAAAGTGTTGTTCTTGTAAAATCTATTTCCGTTTCCGTTGTCATGTTTCTTTTCAGTTTAGCTTGTTCCTCAACCATTCTTCCATAATACAGCGAGCTACACTGTACTTTTGCAAACCTCTAAACCTAATTGAAAATTAAAGTCAAGCCCCAATCTCGACCAATGGCGGATCAGCAAGATCGTAGGCATGCGCTCAAATAGATTTACATATTCTACTATTTCCTGTGTAGCGAAACGCCACGGATACCTAAAAATCTAAAATAGGATTAAAAAAGGATTGCGTTTCATAGAGTGGTAAAAATGAAGAAGGCTTTGGGTTATCTAACCAGCAATAGTCGAAATAAATTACGGAAAATTACTTCCGAATAACGATTGCAAAGTTGGAATGTTTTCCCAAAACATTTGCCATGTCAGATAAGTCTTTTGTCCATCTTCATGTGCACACGGATTATAGTTTGCTCGATGGTGCATGTCGCATGGATAGGCTATTTGACCGTGTTATCGAGCTTAAAATGCCAGCAATTGCAATGACAGATCATGGAAACATTTTTGGAGTTCCCGATTTCATGAAATATGCCAAAAAAGCGAACGTTAAGCCGATCATCGGATGTGAATTTTATATCTTATATCATGAAGATATTGCTGAAAGGAAAAAATATCCACTCTATCACACAATACTATTGGCAAAGAACTTAAATGGATACAAAAATTTGTGCAAATTGGTCTCCATTGCCCATAGGGAAGGATTTTACTACAGACCTCGGATAAATTTCGACCTTTTGAAAAAGTATGGCATGGATTTGGTATGCCTAAGCGGATGTATTCAAGGATACCTGCCCCAAATGCTATTAGAAGGCAATGACGAACTGGCAGAGCAGGGGTTGGAAGAATTTGTGTCGATTTTTGGCAAAGAGAATTTTTTCGTGGAGGTGCAAAATCACGGAATGGATGAACAAAAGGTCGTTTTACCAAAGTTATTAAAACTGGCGGACGATAACGGTGTTTGTGCGGTGGCCACCAACGATTGCCACTATGTTTTGCAAAAGGACTGGGAAGCCCACGATGCCATGTTGTGTATCCAGACTGGAGCAAAGGTTAAAGATGAAAATCGCATGCGAATGGGGTGGCATCAGTTTTACATAAAATCTCGCGGAGAGATGGAGTTGCTCTTCGATGGCCGTTCGGATGTTCTAGACAATACGTTTGCTATTGCGGAAATGTGCACTTTCGAAATGCCCTATGGGGAGAACCACTATCCGGTCTTTCGAAAAGCTAATGAAGACAACGTTTCCAATGGAGAATTTTTACGAAATTTGTGCCTAAAGGGGCTAAAAGAGCGATATAATATCGATTACGTGGCTACGGCGGATCTGGAAGAGAAAAAAGCCGCAGTGGGAAAAAAGAAAGAGGCCTTCGGGTTAAACGAAATAAGTCAGGAAGAAAAACATTCCCCTGAAAATCTCAGTAAGCGACTTGACTACGAATTGTCGACCATAGAAAAAACGGGGTTCGTCGATTATTTTTTAATCGTTTGGGATTTTGTTAATTGGGCCAAGACGAATGGTGTTGTTGTGGGGCCTGGACGCGGATCTGGGGCTGGATGCTTGATGGCCTATGTGCTAAAAATTACGGATATCGATCCCATACGATTCAATTTACTTTTTGAAAGATTCCTCAACCCGGAGCGAATCTCTCCACCGGACTTTGACATAGACTTTTGCATGAATCGTCGGGAGGATGTCATTGAATATGTTCGCAATATCTACGGCCGAGATCACGTGGCAAATATCATAACCTTTGGAACATTCGGTGCAAAAATGGTTATTCGGGACCTTTGCAGAGTCTATGACATTCCCTATGAAGAGGCGGATAAAATAGCAAAAATGGTGCCGGATGATCTTGGCATCACCATAGAAAATGCGATTACCAAATCGGCGGAATTACGCAATGAGCGGCAACGGAATGCTTTGATCAGTAAAATTTTGGACGAAGGGAAAATTTTGGAAGGTATGGTGCGGAATACGGGAACCCATGCCTGTGGAATTATTATTGCGGACCGACCTACGCAGGATCTCATACCGATAACCATCCAAGATAATGTGTTGTGCACGCAGTATGCAAAAGAGGCAGTGGAAGAGTTAGGATTGCTGAAAATGGACTTTTTGGGATTAAAAACTTTAACGGTGATTGATTTGGCGGAAAGAAACATTCGCCGTCGACCAGGACTGGAAAATTTTAGCGTTTCCAATGTCGGATTGGAAGACAAAGACACATTTGCGCTAATGCGGACCGGTGACACAACGGGAGTTTTTCAGTTTGAATCCGTAGGGATTCAGCGCTGGTGTAGACAATTTGGATTTTCTAGCGTCGATGATATTAGTGCCCTGAGCGCATTATATCGGCCAGGGCCGATGGAGTGGTTGCCGGAATACGTAGCGGGGAAAAAAGATCCGACAAAAATTAAATACACCCATCCGTTACTGGAAAATGTTTGCCGATCCACAAATGGCATCCTTGTGTATCAGGAACAGGTCATGGAAGCAGCACGCGTAATAGCTGGATACTCGCTCGGTGGAGCTGATATTTTGCGGCGCGCAATGGGCAAAAAAAAGGTTGACGTGATGAATGCTCAACGTGATGTTTTCATCAAGGGTGCAGCTGCCTACAATGGAATTCCGAAAAAAAAGGCAGAAGAAATTTTTTCTGTGTTGGAAAAATTTGCAGGCTATGGATTTAATAAGTCCCATTCGGATGCCTATGCGGTTATTGGCTATTACACTGCCTATTTAAAAGCTCATTTCCCCGTAGAATTTATGGCCGCATTGCTCTCCTGTGACAGCGGTAATGCTGATAAAATTAGGGATTTGATAGGCGAAACTACCCGCATGGGAATTTCGATCCAAGGCCCTGATATCAATAAATCGAGAGAAGCATTTACGCCCTACATCGAAGGGAATAATGGATATATTTTATTTGGATTATCGGCGATAAAGGGTCTCGGTGATATCGCTGCAAAAAGTGTCCTGGCGGAACGTGATCAAAATGGTCCATACATGGATTTTATGGACTTTATGGGGCGCATAGATGTGCGTGTGATAAACAAACGAGTACTGGAAGTTCTAATTTTAACCGGAGCATTCGATGTTTTCGGCCATGACAGAAAACATCTACTAGAGTATCTGCCTACTGCCATGCAGGAAGCTGCCACGATGCAACAGGATGCGTCCATGGGTCAGATGCAACTGTTCGACATGCTGGGACCTGCCGAAAAAGGTGGTCGGACACAAATTTCAACAACATCTAATTCGATGTCGAAGGTCGAAAAATTACGCCATGAAAAGGTGCTTTTAGGTTTTTATGTCAGTGGGAACCCGCTGGAAGATTATAAGGAATTTTTGCCCAGCATAAATTCGCCGGCGAGTGGAGATTTATCGGTCTTAAAAGATAAAGATTGTTTTAGGATTTGTGGAATTTTGGGGACAGTTAGTAAAAAAATCACAAAGAAAGATAACCGTGCGTGGGCATTTTTCATTTTGGAAACCAGAAATGCACAATATAAGATGAATTGCTTCCCCGATGCCTATGAAAAAGTATCCAATAGGCTAGAAGAAGGTGCCTTGGTTATGGTTACAGGCAATGCTCGAGCGCGGGATACGGAAATCGGTTTAAATATAAATGACCTTGAACCCCTAAACTATGCAATAGAAAGGTTGACAAAAACCGTGACCTGGTTGCTTGATGCAGAAACCAACCAACTGGCAGCATTTTTGGACGAACTGAAGGATTTCGTCCACGGAAATGATGGAACCGTCGAGCATATCCTAATTTTTGAATTCTGTGATGGTCGCCATGAAAAGGCAAAGCTAGCAAATTCACTGCGTAGTTCGTTGGATGTGAAAAAAATACGAAGCTTTGCGAAAAATGTCGTCGTGAAAAGCATACGATTTGATGTCGAACCGCTGCGCATATCAGGTAATAGCAAATACTTTGGATAGTCGTTTTATGCATTGTACATTGCAACTATTTTTTTATCATTTCTATGCATAAAATCATGGCCAAAGGCGACGCAATAGTTGTAAGTGAATTAACAAAAAAATATTGTGGACAGGTGGCGTTAAATGCCGTATCATTTTCGATAGAAAAAGGTAGTGTTGTTGGCTTGATTGGGCCCAATGGGGCAGGGAAAAGTTCCATCCTAAAGATTTTAGCAGGTATAATCGCGGGGACATCCGGGGACGTAATAATCAATGGATGTTCCGTTGCAGAAAATGTTATGCAAGCAAAGCGGTACGTCTCGTTTATGCCGGAAAATAATCCTTTGCCGGATCACCTGCGGGTAGGAGAGTATTTGCGTTTTCGAGCAGAATTGAAGGGTGTTTCAACGAAAAAAATTCGACAAAGTACAGAAAAAGTTATGCGCCAGTGTGATTTATATTATGAAGCGCGCTATCGCATGATTAAAACCCTTTCGAAGGGATATCGCCAGCGTGTTGGAATAGCGGATGCCATGCTTGGGAATAGTGAAATTGTTATTCTCGATGAACCAACCATAGGCCTAGACCCTCATCAAATTATTGGGGTGAGGAAAATTATCGATGCAAATAAGGGCACTCGTACAATTTTGCTGTCAAGCCATATTTTGAGCGAATTGGAAACTGTTTGTGATAATTTTATCATCATTAATCGAGGCCGTATTGTAGTTACTGGCAGCTTGGATCAACTTTCAAACAACGTCCAGGGGAAGAATATGTTCTGTGCCAAGATAGGTGGCGATGAACAGACCATAAGGAAAAACTTCCAAGGTGTTCAAATTATTGAATTTAAACGATCTTTATGCAATGAAGAGTACGTGATAAAATTTGAAGCGGCCGATGAAGCCTATCGCCTTTTGTTGCTGAAAATTTCTAGCAATAGGGAATTGTTTGTGAAAAAAATTGGATACGTGGAATGTTCTCTGGAAGAAATTTTTTTGAACTCCACACGCCGGTGTAGGGATCAGGATAATGCCGATGACTTATGAAAAAGTTTTATACACTATTAAAATATGAAATATACAGATTGATGGTATCGCCAGCAACATACGTTGTTGCATCGATATTTACGCTGTCAATTGGGGGAATCTTTATATTTCTTATGCACGATTACATAAAATTTGCCCAGGATATCCCCCTGGTTCAAATGTTTTGCCGCTGTTTTTGGTTGCCAACGTGTATGGTAGTCCCCCTACTGTCCATGCGGTCATTTTCCGAAGAATACAAAGGTGAGACATTTCAAAATTTATTTTCCGTTCCCGTTACATACATGGAGGTGGTATTGGCGAAATTTTTTGCCACATATGGAATGTTCATATTCCTATGGCTATGCTCTTTGTCCATATTTTTAGCGGTAGAGGCCAAGTCAGAACCCATTGTCCGAGAACTGGCGTTTGCGTCTCCGTTCAATATGGGTGGAGGGTTATTGTTTATCGCAATCACCGGATTGCTTTTTGTCGCGATTGGGATATTTGCTAGTTCCCTAACGGAAAACCAAATTGTTTCATGCATGATGACGTTTTTTATCCTATTGGCACTGTTCATCGGTGGACAATTTTTTGCGAATCGATCGCAGATAACAAATTTGAACTTGTCCGGAACATATCAGGAGTCGCTGAATATTTTCTCGCAATTGGACAATTTTTGCAATGGGGTATTCGACACACGTATCGTAGTATTTTATCTATCGACATGCGTACTGATGCTTTGTTTCAGCACGCTAGTTGTTCAAAAGAAACTTAACTGATTAACTGATTTTTCACATGGCAAGTTTTCGTAGTAGTAACAGAACAAAGATATTGTGCTCCTCACTAATTATTTCGTTGATCATTGTGATATATGGCTTGGTGAATGCACTGTCATCCAAATATTTCTATCGGAAAGCGTTTTGGGAAAAATCTGGGTTAGTATTGAATGAGGAATCGAAAAAAGTTTTGAGCAATTTGAAATCGGATGTGGAAATCTTTGTCCTATTGGAGAAGAATCAAGAATATGCCGATGTATTTAATCTAGTAAAAAACGATATTCGCCATTTGATGAGTGAATACGTCGATTCTACGAATGAAAGTCGGATCGAAGTAGAATTTATCAATGTCATCGAAAACTCCAAAGGATATTCTAATCTATGTGGTCGCTTTGGGATTTTACCGACCAATTGTGTCATCATAGCGACAAACAATAAAACTAAAGTCTTGGCCATTGATGAATTTTATAGAACCCATAGGGGCAGCGTCATAGCGTTTTGTGGGGAGCAAGTTGTAACGTCTTCCCTGAAAGAGTTGTCAAGCACGGATAACAATGTATTATATTTCTTGGTTGGCCATGGGGAATATGAGTTGGAAAACGTGTCGCTTTCCAAGGGGTTGTCTGCCCTAGAACATGCTGCAAAACAAAAAAATTGTGAAGTTCGCTCCCTGAATTTGTACGATACTAAAGCCATCCCCCAAGATGCCGATCTTGTCATTGTTGTCGGGGCTAAAAGCAAATTTCTCGGCTTTGAAAGGGAAATTTTACGGGACTTTGTTGACAACCGGGACGGCAAACTTGTTTTCGCCTTGGATGGAAATTTTGACATTGGTTTGAAAGAATTTTTTGATGACTATGGAATTTTTGTGGGCGATAACATGCTTATTTCGACCAACGAAACAACATCAAGCTATTTGGAAGATTTGATAATAAAACGTTTTGGGCACCATAGAATAAATGGTAAGCTCATAGAATTTCGAGTACCGGTGGTTTTTGGGGCAACCCATGAAGTTAAACAAGCTCCATGGTTTGTGGACAACGAAAAGTTTGAAATCACGGAGCTTATGCAAACGGATGATGGAGTAAGGGAACAAGGAGAGGTAGGCAATGATAATTCTGCAGGCCCTCACATCATTGCTACTATCTCCGAAAGAAAAAAGTTTGATACCTCGGAAATAACAACAAAAGCGGGTAAAATCTTAGTCATCGGAAATGCCGATTTCATTGCGAATGGAAAATTCAAAATTCTAGGCAATAGGGTCTTTTGGTTTAGTATCAGTGATTATATGCTCTATGGTAACAGTTTGGAAAATTTTGAAGATGTTAAAATTGAAAAATACCGATTGGTGTTATCCAGAAAAGCTCTTGCTCAGATTATGACTAGGCTTGCGATCCTGCCAATGTTTTTTGCATTGATGGGGATAATTATAGCGTGGAGGAGAAGAAAATGATAAAAAGAAAAATGGTCGTTTTAATTTTTCTAAACGCGATCGTGTTCGTTCTAACTGGATATTGGATATACTTTAGAACAAATATGCGATCGGTCGATGCGAAATCACCTAGGCTGCAGCCCATCGATGAAATTACCATACGTAGCCTAAAATCCGACCAAAAATTTTCATTGCAAAAATCTTCCAAGACAAGCAAATGGAAAGCAACATGGGAGGATAATAGTTGGCCGGCAAATGGTTTTGCCATTGAACGATTTTATGAAAAATTAGAAACCTACCTTGATCAGAAATCACCGAATGAAATTCCACAAGAACATTGCTATGAAGTAACGATTTTTGCCAAAAAGTTTTCACGGAAGATGCAGTTTGGGGTTGAGGACTTTAATTTCATATTTTCAGATTTGGGTCTCAGTGCAGATGAGAAGCAATTTCCAGATGGGACAGTTTTATCGAAGTTTCTCGATCCCAAAATTTTTCCACACGTGAAAAAGAATTGTAAAATTTTCAAAATAAAATCCAAAAAATGGGAGTTTATTTTTACCAAGCGGCAAGGGAAATGGTTCCTGGATCATTCTGACCTACGATTGGAAGTTAAAGACGAGCTAATATTGAAGTTTTTTCATGGAATTTTTTCATTGGAAAGTAGGGATGTTACTTTTACCCATGACAATATGCTAGAGCACACTTTGTCAATTTTATTGTATGGCGAAAATACCAGCGAAAGGGTTAGTTTCTTAGATGTGAATGAACAAACTTGCCTTGCCGAAAATGATACCGTTGATCTATTTTTCGTCATCGAGCGTGAACAATTGACGAAAATAATGGATACCATCGAAGATTTGTTGAAAGTCCACATTTTCCCCACAAACAGTTGCAATGACATAAGTATTAATATGCCCGGTGAATATTTTAATTTCCATAGCCTAAATAATCAAAACAAGTGGCAATTTACCCATTCGAAAAATGGAGAGCTGGAAGTTAAGGAAATTTCGCAGGAAGACATGGATGCATTGTTAACAATTTTTACGAGGACAACATCAATGGTTGTTTCCCCTTCGCTATTTTTCGATAACAAATCATTTAGCGTAACATTTAACGAGTTTTCCGACAATCCACAGGTTTTCAGTTTTTATAGAAAAGGTGATCAATTATTTGTGGGAACAGATGACCAGGATATTAAATTCGAAATTACCAGTTCTTTTGAAGCAAAACTGTTCCATAGCGTAAGAAGGCACAGTCGCAGGTCAAAGGATCTGCTTTTGTGATGAATGGGACATATAACTATTGTTCGGATTTCGCGTAATCAAATGGTTTTAGTTCCGAATTATTCAGGATATAGGAAGTTTGCATCTTTTTTGCAAACAGTTGATTGTGAGTTATCAACAAAAGTGAACTGTCATATTCTCGGCACAAATTTATAATCATGTCCATGGTTATGTGAGCTGACTTTTCATCGAGACTTCCCGTTGGTTCATCGGCAATTACAATGCGAGGACGGTTTATCATAGCTCGTACAACGGCAACTCGTTGACTTTCTCCTCCAGAAAGAGTCCAAACGTTGCGGTTTTCAAATCCACCCAGGCGAACCCGCTGTAGCAATTCCTTTGCAAGTTCTAAGTCAGGCATGCTAATTTTGGACGTTATCCTCTTGGGAAATAGAATATTTTCGATGACATTTAACTCGGGAATTAGATTGCATCGCTGAAAAATATAGCCAAAAATTTTCGCCCGCATTTGGGAAAGTCTTTTAGCATTACAGATGATAACATTTTGGTCTTCCCAGAAAATATTCCCGTGGGTAGGGAACTCCAGCAATCCCATGATATTTATCAACGTCGTTTTCCCCGCTCCAGATGTACCACAAATGCTGACAGTTTCACGGTCTCTAATGCCAAAATTGACATCTTTCAAAACGAAGACGTTTTCAAATTTTTTCTGAATATTTTTTAACTCAACAATGTAATCATTCATTACGTAATGCATCCGCAGGTTTAATTTTTGCGATCTTTCTAGCAGGTAACACCCCTGCCAGACAGCAAATTACAACGGCAAAAGTGACCAGCGTAAAAATATCACCCAGTTGATAGGTTGCAGGCATATTTGCAAAGGAATAAAATTTTAGCATGAAATCTTCTATGCCGCACAATTTTACAAAGACTGAAATTATGTCGTTCCGAAATTTTAGAATGAGTGCTCCAACCGCAATTCCAATCACGCTTCCAGCGATACCAATTATAAGACCCTGAATCATAAAACATGCCTCACATTGTCTGATTGTTCCACCGAGTGCGTTTATTAGACCGATTTCACGGGTTTTACGAATTACGGAAATTGTCATGGAGCTAGTAATTGAAAATGCCGCAACCAATAAAATAAATACCAGTATAAAAAACATCATTGTTTTTTCAGTTTTTAGGACAAAAAGCAAGTCCTTGTTTATTTCTTGCCAGCTTGCTGCATGTATGGGATAGGTTAGGTTTTTATTCAGTTCGAAAGCAAATTTTTCTGGCCGTACGTCAGGTTTTAATTTCAACGAAATACCATGGACTCCTTCCTCCAGTCCGTATAAATCTTGCACGGTATCAAGCATCACCATCGCGACATTTTCATCGGCTTGCCGGTAACCTGTTTCGTAGGTCGCTACAACTTTCAATGTTCTTGGCAAAATTATTTCATTGGTCTGCAGAGCCTTAAGCATCATTGGTGAATAAATTTCCACGCTACTACCGACTGTAGCTCCTATTTGACTGGCAAGTTCGCTACTGAGAATGATGCTTCTATTATCAAAATTTTGCAAATTTCCTTTCTTTATAAATTTTTGCAATTCGACGATCTTGATTTCATTTTCAAAATCAATACCTTTTATGATTGGAAATATGGACCGATTGTTGTATTCTAGCATACCTATTCCATAGGCATATCGTGCTAGGGCGGCAACTTCGGATTGATTTTTCAAAAAATTACCCAAACTATCCGCATTATATAATACACCGTTATTGGCGTTTACACGCGCTTCACCCTGTGTAGCTATGATGGTTTGGCGAATTTCATGTTGAAACCCATTCATCACGCTTTGGACAACGAACAGTACCATGACTCCCAGTGCTACACCGATAATGGACATGATCGAGAAAAATGAAAACCTTTTCCCGGTGGGAAACAGCTGCTTTAACGCTAAATATAGGCACCAGTTCATCTCTAATAACTTTCAACGAAAGGGCAAAATTATTTTTTTCCGATGAAACAGCAACAAAAAGTGTATTATAGTTTCATTCGGGTTTCGAAATTTCTACATATAATTTTATCGATTTACTTCTACGCACCTCACCGGGTGTGTGAAATGATATCGTATTTTTTCCACTTTTAACATATTGTGCTATGTTAACTCTATGCGTACCGCCATTCGACGACGGGTTTTTCAAATTGAAATTTAATTTTTTGCCGTTTATTGTTACCTGCAGGGTAGAAATGTTAAATTTATTGTCTATTATTAAAGTGGCTGTCTTTTTTGTGATGTAAAAATTTTGTGTTACCACATGTGGATTATCGGCAGACAATACTACAGGTATTGTGGCAATGGAGATATCATGATAGTACCACTTTAAAATTTGATCAAAGCTTTTACTAAAGTGTGTGGCCATAAACCCGGCTCCATACTGGCTCATACCAACTGCATGGCCGAACCCTCCTCCATGGGCGATGATTTTTGTCAATTTTCCATTTTGATCCACAAGGTGTTCGAAAACGCAATTAGCACTTGGTAATGCGGCACCATCTTTTTTGAACACACGCCTAATTATCAATTCTTTCTTGACTGAAATTTTTTGGGCCGTAGTTACAATGGCCAGTTCCATGATTTGACCAGAAACACCACGCCTTTTTACATCTATTCGTTGAATATCCCCCAAATCATTCGGATTAAAAGAAAATCCATCGATCAAACCGCTTGCTTTTTGTTCTATCAAGGAGGCCCTTAGAATCTTTTTTAATTCCTGGACATCCCACTCTTTTTGCCATCGAAAATATTTTGATTCACCGTCGAAGAATTTTGGATGGGACTTAAAAAACTTCCTGGCGGTATCCTCATCCCTAAGATTTCCAATTTTTGGATTATCGGGTTTTCCTTTCAAATATGGTAAGGGAGAACCCGGAAACATGTTCGTTTTGGGATCAGAAAATGCATTTTCATAGTTTTCCGTGTGGCCGCAGGATGTGGAAAAATATAGGGACAAAATCGGATTCCCACCGTGTAATAATACGATTCCTTCCGTCTCTTTTACGGCTTGATTAGAAGTTAGGTGTTCGGTATTTGTCCCAAAGTATACCTGGCTTGCCACGGAATCGTATAGATCAAATTCTTTAAATTCTTTGATCCTGGGCATTATGGCATAGTTTCTTGCCACCACTGCCTGAGCTTTTAAAGCTTCAACTCCAAATTTGATGGGCATTTCATTGGGAACTACGCTTTTCAAATAGTCTTCAAGGGCAACGACATTGACGAGGAAAAATTGCCCATTCCTTGTTTTTGTGATTTCAAAATTTCCTCGATACAGGGCTTGTTTGCCATGCCTCTGTAAATTCTTGACTCCCAAAAAACCATTGGGACATTTTGCGGTAATATTTTCTTGAACGTTTTTTAAACATTTATTTCCGCCCACTACTGTGACGGTAAAGCTACCATTTGTGAGCTTAATTTTTGCCGATTGATTGCGTGCAACACTGGCCAAAGGGATGGAAGTATTCCCTTTAAATAGGTTGAATTCTCCTGTTCCTATGATTTCGATTTCATCATAGGAAAATTCTTTGAACTGGTTGTCACTGATCGCTACCCTAACGGATCGTTGTTTTTGATGGTCAGCCTTACAATTTAATGGAAGCCATAGGCAAATGACTCCCCAAAGGGCCATAAAACTCATTCTAACCTTTACCATTCTCTATGGGATGGATACTTGAAAACGAATTCACAATTGCAACGCTTAATATCGAACGGGAGCTTAAAAATTCGGTTCTGTCCATGCACAAAAAAGGTTTAATTATTCTACGCGAATCTCAAAAAGAGAAGGCAAAAAATGAAAAAATCCTAGAGAAGATGGATGAAAAAGCAACCCTAAGACTGACAAAGCTTTTTGTGTCCGTAGACGATCTTTGCAAGAAAAAAAGATAGGAACAAAGGAAAGGAGGGGACGGGAAAGTGGGTTGTGGGTGGATGAAATTTTGGTCATACAAATATGGTTTCAATTAGCATTTAAGGGGCAGTATATTCTCTCTTTATTGTCATCTTTTTGCATGTCTTTGTCAAGCACACAAAAGCCGGTAAAATAAAAGGAAATGCCCTGCCCATTAAATGTTATTTTCAAGTACAATAACCATGGAGACCATGGTCGGAAGATTTAAAAATTTCTTCGGCGGACACTTTCCCGTTTCCGCTCCGCACAATCCGCCTATTCTGCCATTTGTGCCGATATTTTTGCCTTCAACTTTGCCTCCTCTTTTTGAGATTCGCGCATAACTATCAATTCTAAGTTGACAAGATTGTTTTTTTACGTAGACTTCTTCATTGGGTGTTAGTGGTTACGTGTGCGACAGCGTAGCATATATTGACTTACATAACTTTCTTGGAAACATTTAACTAAATACGTATATTTTGAAAGCTTTACAAAAAGGGTTTACATTGGTTGAAATGCTCATAGCCGCATCGATTGCATGTATTTTTCTAATATCAGCGATGGATGTTTTTGTAAATATTGGCAAATTTTTTGAAATTGCTGATTCTCAGGCATTAAAAACGGAACGAAGTGTCATCTACTACGAAACTTTTACTAAAATAGCATCCAAACGTTTCATACCAAAACAGTATATATTTATTGACCAAAAAGGTCGTCAGGTGATAGGGTTGAAATTTCCCATTCAGTTCATTGATGTGCCAAAATTTGCCAGATTGGGAAGTCCTAACGGCTGGGTACCTTCCCTTATCGATTTGCAATTATTAGATTTATCATCGCCGGGAGCTAAATACACAATGTCCGTTGTTGGACACTATGTCTGGTATAAGAAGGATGACAACCTTAAAGATGGTCGACCATTAAACCTTATTTTAGCATCTGTCAAAGAATTTCCTCCAGTAAAGAAAAATTTATACCTTAAACCGGTATATGTAAATGAATATAAATATGGACGAGATAGGGGTAGCGGATGGGACAGAGGAGATCTTTTGCCATTTGATGAAAAAATATTTGATGAATTGGTCCAAGAGAAGAAAAAAGGTAATGTTTCTAGAATCTATCTTGTCGTAAAATAGTTTTCGCTCCGTTGGAGACCAACCCAGACTGGGACTGGCTTTGAATTGACTAATTGCCAAAAAATGCCAGCCCAATTCCATGTATCAGTACTTGACATGGTTCAGCTCTAGGAGCAACCACAGGAATAACCATGGGAGCGGGAGCTTCCACGTCTCTCAATGACAGAAAACGTGGTGGTACGGTTGTATCTTCTTTGGTTCCAAATGGCCTAGGATTTGGACTGTCTCTGAAATCATGCAAATCCGTTGTATCCGACGGTTTATCATTTTCTAGGGATGACATTTCTTTCCGAGTGTCCGCCCATGACTTGTTGTAGTATTGATTCTGCCCGTATTATTTTTTCTTTGGTTATTACACGTAATTCCTGTACGAAAAATCTTCCCATCGCAAGTCTTTTTTTGTAAAATTTTTACTTTTACCAATGTGCAGAAAAGCTGGCAAAGCCATGGTGTTTCCTCCGAGTGGTACCATCAAATTAAGCAGAGAAGTGAGAAACAGCGCGTATGACGAAATCTTGTGACTTTTGCCATGAAGTATTTTTCACAAAATGAGTTTATTTTTGTAAAATATTTTCTACAATTGGAGACAATGCGATTTAGGTTTTTAGCCGTAGATTCTCACAATGTGGTCGTTAGGGGTGAAATTATTTCCGACAGTAAAACCTTCGCCGAACGGGAATTGAAAGATAGGGGATTCGATGTTCAGCTATTGCAATGTTGCGAAACAAAGACCAGGAGAAATAATTTAAACATGGGGAAAATTCGTAGTCTTTTCTCCCGCAAAAGATACATTCAACCCAGTTGGAAATACGCATTTTTTGAACAATTGGCAATGTTGCTGACGGCAGGGTTACCAATCGAACAATGCCTTTCAACATTGACCATCGGACTTAAAAAAGGTTCCTCAAGTTACAGCATAATACATTCCCTCAGGGGAAAAATTTCCGCCGGAATGTCATTATCCGAAGGAATGATGTGCTGCCGTCAGTTTTTTTCAGATACCGAAATAAAAACAGTTAGGGCTGCAGAGAAAATAGGATGTCCCGGAATCGCATTGCGGGAAATGTCCGAAGTTGGTAAGAAAATATCGTCCATTGGGCAAAAAGTAAAAATGACACTAATTTACCCAACGATTGTACTGATAGTGGCTGGGATTGCACTGATTTTGCTCATGACAATTGTTGTTCCAAAGTTTGAAATGATTTTTACATCCCAAAGTTCCAATGGCAGATCTCTTCCATGGTTGACCCAACGGGTGGTAAACTTTTGTAATTTTATCGGCAACCATTGGGGAATGATAGGACTGTTTGCCATAGCTGCCACTGCAGTTTTTAGAGTTTGTTTTTGTAAAAAATTTTTCAAAAATCAATTGGCCATTGGCACCCAACTGCCAATTTTCGGAAAGTTATTCCTGGCCATGAACCTCAATACTTTTTTCAAAACCATTGGGATGTTGATGTCATTTGGGGTACCACTTCAGGAAGCCTTGCAATTGTCAATTGGGATAATAGATAACAGTAAATGCAAAAAAACCTTCGAAAAAGTTTTAATGAAGATAACTCAGGGAGAAACCTTATCGGATAGTTTCAGAGGTAACAAATTTCTTACGGCAACGGACAATGGCCTGATTTTAGCGGGAGAACAATCGAGGGGATTGGCCAAAGCATTTATAAAAATATCGGAAATATATGATCGAAAAATCGAACAGCAATTAACATTGTTGACAATTTTGATTGAGCCAGCTATCATAATATTTCTAGCCATTGTTGTCGGTATCGTCGTAATTGCGATGTTTTTGCCCATGATCAGCCTGATGCAAAACATGAAGCTTAGGTAATTTTTACCCATGCCATCAGCCCTACGCAGATGTAGTTTGGATGCAATTTCGTAGCATAATTAGGGTTTATTCCATCTCCCGGGTTATAAATTTCCGTGACAGTTTGATGATATCTGTGATGTCGCAAATCAGGTTTGTTACGTTTTTTATTCTTTCACGGGTTGTTTTTGTGATCAGTCTAAATGGTTCGTGGTATATGATAAAATTATTATTTACGGACAGCGTACCATCGCATTTCCTCGTCTTCCAAATATTATAGAGATGGTCCTGAACTTCGTCATATTGTAGTATCAAATTTAAAAGGTCCTGTCGGTCGGTCGAAAATAGTAATCTACTATCCAGGATCGGGTTGTTTGTAAAATATATATCTCCGTCGAAAATTTTATGGAAGCTTATAAAAAAAGGTCTTTTTCGAGCCACAATGCGAAATGGTTGGGCAAGCCCGAGATTGCTTTTCACCACAAGCCGCAGGGGAAATTGTTTGATGTTGAGAAATTTGATAGTATATATCTCCAGTTCCTTCCCTCGAAGTTTTCCGGATAGGATATACTTACCGAACCAATTGCAGAGTTTTGGAAAAATTTTACAAAATGTGGAATCCGCCGTTGCTTTTAAATTCAAATCCTGGGCGATCTGTTTCATCCTATTCGAAGACAAAATGTAAAACGAAACACCTAGAGCAAAAAATATGATCCGATTCCTAGAAAAATGAACATTCCAGCAATATCGGTTATGGAGGTAAGAAAAATGTATGAACTTTGGGCGGGGTCACATTTGATGCGCGTTAAAAATATCGGGATAAGTGATCCAACGAAGCCGGATAGTCCCATATTGAGAATCATTGCAAAAAAAACTACCATCCCAACTCTTATGTTTTGAGACCAAATACCTGTCACGACTAGTGCGATAAAACCTATGACAATACCATTGAGAAACCCTTTTAAAGTTTCTCGAAGTACGACCTTTAGTGAATCCCTATTGTGATACTCGCCCAAGGCGAGGCCTCTGATTGAGATTGCTAATGTTTGGGCTCCAGAATTTCCGCTTAGTCCGGTTATCATTACCATGAAAACTGCCAGCACAGTGCACTGGGCAATCCTTTGTTCAAAAATACGAATAACACCAGCCGTCACAAATGCGATACACAAATTTATCACCAGCCATGGTGTACGCCTAAAAATACTATAGGATACACTGTCATGAATACTTTCATCTCCACCCGCTCCATGCAACTTTTGGATATCTTCCGTTGCTTCCTCTCGCAAAATATCAATAACGTCATCGTGGGTAACAATGCCGATCAATCGGTGCTGCCCATCGACAACAGGCAGTGTGTTGAAGTGATTTTTCGCCATCATATGGGCGACTGTTTCCTTATCCTGCTCCAAGGAACAAATGCCCTCGACTTCATTACACATCAAGTCACCAATCTTAGCATGAGGATCGGTCCATAGCAATTTTTGTATGTTTAAAACTCCGACCAAATGTCTTTTATCATCGGTGACATACAAACTTTCCACATTCTCCGCTACATCCTTGTTTTCCCTCAAAAACTCAATGGCTTCGTCGACCGTCATGTCTATTTCCAAGGCGGCAACATGGGGAGTCATGACACCTCCCGCAGTATTCGGATCGTAGGTCAACAGGTTACGCAAGGTTGTGGCAACCTGCGATGGCATTTTAGCCATCAGCCGTTCTCTTACGTCGTCTTCCAATTCACCTAGTAAATCTGCGGCATCATCCGGAGCAAGGGAGCTCAAAATCTTTATGGCTTTGGCATCTCGCATTTCAGAAATGATTTCGGCCGAATCGGAAACGTTCATTTCTGCCAAAACTTCGGTTACATCGTCGACGGATAGCTTGCGTAAAACTATTTCTCTTTCTTCCTGCGAGAGCCTTTCAAGCCAAGCACCTATCTCATGGGGAGGAGTTCTTGCCAACTTGATGGCGTTCAAATTTTTAAAATCGTTTTCGGCACAATTCTGCAACTCCTCAAAGGTATAGTGCCTAAGAGGTGCTTTCCTGTCTTTGATGTTTTTATTTGACGACATTTTAAGGAGATTAGAAAACGAACGCAAAAACTAATACCACCGCCATTCCCACGAGATATCAAACAAATTTTGATGGCATAGGCAACATTTTATAACTTTTTGTTTTCAAAGAGAAAAAATATTGTCGGTCCGTGTGTTTGAGGAGTTATCTAATTTTGATGCGCAATTGGCAGCTTTACCCGAAAGACTGTTCCTTCATGTTCCTTGGATTCAACCTCTATGCTTCCATTGTGCAATGCGATACAATGTTTAACGATAAACATACCAATCCCCATACCCTTGCGACCTTTCGCATTAGACCCACGATGGAATAATTTAAATATCCCCTTCATTTCTTTGAGTGGAATACCTATGCCAAAGTCCTTGACGTAAATGGTCAACGTTTCTTTATCGAAGACCAAGTTTAAATATACCAATGTCATAGGATCGGAATATTTTATCGCATTGTTTAGCAGATTAGAAACGATGTGGTAAAGAAGTGTCGTATCTATGTCTATACTCCGCGGAAATGATTTTGATATTTGAAGCACAATTTTCCTCCCTTCGTTGAGATTTTCAATTTCGTTAATTATATTTTTACAAAACACCACCACATCGGAACTTAACGGTTGGAACGATAGCTGATTACTCTGTACTTTGGCTAAGATCAACACCGTATCCATCGTGCGTGTCATCCGCAGGATTGCTCTTTTTATTGATTGGATATAATTTTTTCTATCGCCATCGCTCAACTTATCATTGCAGTGTTCGACCAGATCAACCGCTCCCTGTATAACCGCTAAAGGAGTGCGCATTTCGTGGGATACCATGTTTACAAATAGATCTTTTACCTGATTGATTTCCCGTTCTTTTCGTAGATTTTCAAGGAGTTGTTGCCTGATAATATCTCCTTCTCCTTCGTCATTTTCACACTCTGGCATCATGAAAAGACATCCAACAAATTTTACCTCCGCTTCAGTTTTCTCTGTTATCTTGATTTTTTCAACAAACAGCCGATAAACATTTTCATCGGTAAGCAATTGATATGTCCTAATAAATGATGATTTTTCTTCCAAAAGTTTGTTTTTCAACGTATATACTAGGTCAACATTGTTGGGATGTGCATCGTTTCCAACAATATCGATATAATTGTCACTTTGGTGGTAAAAATTCCCAATTCGTTTGTGAACATCATCGGCTAACCAGCGTACTTCCAAAGTTTCAGCATTTTTACTATAACTTCCTTGATACAGGGCCAATTTTAAATGTTGACACGTCTCAGTGGTCAATGAGGCTGGTTCGGTGAATCCATGCGGATCTATGGTATTATATATTAGGGGACACATGATTATTTTTTACCACAAAAAAATCTACAATGCCATACTTTTCTAAAAATATTATTGTATCGCTTGCGGACATTTTCAGTGAAATCAGGATAGGATTCCTTGTAAACGTGGGATGAAGTAATATACACCCAAACATCAAAATTTTTGTTGCAAAAATTTTTTTACCAAATATCTTTAATAGAATAGAACTTTAGCAAGGAGGATTGAGATGTCAAACATAGGAATTTCTAGTACGAATACTAGTCAGATAGATGCAAATGTTACCACGCCTGGACCAACAGGTGTGGTGGGAGATATGAAGATAAACCCTATAGCAAACCCAAATATTCCACAAAATGATGTTGGGAGCACGCAGCATGTTAGTAGGGAAGTCACAGATGAAACCCGTCCGGGAACAAAAGCTTTTGAAAACAAACAGGAAGCTCTGGAAAAATCCGACCCTGAACGACAAAAACTGGATAGTAACATACTGAAGGCAGTTATAGTCCATGGCAATCCAAGTGGGGCAAATTTACAAACCAATCCTTCCGTAAGTGCAGAGTATGGAAAGTGATGGATAAATGTTCCGCTATACATCTAGCGGTTTTGTCGACGGGCTAGGTAATATGAGAGCATTGTTTTCAATATCAGCTCCAAGGAGTCATATTTTGGATACCAATCCAATTCACTCCTAGCCCTATTGATATCGAAGTATAGGCGCGAAGGGTCGCCAATCCGAGAAGATCCTTCGATTGTCTTAATGGTGGTTCCAAACAGTTGTTCGGCCATTGTGATTACTTCTCTGACGGAATATTTTTTACCACTCCCGACGTTATAGGCTATCCCTTCACCACGAACTGATAGTTTGGGCATCACGTTAACGCAGGCATTGCAAAAGTCGTCCACGTGTATGTAATCTCGTTCAGCTGTCAAGTCAATGGTATCGTGGGAAGTCCCAAAAATATTTACTGCGTCTATTTGTCCCAAAATATACTTCAAAAGGTTTGGAATAAGGCCAGTTCCTAAGTTTTGTATGAAGTATTCATTTTCTACTTCGCTCATCCCGGTGATATTTGACGCTCTAACAATTGCGTAGCTTAGACCATGGGATATTCTAAAAGCTTCCAACATATTTTCGACAAATAACTGCGTATTGCCTAGTGGATTTATGGGATTGCGAATCGTTTGTTGGGTAATTGGCATTTTTTCAATTTCCCCAAAAACAGCGGCTGAAGAGACATACATTATTTTGGTAATATTCGACTTCAGCAAAGTATCCAGTAGAAATACATTACAGAGGACATTATTCGTATAGTACGACATTGGGTCTATGACTGAATCTTCCACGATGGATTTTCCGGCACATTGAATGACCATTTCGACATTTTCCTGTCTAAAGACATTTTGGAGGGAAGATTGCGCCCCGAAATCATGGCAGTAGAATGGAATATTTGATGCCAATACCTGTTTAGCTCGCACATTATCTATGTCCATGCCACAGACACGATGGCCCAACATCCCCAATCTCTTCACCAGATGGCTACCAACAAATCCCGCTGCTCCTATTACTAAAATACTCATCGATCCAAGCTGTTATTTAAAGTTCTTCAATCGTTTGAACAGTGTTATTTCTGCCGTGTTTACCATTCCCCACATACTCTATCTTACAATGATAATTTGTGATACGATTAAGTGGTATTTTATAGTCCTTATCTCGCACTAATACAATAATTCGTATGGCCTTACTGTACGAATACAACACATCTATATCCCCATTTGAATCTTCTGGGAAGTTGGCAACTTTAGCTTCATGCAGTAATTGCAATATTTTTCGAATTGTTTCCTTATTTTCTCTGAGCTTAGTTGGATCATTATTGCCCTCTTGAAGTCCGTAATTAAATATTTTAAACATCTCTTGTCTGATTGTTTCAGGATCTTTCGAGCTTGGTAAGTTGGCTGCTTGCTTTTGTTGATTGCTTATTTCTGGCCGTAGTGGTAAAGTATATACTAGAGCCCGTCGGACAAATTCGCTGGCTGCATAAAAATTTATACTATCGATATCATTTGCAAAGGTTAAACTTGCACCCAAATAATGCAAAATGGCAATTTCGATATTCGGGTCTTTATCTTTAAAGATCGCTTTCCAAGAAGAGAACTCTCTAAAAATATTTATATCTAGATCACGTTTTGTATCTCTGAAGTCTTCGATTATCATACGGGAATATTCCAATTCTTTTTCCTTAAGTTCTGTACGCGAAGGGATTCCTGGTTTGTAGATGCTATCTGGTTTGCCTAATACATCTATAATCTTTTCAAGATCGTCCCAAAATGATGCTATTTCTTTTTCATCGATATTAAAGTCCTGGAAAATTAATCCGATTGCTTCTTTTACCTCACTTTTAAATTTCACGGTCAGTGGAAGTTTGTTATCCAACATAACAATCTTAACGACGCTTTCCACATTAAAATTTTTTTTATAACCATTAATGTCAACCTCTAATGTACCACCTCCCGCCATCTTTGTCATCGCAAAAACAGATTGCAATCTGTTCACATCTTTATGCGAAGAAAGAATTTCATTGAAGTCTCTACTTTCTTTTACTAAGTTTCTCACCTGTTGATAGTTTTTGTCACTTATTCTGTTGTCATAAGCCGTTGCTAAATCTTTCAATTTATTGACTAGATCTGAGTTTATAGAGTTCAGAATATTTTGTAAGTCATTAGATAGTTTTTCTTCTGATTTCTTTTCCCAATTTTGTAAATTAGCGGCTATGTTTTTGTTCGGGAACAAACTTGTAAACGTATTTAAAAACCATTCGGATTGAATATCTTCCTCCAATTGTCTTAATGAGCCATCTTTTTGGGATCCGTTATTTTCGAAGTTTTCCTGCTTCAATGCATCTTTAATTGAATTTTGAAATATTTTTAAAATTTCACTCCTAATATGGCTTACTTCTTCTGATGTTTGAGATCGTGCTCGCCCATTAGAGTAGAGCTTTTGTTCCAGTTCTTTTAGAAAGTTCTTTTTGGACTGATCTACTTGCGGCAAACTCTTCTCTATGCTTAACAGTTCCTTTATTTCTTGCCAAGTATTTGCGTCAATGCTATCTTTGCCAGCCAAACTTTGCTCTATTTTTCTGAGAGACACTAATTCTTTCAACCTTTCCTCCTGCGGCGGTTTTAACTTTTCCATTAACCTGGTTATTTTTTCTTTGAATTGATTCCTATATATACTTTCATTTTTCAGATTTATCACTCCTTCTTGCCATTGCGCACGTTTATTGTTAAATACATCTGACAGTATTTTTTGTATTTCCTTGATTTCTGTTGACCTAAATCTCTCGTCAATATATCTAGGGTTCGACAATGAATAATTTAATCGCTCTAATTCCTGTAACAGTTTGGAAATGTTTTCAAGTGTTTTTTTTGTAGCATTAGAGGAAAGCGCTAGTATGTTTTTCACTATGAGCTCTTCTTGATCTTTGCACATTGACCACGTGGGTAATATGGATACCCGCTTAACACTTTGATACATTTTCCGTGTTTTATCATATTGCGAATCCTTTGATTGCGCTTCCATCGCTATCTCCCAGAAGTCTTGGATGAAATTTTCTCCTGCCATTTCCCAGTATCTTTTTGAGGAATTGTTCAATGTTTCCCTTAACTTATTCAACGCATCCTCATTCCATATGAGAGGTACACTACTAAGCATTAGTTCGGTCCTGCCCTTTATGTATGCCAATGTCGAATTTTTCATTGATTCCGATTCAAGTTCAAGGAGACCATGTAAATTTTGGGAATTGTCTAAAAAACCATAGGAGCATACGGCACTGTTATAAAAAATCCTTCTAGGGGTTGTGGCGCCTAAAAACTTTATCAACATGGCACCAAAGATACCTATGCAAACTAATACAAAAAGCAGAATACCCCCCTTTTTCTTTTTCTTTTTCATCACTCCCTTGGAGTGAAATAATAGGATGCTTTTCGTAAAAATAAAGCAAAAATGCTTTTAATTTTAATATTATCAGATGTTATCCACACAATTCGTAATTTCCCATGGAAATTTTCCAAAAAAAATAAACATTAAAGATTGTTTGATTTTGCTGGACAATGGCAAGTTTATTCTTTCTCGTTATACTCATTATAGAATAATGGCAGAGTATATAGAAGTTGTCGGTAAAGTCATTTCCGTGTTGCCCGGGACGATGTTTCGGGTGGAATTGCCAAACAAGCATGTGGTGTTGGCTCACATTTCTGGGAAATTGAGAAAAAATTTTATTAAGCTCATGATAGGTGATACTGTCAAAATGGAAATGAGTCCCCAGGATTTACAAAAGGCAAGGATTATCTTTCGCATGAAGAATGTCGAAGTGCCAAAGAATATGCCTATTCGCAGCTTTGGTCCCAATAGAAATCGCTAATGTTGCCCAGGAAATGCAGCGAGATACGATAGTTGCACTCGCTACGCCGGCTGGAATATCTGCCATAGCGGTTATTCGCATCAGTGGACCTTTGAGTCAATCTCTGTTTTGTCATTCTATTTCCAGGGGTGAATTTTCTCCCAAAACGCTGTACCATTGCAAGTATTTGTCAAGGGGAGGGCAACTACTCGATGATGTCTTGATGGTATTTTTCCCCTCCGCTGGTTCCTATACGGGGGAGGATGCCGTGGAAATTTACTGTCATGGAAATATGTTGATAGTTGAAAATATCTCGGCAGACCTATGTGCGAGAGGCTGTAGGTTGGCGGAGCCGGGAGAATTTACGAAACGTGCTTTTCTAAATGGGAAGCTAGACCTATGCCAGGCGGAAGCGGTTGCGGATGTGATTCACGCAACGAATGAACGGGCAATGCAAGTGGCGCAAAATCAGCTCGGTGGTATGTTGAGCGATAAAATTAATGGAGTAAGCAAGGATCTACTGAATGTGCTCGCAAGGGTGGAGATGGAAATAGATTTTTCAGAGGATGAAATTTTCGACGAAAAAACTTTTTCCCATGACATTTTACAAAAGGTTGAAACAGCCATTAAAGAGCTAGAAACCTTGATCGAAAACAACAAATATCATTCAATCATCAACAACGGCATCTCAACGGTAATATTGGGAGAGCCCAATGCCGGAAAAAGTAGCCTGTTTAATTTCCTATTGGGTGAAGATCGGGCTATCGTCAGTGAAATTTCTGGAACCACCCGTGACATAATTTCAGAAAAAATTGTGATTGGTAACAATGTTTTGAAAATTTGCGACACCGCAGGTTTGCGAAGTAAAGCACTAGGCGAGATTGAAAAAACAGGAATTGCAAAAGCAATTACAAAAGCTTCAAGTGCTGATTTTTTTTTAATGGTGGTGAACATCAACTCGAACACATTGCCAGTGATCCCACGGGAAATTGTCAATTGTTTAAACGATCAAAATGCATTGGTCGTTATTAACAAGATCGACTTAGCAAAAAATTGTGCCGTTGAAGATTTTTTGCCACATTTGGACAGGATTGAAATTTCCATGAAAAATGAGACAAATCCACGGATACTGAAAACAAAAATTTTAGGAGTAATTTCTAGGAATAAAATTTTGAACAACGACATCGACATCGTGGTAAATGCTCGACATATCGACATTCTACGCCGGGCAAATGCATGTCTGAAAGCGGTACAATCCAAATTGCTACGGCCACTATGCGTTGAAACCATTGCCAGCGATATCCGTCAGTCCCTTGAAATTCTCGGAGAAATCACGGGGGCCTATGATAACGAAAAGATGCTGGATTTGATATTTTCCAATTTTTGCATTGGGAAATAGGACTACATTTTAACCCCTCTGATGCCCTTTTCTTAAAGGGTTGGGTGCATGTTTTTAAAATCGTGGCCCTGTTCAAATTCATATCCCAACGACAGGATTTCATGTTCGTGAAAAGGTTTTCCTATTAACTGAAGACCTATTGGTAAGCCATCAGAGGACAACCCACAGGGAAGAGACAGGGCACAGAGACCAGCTAGATTGATAGATATCGTGTAAATATCATTCAGATACATTTGCAATGGATCAGCAGACTTTTCTCCAATTCTAAATGCCGGGCTTGGGGTCACAGGAGTAATCAGTAGGTCGACATTTTTAAAGGTTTCCATGAAGTCATTCCTTATCAGAGTTCGCACCTTTTGCGCTCGCAAGTAATAGGATTCGAAATTTTCATTGCTGAGCACATAGGTTCCAAGCATGATCCTCCGCTTAACTTCAAAACCAAAACCTTCTCCACGGGTTTTATAGTAAAGGTCGACAGCATCCTTTGCTCTTTCGGAACGATAACCGTATCTAATACCGTCGAACCGTGCCAAATTTGATGATGCTTCGGCGGTTGCAATAACATAGTAAACTGCCATGGTATATTCGGTCATGGTCAGTGAGACTTCCTTGATCCTATGGCCAGCATTTTTATAAAAGTTGATGGCATTTTCGATCGCTTGGCGAATTTCAGGATCCAGTCCTTCTCCGAAATATTCGGTGGGGATACCAATGGTTTTAATCCTTTTGTTTCTTACGGACTCGATGCTATGGTTTGTTTTGTCGACCGGATAGCTAGACGAATCCCTATCATCGTACCCGGAAATGAGGTGAAATAATATGGCAACATCTTCAATGGAACGGCCCATCGGACCTATCTGGTCGAGGGAGCTGGCAAATGCAACGAGCCCATAGCGGCTAACTGCTCCATAGGTCGGCTTAAGTCCGACTATACCACAAAATGCTGCCGGCTGGCGAATGGATCCTCCTGTGTCACTGCTCAGAGCTAGGATCGTTTCCCCGGATGCTACCGCAGCGGCACTACCTCCGCTACTTCCACCGGGCACCCGCAAAATATCCCATGGGTTTGAAACCTTGCCGTAGTGGGAATTTTCATTGGATGACCCCATGGCAAATTCATCCATATTGAGACGGCCCCATAGGACACATCCGGCATTGCGCATGCGTTCTATCACCGTTGCATCATAGGGCGAAACGTATCCATCCAGGATTTTCGATCCACAGGTGAGCGGCTGCCCCTGTTCTGAAATAAGATCTTTTATCCCCACAGGGATACCATCCAAGTTGCTCAATTTTTTACCTGCTTTTCGCCGCCTGTCTGATTGATTCGCTTCGTTTAGGGTCTTTTCTTCGTCAAAGGAAATAAAAGCGTTTAGTTTACCGTCAATTGATCTTGTCCTTTCGATGACAGCCTTTGTCAATTCAACGGATGTTAGCTCTCCAGAATCTAATAGATTGTTCAATGCAGATGCTGATTTGTAAAAAAATTCATTATCCATGGTTTTTCCTATTCCACAACTTTTGGCACTATGATCTGATTATTTCTCTGTTTAGGAGCATTGTGTAGGGCAGTCTCTGCATCAAATGGAGCTCCAACCTCATCATCCCGGAGAATATCATAGAGCGGAAATGCATGGGCCGATGGTTCTATACCTTCAACATTCACTGTTTTTAACTTATCGAAGTATTCCAAAATTTCATCAAGACTTTTCGTCAGATCTTGCCGTTCCTGGTCCGTTAAATGAATGCGTGCCAATGTTGCAATATTTTCAATGTGCACGCTATGGTCAAAACTTTTATCTTTCATGATTGTTTCCTTATCTCATATGACTTTTCAACTTCCGATTGCATGGCATTAAAGGCCGCCTGTATTTCGGAATCTATCAGTGTTCTACCGTGAGAACGATAATTTATCGTTAGACCAATGTTTTTTGTGCCATCTGGAATCTCTTTGCCCTGATAAACATCAAAAACCTTGATCGATTCTATGAAAACATCATTCAAAATGCTCTTTTGGGCAGCTTTCATTACCTTACCTTCGATGTTGGCAGCGGGCTCATCAAGCTTTACTATGAGGGACAGGTCCTTTGATATGCGAGGGAATTGGCTAAATGGTTTATGGGAAACCTTTTCAGGTTTTCTTCCAAAAATGGCGGGATGTATCATTATTTCGGCTGCAAGAACATACTGTTTGATGTCAAAAGCCTTGGTCAAATTTATATTGAGAAATCCACATGTCGCTTGGAACTTTTCACGGTTTAGGAATCCACAACAGGCCGCATGTTCGGGTTGCCAAATGTTACTAATTTTTATGGGATTAAATTGTGCTAGCCGCTGGGAGAAGTTTTTTAAAATCGGCAAAATCAAAGCCTTAACGTCATAAAAATCTGCCGCTTCTACCAATTGCCATGAACGTTCCAACGGTTTTATTGGCATTACACAACCAATGGCCAAACATTCGTTAAACTTTTCATCGACCCTTAGCACAACATGCCCCGTTTCGAAAAATTTAATATCCAAATTGCCATTCTGGATGTTGAATTTGATGGCATCCAATAATCCAGGAATTAATGAGCTTCTGTAGCAGTTTTGATCGGCATTGAAAGGGTTGCGTACAGATAGGGCAGCATTTTCTCCGAAAAAATTTTTTATCTCATTGCCATTGCGAAGGGCAAAATTATAGCACTCGAAAAATCCTTGGCCGGACAGGTAATTGCTTGCATTTTGACAGAATACCGCCGAAGGATCTGATTCATGGTGAATACCGGTACATTTCGTAGGAGTCGTTGGAATTTTATCCGTACCATATATCCTCAGGCATTCGGACACAATGTCGGAGGCGCAGGCTATGTCCGGACGATGTGCTGGCACCGTTATCTTCCAATTTTCCGCACTTGATTTTTCGATGAGAAACCCAAGTTTTATTAAAATATTTTCCGCAATTTCTAGGAGGATGGTAAATCCGCATAGTTCTCCTATCAAGGATGGTTGAAAGTCGATAACTATAGTTTTTTCTCCTAAATTGTCTACTTTCCAACACGCTGCAACAATTTCACCACCGCAGATTTCCGTCATCAAATTTGCTACCCGCACTCCATAGTTCGCAATATTTGCTTTATCAATATCCCGGGAAAACCTGTAGGAGCTTTCCGTAGAAATATTCAAAGTCTTGGCGGACCTTCTTATGCTGTCCGGATTGAAATAGGCACTTTCTATCAAAATATCCATCGTATTGTCGTCGACTTCCGCATCTACGCTGCCGGTGATTCCCGCAACGACAAGTGGACGTTCCATGTCACAGATTACAGCCATGTCACCGCTTAACATTCTTTTCTGACCATCGAGGGAGATGATAGTTTCTTCATCCCTGGCTTGCCTGATAGTCAATTGATTTCCTCGGATTTTTTTTGCGTCGAAAATGTGTACCGGCTGCCCTGTTTCCATCATTACCCAATTGCCAATATCCACCGCGTTACTAATGGACCTCACTCCAACGGCTGCGAGATCACGCTTCACCCAGTTGGGGCTATCCCCAATTTTAACATTCTTTACGCAAATGGCTACGTAACATCCACAATTGTCGGTTTCGATGGAAATTTTTTCCAAAAAATGCCCCTTCGGCCTTTCCTTTTCGGAAACTTCAACTCCATGGATTTGTGGAAGTTTCAATGCCACATTTAATTTTGCTGCCAAATCCCGTGCAATCCCAATATGGCTTAGACAGTCTCCCCGATTTGCGGTCAACGATAGGTTGAAAATGGTGTCCCAATTAACGTCGATGGTGTCGTGGAGACATGTTCCAATAGGTGTATTTCGTTCGAGAATCAGTAGGCCGGAGTGATCTTCGCCTAAACCGAGTTCTTTGCTACTACACATCATTCCATCAGAATCAACCCCACGCAGGTTACTTTTGTTAATTTTAAAATCTCCAGGTAATATCGTTCCGGGTAACGCAACGGGAACATGGTCATTCAGTTTAAAATTTTTTGCTCCACAAACAATCTGTCGGGTATCATTTGGGCCGACACACACCGCACACACTGACAATTTATCGGCATTGGGATGCTGTCGAATTTCTTTAATCTCCCCCACGACGAGTGTTTTTTGCCTAGCAGTTCCAATGTGTTCAATCCATTCGACTTCTAGCCCAATGCTGGTAAAAACTTCACAAAGCTCTTCTTCGCCAATCCTTATGTCCAAATACCTGCTCAACCATCTTGTGCTTACTTTCATAGAATTGGAGCACTAGATAAAATTTTTCCTATGGCTTGCAAGTAAAGTCTCTCCACAAATTATGCGCGATGAAATAAAATTCAAAATGCACTTGACTTAAAAAAGTGCGATGGCATCATAACTATTCGCAGTGTCATGGAATAATTTAATCGATTTTATTTTTGGCCAAGAGTTTCTATATGGGACGAAAAGTCTCATTTCTCGAGAAGTTTCTCAGTTTTTCCCCGTATCAACAAAAAACATAAAAGGAAATAGGATTGTCCAAGTCGAAGAAGCGTCGTAGCAAAAGATAAAACCATTGCCATAAAACTATGGGCGATGTTTGGGTTGGTTGATTACAGATCACCCTATCCATCGTTTACTCTTTTTTTAACAAAGTTTAATATTTCTTTATTTAAAGGGGATTTGAGCTTGATTTATGTTAGTAAGTATTATATAGAATTTATTAAAATTTAATAAAATTTCACACAGATTGCGGCAATACCGCGGCAATGAAGTTCCTAAATATTTAATAAATAGTAAGAGATATGAAAAACAAGACGGAGATAAATTTTACAAAAGCAACGCTGCTAGGATTACCCATACCCGAAAAAGGAACCCTAACATTTTGTGATACGAAAGAAAAGGGATTGAGTTTATACATAACATCGACTGGCCATAAGAGTTTTATGGTTCGAAAGCGCATACAGGGACAAGACAAGCGGGTTGTCCTGGGGCATTTTCCAGAAATGACGATAGAACAAGCAAGAAAAGCGGCACAGCATGTAAAAGGACAAATAGCAATAGGAAAAAATCCCGAAGAGGAAAAGCACAAGCTTTCTAACGAAAAAACATTCGGAGAAGCCTATGAAATGTACTTAAACCGTCATATTAAGGTAAAAAACAAACCATCCACATTAAAGGATATTGAAAAACAAATGAAAAATATTTTGTATCATTGGTCGCATAGATTCCTTGCCTCCCTGAACCGCTTTGAAATGCAGGACATGCATGCACATATAGGGAGAGAACATGGAAAATACGAAGCAAACCGAGCATTAGCCTATACTCGAGCCATTTACAACAAGATGATAGAATGGGGATGGGAAGGGATAAACCCAGCTGCTAAAATACAGAAGTTTAGGGAGCAGAAGAGGGACCGGTTCATATTGCACGACGAACTGCCAAAATTTATGGAAGCATTGGAAGCGGAACCGAATAGGGATATGAGGGACTTTTTTTTGATGTGTCTATATACGGGTGCTCGGTGTGGAAATGTGTTGAGTATGAGGTGGGAAGACATAGATTTCTCCATAAACGAGTGGAGGATACCGGATACAAAAAACGGGGAGCCCGTAAGAATTCCATTGATTGAACAAGCCCTTGAAGTTCTTACCAATCGTTTATGTTTAAAAGAATCAACACCATGGGTATTCCCTGGTAGTGGCAAAAGTGGATGTTTAGTTAGCCCACAAAAAGCCTGGAAAAGGATACTAGACCGAGCAGGGTTGAAAAACTTGCGTATCCACGACCTCCGCCGTACTTGTGGAAGCTATCAGGCAATAGCCGGAGTAAGTCTAGTAGTGATAGGGAAGTCATTGGGACATAAGTCTCCCCAGTCAACGGCAATCTACGCACGACTGTCCAACGACCCCGTCCGAGAAGGCATGAAAGCAGCGTTCAACTTCAGTCCGAAAAACAACAATAATTCATAGTTTTCATAGAATATCGTAAAATATTATAAAAGTTAATTTTTTTTATTTAAAATAAAAAAATATTCTTTACATTGTGGCCCCATGGGTATTACAATATCTAAAGAACCACAGGATCGCAGAACCACAGGATCGCAGAACCACAGGATCGCAGAACCACAGGATCGCAGAACCACAGGATCGCAGAACCACAGGATCGCAGAACCACAGGATCGCAGAACC
>JAITIO010000014.1 GCA_031279395.1 Puniceicoccales bacterium | reverse complement strand
CGTAGATTGAAAATTTCCCCATTGCCACCCGCTACTACCGCTGTATCAACACCTCCTTCTCCCACCATCTGCATCGCCTGTTTTTTGCTCTTTTATTTGAACTTATGAGCCTTGAGCCTGGGCATCCGGACGTTCCTCCACGTGCTTTCTGAGTCTATCCACGTCTAGACTCCTTGGTTTTTGTTTAGGGGCTTTCCTTCCAGGTTTCCACTCTCCTTTAGCAACCTTCTCCACTCAAACACTGTTCGAACTCCCATTCCAAATGCTTCTTTTCCTTCTTTTTATTAATCCTCTTTTTATGAGTCCTGGAGCCTAGGCAACTTTCATGCGCTTGATTTTGGCTCCCAATAGGCAAAGCTTATCTTCCAATGCTTCATAGCCACGATCTAGATGAAAAATGTCGTGAACAAATGTATCCCCCTTAGCACACAGTCCCGCCAAATATAACGCAGCACCAGCCCGCAGATCCGTTGCTTGAAGATGGGCTCCTTTTAGGGAACAGGAACCCTTTATGCGGGCACACGGCCCCACATGATCAATGGTAGCCCCCATTTTTTTTAGTTCTGTCACGTACATAAACCTGTTGGGATATATGTTTTCCCTAATGGTGGAATTTCCACCGGATTGTGTAAGCAACGTACACAGTTGAGCCTGCAGGTCGGTCGGAAATCCCGGATGGGGCCCTGTTTCCACATCGATGGACCCCAATGGGTCACCCGACTGTACGTGTATTGTCCCATCAACGTTTTGAAAAACATTGGCCCCTGTTTTTTTTAAAGGATGTAAAAATGAGTCGAGAAGACCAAATTCGAGCCCCGAAATCCTAATATTTCCACCCGTGATTAGCCCGGCACAGACAAATGTTCCGGCCTCCATCCTGTCCCCAATGATGGCATATTCGCAACCGTGCAATGGCACTCCTCCATGGATGGTTAGGACGGATGTCCCTATTCCTTTTATTTTGGCACCCATATGGGTTAAATATCGGCAAAAATCTACGACTTCCGGTTCGATGGCAGCATCCTCGATGATGGTTTGTCCCGGTATCATAATGGCTGCCATGACAACATTTGTTGTCCCTGTCATAGTACTGCCACGCGGACCACTAAGGCAAACCGTTGTTCCGTGCAAATCTTTCCCGTCCAGTGTCCAAATGTCATCCTCTTCGGAAATTTTATAGCCAAGTGCTTTAAATCCTTTGATATGCAGATCAAAGGGACGATCTCCGATTACACATCCTCCCGGCTTGGGTATGACGACCCTGTGTAGACGCCCCAATAACGCTCCCATCAAACAAATGGAAGCTCGCATTTTTCTAACGAGCGATCCGGGAACTTCACCTGAGACATTGCGGGCTTGAATTTTTAACGCATGGGGACTAGCATAGGAAAAATCAACACCCAGGGCCTTGAAAATTTCAAGCATCGTGCCAATGTCGCTCAGCCGAGGAACATTCTTTATTGTACATTCTTCATCCGTTAGAAGCGACGCTGCCAGTATGGGAAGACATGCATTCTTTGAACCACTAACTTTGACATCACCCACCAATCGCCTATTCCCCACGATATAAGTAGTTTCCATGGAAATTTTATTTCGCTTTTTTAGAAAAATTGTTTTGCGTGCCTCGGGTGTGAAAATTGTTTGTCTTTTTTGTCATGTGCCGTTTTTTTTGATTCAAAACTTTGCCTTCTGCATTTTCGGAATCTTTCGACTTTATGCCAAAAAATTTTAAAAATTTTTTCCAAAATTTAGATAATTTACCCCCAGATTTTGCCAAAGGATGCTTTTCAAATGTTACCCTATTATGGGCTTGAGTTTTCTCTTCGTGAAATTTTGGTTTTTGCTCATCCTCATGCCTAATTCTTTTTTGATGTATGTGAGGCCTCTTATCCGATGCGGCGTGACCTGATTCTTCCACAATTTCCGTTGACTTTTTTACTGGAGGAACGTCCGAAATTGGTCTTCCCTGGAAACGAGCCCCTATTGCATCATGCTCCACATCGACGATACTTGCAGTTACAGGCACAGCTTCACCATTTTCAGTAAAATTCTTTACCTGTGGGATCCGCCCTCTTTTTAGAGCATAACGCGTCTGATTTTTTTCAGAGGCTTGCCCAACATCATTTTCTTTAGATTCACCTTCTCCTTTAGACCACTCTTCAAACTCTGGCATAACTTTATAAAACCCAAATCACTAGTCCAATGTACATAAAAATCAGACACCACCTTCAATAAAAGGTATTACCATATCTTGTCGAGAAAAAATCCATCCCCTTGGCATAAAAATTTCCTAGAAATCAAAATCCTTAAAAAAACAATCCATCGGCAAAAAGGCTAAAACATGTTAGTCCAATTGGCGAAGTTATTCCCTAGAAGGATATTTAAATTTTCATCAGGTCGGAACTTTTTAGATTAAGACTGCTATCGATTTCTTTTATCGCAGCATCGGTGATATTTTGGATATCTTTTTCCAGCCGTTTCAAGTCGTCTTCGCTGATTACTCCATCTTTTTTGGCTTTTTTGAAAAACTCAATGGTGTCGCGACGAATGGAACGAACTTTAATACGCCCCTCCTCTGCCATGCCATTTGCTACCTTGCTCAATTCTTGCCTACGTTCCCTACTCATTTCGGGCATGACACAGCGAATAATCATGCCATTTACAATTGGTGTAACCCCCAAATTGGCTGCCAAGATTGCTTTTTCAATTGCTTTAACGCTTTCCTTGTCCCACGGTTGGATTTGTATGGTCTTTACATCCGGAATTGTTATCGCGGAAATTTCACGCAATTTTGACATAGATCCATACATTTCGACGGATAAATTTTCAACCATCCCGGGAGAAGCTTTACCCGTATGCAATGAATTGAATTCTGTTAAAGTGTGTTTTACAGCGATATCCATCGCTGTTTTTGCCTTTTTTATTTCTGCATTTATATCCATATTGGTTGAAAATCTTTTAAGTGTTTAAAATATTTGAAACTGTAGTACCAACCATTTCTCCCCGGATGGCACGCTCAATATTTTTTAAATCCTTTTGGGCATTCACGATAAGTATCGGTATATTATTATCCATACACAGTGAAAATGCCGTGGAATCCATGACTCGCAGGTGGCGCAAAAGGACTTCTTGGAATGAAATTTTATCAAATTTAACAGCATCGCGGTGATGTTTGGGATCTTTGTCGAAAACTCCATCAACTTTTGTCGCCTTTATGATAACATCTGCGTGCAATTCACTTGCCCTAAGAGCAGCCGCACTATCCGTCGAAAAAAATGCACTGCCAGTTCCCCCTGCGAGTAATACAATCTTTCCGTCATCCATGGCCTTTTGGGCATATCTTGGGTAATATGTTTCACAGACATTCAACATGGGAAGTGCAGAAAAAACCTCCACTGCCACTTCAAGCTTCTTTAAAAAATCTGCAATTGCCATGGAATTTATTATGGTTGCCAACATACCCATGTAATCCCCCATGAGGCGGTCATAGCCCCATTTTCTGTTCTCGGACACCCCTCGAAAAATATTACCTCCGCCTATCACAACGCCAATTTCCAGTCCAATTTCCTGGAGAATTTTTAATTCTTTGCATAGGGCGTGAACAGTACTGGAACTAATTGCCGACCCGTCGGTTTTATCTTTTAAAACCTCACCACTGAATTTTAAAATTATCCTCTTATATCCCTTCAATGTAATACCTTATTTTAACGGCAATATTCCCTAGAGAGATCTTCAAAATAGTCAACACAACTTGTGCCATGCCCTCACAAATTGTCGGATAACCGTTCGAAAATTTAGATGGAGAAAATGTTAAATGCACGGAATTTATTATCCTAGTTCACATTCGACCGAAATAATCCGGTGAACAAACAATTTTTTGCGGTGGATAGGAATTAATTTTCTAATTGCATTAAATTTTTCAATTCTTTCCATGAAGGCACACAATAAATGGTAGGAGGCTTTTTGGATTTACACGAAATACAGCAACTGGTAACATTGGTAAAGGATGCAAATCTTCATGAGTTAGAAATCGAGCGAGAAAATATGCGTCTGAGAATTGTCAATCAGGGAGGATGGGAAGCAACCCATCCCCATGTTATCCAATCGCCAAACAACGCTATCCCAGCCATAGTACGGGAAGATAAGGTATCCCAGATGGTGAATTCGGAAGATGATTCCAATTACCACATAATCAAATCGCCCATAGTGGGAACGTTCTATAGTGCCCCATCTCCAGAATCTCAGGATTTTGTATATAAGGATTCTTCCGTCGATACCGAAACTACCGTTTGTATCATAGAAGCCATGAAGGTGATGAATGAAATACAAGCCGAGGTCAAGGGTGTAATTAGAGAAATCTTCGTACAAAATGGACAACCCGTTGAATTTGGACAGCCGCTGTTTAAGGTTAAAAGATCATAGAATATGTTCGAAAAAGTTTTGATAGCAAATCGGGGTGAAATTGCCCTTCGCGTGGTTCGGGCATGTAGAGAATTTGGCATAAAAACAGTGGCGGTTTATTCGGAAGTTGATGACCAGTCCCTCCATGTTCAACTGGCAGACGAGGCAGTTTGCATAGGTGATGCCACAAGTACTAATAGCTATCTTAGAGCAGACAGAATCTTCAGTGCAGCGGAAATAACCAATGTGGATGCCATTCACCCCGGCTATGGGTTTTTATCGGAAAATCCTACCTTTGCACAGCAATGCCATGACTGTAATATTACATTTATTGGTCCATCTCCGGAAACAATTGCCTCCATTGGAAATAAATCAATTGCTAAAAGCATTGCCAAAAGCGTAAATGTTCCATGTGTGCCTGGCAGTGAGGGTATAATAGATAACGAAATGGAAGCAAAAAATCTCGCAGATTCCATCGGATATCCAGTGATCATAAAAGCAGCGGCCGGCGGTGGAGGCAAAGGGATGCGATTGGTTAATAATTCTGTTTCCTTTTGCAAGGAATACAAAATGGTGAGGTCAGAAGCCGAGAAAGCATTCGGCGACGGATCCGTGTACATAGAAAAATATATCGAAGATCCCCATCACATAGAGTTTCAAATTTTAGCGGATAAATATGGGAAGATAATTCACCTATTCGATCGGGATTGTTCCATCCAGAGGCGTTATCAAAAATTGGTTGAAGAGGCGCCTTCCCCTTTCCTATCGGAAAAATTACGCAACGAAATGGGCAACGCAGCCATTAAAATTGCTAAAAAATGCAACTATCAAAATGCGGGAACCGTCGAATTTTTAGTGGACAAGCATGGTCATTATTATTTCATAGAAATGAATGCTCGCATACAGGTCGAGCATGGTGTAACAGAAGAAATGACCGGTATCGATTTGGTCAAGTGGCAGCTAAATATTGCAGCCGGTGAAAAGTTGATCATCGACCAAAGGGACGTTAAGATTAACAAACATGCCATCGAATGTAGGATTAATGCGGAAGATCCCGTCCGAAATTTTGCTCCTTGCCCCGGAGAAATAGCGTTATATTACTCGCCGGGAGGTCATGGTGTTCGCGTTGATTCCCATGTTTATTCTGGATATGTTATTCCGCAGTACTATGACAGTATGGTTGCTAAATTGATAACTTCAGAGCGAACCCGGGAGCTCGCAATAAAAAAAATGTATAGTGCACTGAGTGAATATATGATTCGTGGCGTAAAGACGACAATTCCGTTTGTAAGGGCTGTAATGATGGATAAAGGCTATATTACTGGCCAGTATACCACAAAATTTGTGGATGATTTTTTACGCAGGACTCCCACGGATGCTCTAAACTTTAAAAATTGTTAAAACTATGACTACAGAAAAAAGTGATAAGAAAGAAACGGAAAAAAACTCTTCGTTCCCCATTCCCATGGTTTCCGACGATTCATCCTGCAACTTGGGCGAAATCAAGATAAATCATTCAGTGATTGCAAACATTGCAACGCTAAGTGCCATGCAAACAAAAGGAGTATTGGCCGTTGGCAAACATGGATTTGCGAACGGAATCGCTTCATTTTTTTCGAGCAAAAAGTCGACACTCAACGGAGTTAACGTCTCCGAAGATGAATTCGGAAATTACCTGATCGACATTTGTTTAACATTAAAATTTGGCTGTGAGCTTGCAAAAGTAGCTTCCAACGTTCAACAAAACATAATAGATCATATTACCAAGATGACAATGACAGGTGTTAGCAAGGTAAATGTCATCATTGATGGTGTTGAAATTTCGGAAACGACGGACAAAAATGAATTTATTGAAGGAGAACTATGAAAGAAATTTTACAAAATTTGAGCGCGGAACAATTAAAGTACGTATTCCTATTGGGATGGTCTATCGGCGGCATTGCCGCTATTTATATCCTATACTTGCTATGGAGACCAAAGTGGATTTTTATTTCCAAGAGTGACGAGGGGACTGTTTCGCTGAGCAAAGCCTCATTAATCAAGATTATCGAATCGCTTGCGAAGGATGTTGGTATCAAAGACAAAATACGCACAAAAATCAAATGTTGCAGAGGAATCATCGACATCGATATTGCCATTCGCATCAGTCGCAGACAGAATCTGGCAGATATTTCCAGGTCCCTACGCGAAACATTACAGAATATTCTTATCAATAATATTGGTTTGGCAGCCGTCAGAAAAATTAACATAATAGTTACCGAATTTCAATCGGAAGGTAGTGTTTGCAAAGGCCTATGCCAGAAAGAACCAGTCAACCAAGAAGTACTTAACAATTCAAATGACTAAGTGAGCAATCTCTAAAAGAAATTTTCCCGATGGAAAGGCAAGAAATCCTTTTCTATTTGACGCTAGGGATTTATATGGAGTGTCCAATTGTATGCTCTAGCATGTGGAAAGAGGTCACCCCTTAGGGTATATGAAAGTACATATTATGTTCAAAGAAGAAGATGATTTGTGTTTCGTAAAGTACCATGCCTTGGGCAATGATTATCTGTTCTTGGACGCGTCGAGGTTTAAATTGCCGACCATGGCAGGGATAAAAAAAATTTGCCATAGAAATTTTGGAATAGGGTCCGATGGTATTCTTTATGGCACCAAGGTCGGTGACAATATTTTCAAGGTACAAATAATCAATCCCGATGGAACTACAGCGGAAATAAGTGGCAACGGTGTTAGGATTTTTGCGCGTGCAATGTTCGACTTAGGACAAGTCTCTCCGCACAGTGAATTTTTTGTCAAAACTTTCAAAAAAACCGTGACGTGCGGCGTTCTTTCTAAGGATCAAATTGAAGTTGATATGGAATGTCCTCTGTTTAAAGATAGCAATATTCCGTATTTTCCCTGTGGTTCATCGACGTTTGCGGTAAATGATGAAACCTATAGGTACTACCCAGTGTCAATGGGGAACCCTCACTGTGTAATTTTTGTCGACGAGCTCTCCTGTGAAAAGATCAAAACTGCAGGGCCTCTTTTAGAGTGTAACCCGATGTTTCCAGAAAAAACAAACGTACAATTCGCCAAGATCCTTGATAGGAACACCATAGCCATAGAAATTTGGGAACGAGGTGCTGGATATACCCTTGCTTCCGGTTCCAGTGCATGCGCAGTATTTGCAGTTGCGAGAAAGCTAAACCTTTGTTCAAACAATGTCAAAATCCACATGCCGGGAGGAATTTTACACGTAAAAACTGCCAAACTCGGCAATATAATGCAAAAAGGCCCCGTAAAACAAATTGCCACATGCAAACTTTTCCAACGTCAACCCGTGCGTACCTCCCATAACACCCCCTAAGTGAAAAAACTTTCTGCCATCAGAATGAAAAATTCACAATGGCATTAAACCACACATTATTTTTGTAATTTTCCCCATAATTGACCCATGAATCCTTACTTGCCGCATTACTTTCATAGGAAACACCAATACTCGCTTCTCCAGCGGTTAATTTATAAATTAAACTAAGAGCCATGCCATAATACCAATAATCTTTTCTTCCAAAAGAATGGGCATAGGGCAACCCGTAAGGTTTACTGGCGTAACCATAACCCATTGCCCCAGAAAATTCCAACATAAAACCATGCAACCCCAAAGGCAACAAATCCCACCGATGCTCTATCCTTCCTTCCAAAGCAACCTCTCTACCATAAGACTGACATAGACAATATAACGACGGGCGACAAATAACATTTTGCATCATAACGCCAGCATAAAACCCATACAACCATATAGTGCTCGAAGAAGAAAACCCAGCGTTGCGGAAAACCACCCCTCCTATGTCCGTGACCACACCTTCAATCGGAGCATAACAAACAAAATCACAATTCCACAAAATTTCACCGCCACGCATAGACTCTAAATCAACACTCACCTCCATTTCACAACACAAATCCACCTTTCGCTCCCTTGTGAACATAGACTTCAGGACCGAATTATACCTTACAGCCAAAACACTACCCCCTTCCCTATGCCCTCGAGCAACATCTTTTGACATAAAACTCACAATCAAACCCATTCCTTTTCGATCCCCCTGCCATTCACTGCCATAACACCCACCTATTCCCTTTACCATCATCAAAACAGCAACTACAACCCAAACACTACCACCAAAAACATACAGTAACTTTCGCACATTCTATATTCCACTACCAGACACCTACACCCACCATTCCTGATTCCCAAAAATGAAAACACTCTCAAAATCAGAAAAAATGCCCCCCAACGGGAGGCACCCCATCACCACCACCACTACTTTTTCAGTACAAGAGCTCGTATAGCATTCCACCGATCTTTCTCTTCCTGAGAAAGACCTGAATGATTTATCATCCAAGCTTCGCGATCACTCCACCCACGTATACAAAACATCTTAGCCAAGCGACCTATACCCATAATATTCCTTTCATTTAATTAACGGTGAAAACCATCTTGATATAAATCAAAAAAAAGTCAAGCCTTTTTTCTTATATGCGGCTATCTAACTTGGTGTCATTTAGCTCTCAATCGAGAATTTAACGGGAATGGAATGGTGTTTTTATTTTCGTCGGTATGTTTAAGATAGTAATTTGCTTTTTTCCCAAATAGTCCCCATAGCCATCCCAAAGAAGCCGTTATGTATAAAATGGCAACGGTGGGAGGTTTAGCTCCTCCAAATAATAGGAAGGGCAATATCAGGCATCTCCCTATGATGTTAAAAATTTCTTTCAGTGTGCGTTTTCCCATCCCAAAACTGTAATGCCGAGCTACCATTACATCGATGATCCCAGTGTCAAACCATCGCCTTAGCAGATATTTAAACGTACTTCTTCCCTTGGAAAATTTTTCGATTACAATGGCCCGAGGAGCAGATGTAAATTTTGCCCCCTGAAGTAGGGCATCAAATGAAAATACTAAATCTTCTCGTCCCGAAAAATTGAAAACATTACTAAATCGTATATTGCCTCCTTTGGGGTCTACCAAATTAATTGAAAATAGGCAATTGTTAGTGGGTAATAACTTAAGGGTAATATTCGCAGGCTCTTTGCGATTAGGCCAAAGTTTCTTGATAAGGGTCGATGAGTCCATCGAGAGTAACCTATAGACCGTCCCAGCGACACCATCGGATCCTGACTCTTTGAATGCTTTATATAGCTCTACAAGCCACTCCCGTGCTACAATTTCATCGTCGTCGAACATGGCAATAGCCGTTACGTGCAATTTTAGAGCTTCTTCTATTACCCGGTTTCGCACATGGGCAAGCCCTCGGTTCTTTTCCACGAAATAATGACATTTGAATGGCATATCGGAAGCATAGGCATCGAAAATATATTTTGCTCCTGCATTTTCATCGTTGTCGATCAGTACAAATTCTACTTCCACCTTTTCTGGAATATCGATTTGCGACAGGCTATCCAACGCTTCTTTCAGGGGTTCA
>JAITIO010000012.1 GCA_031279395.1 Puniceicoccales bacterium | reverse complement strand
TCTAAGCCGAAGGTCGAGGGTTCGAATCCTTCCTGCCTCGCCAGCCCCAAAAGGGGCATAAACACAGGCCTTACGACAATTGGGGAAGCACAAGACGAGGCATCAAGAAAAGTTCATTGCCAAATGAATGCCTTGAAACCTTCGAAACCCACAGCACATCCGCAGCCTGTTGGGACCTTTCGGAACTCGTAGCATACCGTAAGCCTTTGTTTATGGGCAAATTGAGTTATCCGGAATTTCCGGATAACTGGAATGCCTTGGAACTTTCGAGATTTCCGGGGTTTCCGATGAATTTATAATTTTTATGAAATTTACAGGATTTGTGGAATTTACGAAGTTGACAATCTTTTGTGTTTGTAGGGATTTGCAATTTTCGCAGAACTTACGAAGTTGGCAGACTTTCGAAGGGTCCCTCGTGATTGCGAAGGTTTACGAACTTTCGTGAAGTCTCCTGCGCTTACGAGATTTTCGGTTTTTCGAGAGGTCCCTCGTATTTGCGGGATTCGCGGACCTTCATAGAGTTTTTTGATTTTGGTTTTCGAATTTTGATTTTTGATTTTTTTCGTAGAGGTGGTTGTAATGGTTTTTCCTGGACCCCGCCTATAGTCGAAGTGTCGAAGAATAGCGTTTTTTTGTCTAGGGAAAGAAAATTGTGAGTATCTGGAAGAGGGAGTGGATATATAGGTTTCGGATTCGATTTTTGGGAGCCACGGTGAAAAACGACTGAAAATGCCTGAAAAGCCATGAAAGTCGCAGGAATACGGGGATTGTCGGCGATCACCTGTCCTAGAGGAACTTCGGACGCCTGATTGTATATCCTCTTTTAGCCGTTCAATTATTACACTTTAGGCTAAAGGTATGCTCTCGCAGTCCTAATGCAACAGAAGCACCTCGGTTAGACTCCATATTCTAACAAAGTGAAAAATGGTATTTTTCCAAAAAAGGAAAAATACTGGCGGAGCGGCTTTGTCGAGATTGAAAAGTCCATGGCAAATCCCAATGATTTGAAAAGTTTTTCCGGTGAACTTTCTTCTAACTTCCTGCTTCGCGGAGAAACTCTAACATACTATTTTCCCTTTGCAAATCTTTATGTGGAGCTGCATCGAAGTGTCCACCACTATCAATTGAAACCAACGCTATTGTCCTAGGACATTGCAATAATCGTAGTGAAATATCATACACCGTAGCTTCATTAAAATTTAAGGCATCCGGCAAATTAGCCGCGAACCATTGGGATAGGATATCGATTCTATCTTGCTGCCATTCGGAACTTTTACACCACTGTACAAAATTTTGAGATAACTCCATTTCATTTCTGAAGTGAATGCTTAAGTCTACACTGGGCACGGCAAAAGATAGTTGTGTTATTTTACCACCATTGTGACATATTTCAACGACTGGGTGCTTAAAAAGATTTGCAACGGACAGACAAGAATTTGTATCAAACATTTTGTTGGAATTTTCATCACCATAACCCAGCTTGTGCCTCAGCAAATTAACCATTTCTGAGCTGTGAGTATGATCACCTACTTGCTCCAATATTGCATTGAATCCGCAGTTGTTATGTCCATCTCCAGGCGTACTGTTTTTGTTCCTGCCAGTATCACCTAGAAGAGCATTTAATTTGATGTCATGGAAGTATCGTGGAACTACGTCGTCTTTTTGTTGCTGGACAGGCTGTTTCACTTCTTTCCTATGACCTTGAATAGACTGTAGTCGTCTACATAGCGCAATTATATCCATAAAACTCCTCTAAGGAGGTGATGATTAAGGTTATAACTAATTTTTGCATTGTCAAGAAAACAAAAAATTGACAAAAAATACCTCAAAGCATATGTTCTCAAAAATTTTTTCCATGGACGATTTTCCTTGAAAAGCAGGAGCTAAAAGAGATGTTTCACGGTGTGAGAGTGCCATTCTTTGATCTAAAAAATCAAAATTTAAAAATTAAGTCCGAAGCGATAGAAAAATTTTCCGAAATTTTCGATTCGGCTGCATTCATATTGGGGGAAGAGGTAATAATCTTCGAAAAAAATATGGCGGAATATTTGGGAACGAAATATGCCATCGGAATATCATCGGGAACGGATGCCATTTTGGTCGCATTGATGGCACTTGACATTCGAGGGTCCGATGAAGTGATTTGCCCGTCCTTTACTTTTTTTGCCACCGCCAGTACGGTGGTACGACTTGGGGGTATACCAGTATTTGTAGATGTCGACCTTGCCGATTTCAACATTTCATGGGAAAAAATTCGCGAAAAAATTTCCACTAAGACAAAGGCTATTTTGGTTGCTCATCTGTTCGGACAAATGGCGTCAATGGATGAGATTATAAAAATTGGCCGTGAGTTTAATATCCCGGTGATTGAAGACTGTGCACAATCCTTCGGTGCTAAACGGCATGAACGACAAAGTGGTACCTTTGGAAAGGTTGGATGTTTTAGTTTTTTCCCAACCAAAAATCTTGGAGGGTTTGGAGACTCTGGTCTCGTTTGCACCGACGATGATGACATTGCTGAAAAGATAAAAATCCTGCGTGTTCATGGAATGAAACCACGATATTTTCACAGATACGTTGGGGGAAATTTCAGGATTGATGAAGTGCAGGCGGGCCTATTAAATGTAAAATTTTCCCATGTCGAGGCCTACATAGCAAATCGTAGAAAAAACGCCGCCATCTATTTGGAGGCACTGAATGGGTTAAAATCCATCGTTTTACCCAAAGAGATCGAAGGAAATTTTCACACCTGGAATCAGTTTACAATCAGGGTTTTGGAGGAAAAACGCGATGAAGTCTGCCAAGCTTTGCAAGCAAGCGACATAGGGTATAATATTTACTATCCTTTACCATTGGACGCCCAGGAAAGCTTAAAACCGTTTGTCGATCCACGAAGTTTAACCTCCAATGCTATGTTGGCGTCGAAAGAAGTTTTGAGCTTACCAATTTATCCAGAACTAACTTCCGATCAGATTCTTCACGTCATAACAACATTAAAACAAATTTTGCATTAGGGGATTTGACATATTCCATCTCTGCTTGTCGCTACTCCACCTTCCGTTGGAAAATTTTATTTCTGTGCACTCTCAATTGAGCGCAACTGCGCTGTTCATTCCTTTTCATGAGTCCCAGTCTAACCTATTCAGAACTTTTTGGAGAAGAATATTTGGTCACCAAATTCATAGTAAGGAAATGTTGCTGACGATGTCATTGACATTTCCAGCTATCAGCAACAATCGCACCGGTTTCCCATGTCCATCGCAAACGGCATGAAGCTTGCTGCCGAGTCCTCCTTTCGTTCGCCCAATATGCCTGGGAGAAGCCCTCCTTTTAGCCATGGAAGAGACTTCTCATTTCGTTTTTCTCCCTAATGTCGATCTCTTTTTTATGAGTCGAGGGCCTAGCTCCTAACCATTATTGCATTAAATTACAAACTCATGTTATTTCTTTCTTGACGTGGTCTATTTTTTCATCCTATTATTAATCATGACTAGTTCACTCGCAGCGTTCCCTCTTTTTAAGGCAACCGCAACAAGGTCGCTGCGAAAATGCAACGGTTTTGCAATCTTGCAAAGTTGTCCATTTTTGACATCATGGGAGCTATCATAGTGAACATTTTCGACATTGCCCGCGATATTCTCGATACCATCAGAGGCGAAATATCGACGGTAAAGCTCCAGAAACTTTGCTACTGCGCCCAGGGATGGCACCTCGCCATGCACGAAACGCCACCTTTCAAAGAAGATTTTGTAAAATGTGAAAACTTTGACTGGCAACAGGGCACAATGGATGGATCCCTATGGGTTGTCTCCGGGGATGTCCGTAGCTGGGAACGCGAAAAATAAACTTACCAGGATCTCATGCCTTGAGCGGGTTAGAAGAAGGAGGCAAATTGCTCCCTCCTCTTTGTAGGTTGAGCTATTTTGACGAAAATTACTCGACCACACAGAAAACTACCTAGAGACAAAACCTACTGTGCAAAACCTAGAAACTAGGTATTGTGAAAATTGACCATGGAGAAATCACTCCATTAGTTCTATGTTCTTTTTTTTCGCTGCCTGAATTAGAGTTTTATCATAGGTTGCAATTGGAATTTCTTTTTCCATGGCAATATGCAAATAGGAAGCGTCGTAGAATGTAAGTTTATTTGATATCGCTAATCGGCGTATTTCTTCTTCCAATCCTACGATTGAAACATATTGCATTCCTAGGCTATAAATTAGATTACATTTACGCTCAACATTAATAAGCCTATCGATACTGCTACAAAAAAAATTATTATATTCGTAGCGGATTACGTCGGGTGCAAACAAATGTCCTTTTCTGAGCCACAAAAACCTTTCAGAAGTTGGAAATGCAATAAATTCAATCAAATAGGACGCATCTATGACTGCTTCATTTTTCATAGCCTACCCCGTGCGATTGACTCTTTTATTGATTCCCTTGTCATACCATCGAAACAATGATATTTCTTGTTTTCCTCTTCCACCAACCGTGTATATTTCAAAAAAATTTCTTCGTCTGGGTCATCTTTTGATACTGTATAATTATGATCCTTATGGGTAATTATTATTTTCACTCCGCTCTGGATCTTTGGAAGCAGCTTAAACATATTTTTTCTAAATTCACTGGCACAATATCTTTCCATAATCTTGTACAATGGTACATCTTGCGGCACAGTCAAGTATATTTTGCATCGTCCTCTTCAAAACGTTTTTCGTTTTTCATTAAGGCATCTTCCTACTTGATGCCGAATAGCCTGTCGAGGCGTTCCCGCAAGCACGGGCGCCATGGCAATGGTTGCCTTACGGGGACCCCCCATCTTCCACAGATGTTCCCTGTTATCATATGCCGGTTTCAGTGTTGTTTCGTAATTATCATTTTTCAACATCATCCTTCATTTTCCGAAAAGTCCGTATGCTTTACCTGCGATACAATGGTCTGGTATGGAATTGTTCGAATCAATTCCTCAAGTACTTGAGATTTTTGTTTCTGCCAATTTTTAACAAAATGCTCATGGTAATTACTATGTATGTGTCGATTCTTTCTATTGAATAAACCTCCAATCCCATGGGGATCTTCATGGGGCATCAAATACTGGTTTCCGATGACATTTCTGCGCATAGGCCCATTGAGCCAATCATTTTCCGAACAAAATGCCATGTGTCTGTTGGAAGCATGTGCATTTATGACATTGTCTCTTCCGACGTATTTTACAGTTTCATTACCCATGCCAAGTGGATTGAATGTCAGAGACCCGGCATTATTTTTGACGGCCATCGCCTGTGCCAGCATTCCTCCCATCGAGTGGCCAACGAAATATGGAACAATGACTTCGTTGTCCCCGGCTTTGTTTTTCGCTTCTGTAATGGTATTGTCGATCACCGTATTTGCTCTTTCAAGAGCCTCTGATTTTCCACCGAGTACATTTTTCGCAGCATCTATCCCTTTCTTTAGGGTGTTGACGCCATAAAAATTGAAGATGAGTAGCCTGATCCTGGCCTTTGGTTCAAAGTTGTGCCGCTGTGGAATAATTCCTAGAGCTACCGCTTCCTGAACGCTCATAGTTTCATTTTGATCCTGAAGCCTGTATTTTCCAGACAGTGTACCCTCTTTGAATGTCTCTTCTGAATCCGAAGAACTTTGAGAGAACGATCGTATAAGATTATTAACAAAAATACCACATGTAATCTTCGAGCCTGGAACGACTGGGCTTGTGAGATCGAGTTTTTCGATTAAAACGGGCTTTCGCTGTCTAAGTAATGCTACTTTTGATCCGTCTAGTGCATCTCTAAGGGACTTCATCGCTTCAGGCGAGAAATCCATCTCTTCGTTTCCACCATGTGGAAAATGCGATCTTAAATCCGGCCCAATTACGCGATCATAGGTCTCAATTGGCATATCCCTCAGCCATGGTCCGATGTCATTTGAAGAAATGGTAGCCGCCACCATTAGAAAATTTATACGATCTTCGAGTTTCATCGCAGCCATTACTTCTGGCGAGATGTTTTCGATTAATTCCACGAAATAACCGAACGCTTCGTGTCTTTTCTGTGCTTCGTCACTCCGTTTTGTTATGTGAGCTTCGTACTTTTCACAAGCTTCCGAAAGGTCCTCGCATTTTTCCTTAATTTTTACCAGGTCATCATTGAATATATCTGGCTTGCCAAATGCCTTCGCCATTGCGTTGGCAACAGCCACAAAAAAGAAAGTAAGTGCTGCATAGGCATACGTACCAAATCCTGGTTTGTTTACCTCCGATAGCTTGAAAACCTGTTTGACCTGTTTGCACTGCATAATAAAATCATCTTTGGCGGCAGATACTTCCTCATCCGTTGAATTAATCGTCGCTTCGTCGAAAGTTTTCTGAATTGAGCCAATGGCTTCAAGATCACCTTCCGTTTGAAGTTTCGCGAACTTATTGTCAGAAATTTGCGAAAGAATGCCCATGTCTATCATGGCGGCAAGTTTAGACAAACGACAACATTTGTCAATTACTTTATAATCAATGATCTGCAGCCCCCTATTCCTATGCCATTCATCTTCTCATGCCCCTATGGTTTGTTTGCCAGCGAGAGAACCGTCGTACCATGCCGACAGCAGGGACCGCCTTCCTTGACCCACCGTCCGTCTAAGGTCCGTCAGCTGTTTCTTTTTCTTTGCCACCTCTGCCCATTCCCGTTCCGCACTTTGGGTGGCCAGTGTCCTTTCCTCCATCAGGTTGCACATCCTTTATGCTCCTATTACGAATTCGGGCATACTTCCTTGGGAAGTTGAACCTATGGCAAATGATGTCCCTTCGCTATCTCCACCTGATGCCTCTTCTCCTTTTGGTAGTGTCCCTTGTATATAGAGGACCATCTTTTGCTTCCAACGATCCACTTCATCCAAGAATATTTTAAAAAACTCTTCGAATTTATCTATATTCATAAACCTCAACGGAAATTGGTACCCAATGGCAGCATTGTTGCTTTCCGTATTATATGAGAGAGTCATCCCTTTGCTCTCCTCTGGATCGTTGTTCATTCGAAGCAAATAACGCAATACTGCTGCTGCATTGATTTCCGGAATTTGACCGATTTCGGCAATAAATATCATGGAATCGCGCTTATTTTCGTGTTTTATATGGATAAGCGTTCCCTGATCCACATCTAAGCAGCAATAGCCAGACGAATCAATTTGTAATCCCGACAAATTTATCCTACTTGCGAACTCGTAGAGGATATTTGTAAAAGTATCTATTGGCATAATATAAAACCTTACTGAGGATGAAAAAATATTATGGACATATGCATTTAGTCAATCTTTATTTATTCATGGGGAAATTTTTTAGCAAATTATTCCTTTCCTCAGTAGAAATTACATTTTCGAAATCATACCTAATTTACCGCTCGAATTTTAAACTCTTCTATGCGAGACTTGCCAAAACTAATTATGTCTCTTAGGATGATTTTGTTTTGGAGAGCAAAAATGGAGTCGTCATTGTTTAAATTCTTATTCATTGCGTGTTCTGGAATAAATTCTTGCAGAACAAACCGTTTTGCTCCAGACAATTGGAGTATTATACTCCTTATGTCATAGGATGTATGAAACGCTGGAACGACCGTTGTGCGAAATTCATAATCCACCCCACTGTTTTTAATCAAATCTATGGATCGCTTTATGTTGTCAATGTTAACAGAAGTGTTGGTGATTTCAGCATACCTCTCAAACCTGTGCTTGATGTCCATGGCAACGTAGTCCAACAATTTCGCCTTGTATAGGCTGTCCAAGACTTCAGGCTGCGAGCCGTTAGTGTCTAATTTTGTCAGAAAGCCAAGCTCCTTTACTTTTTTAAAAAAGTCTTCCAAGTCGCCCTGCAAAGTGGGCTCTCCTCCGGACATTACTACGGCTTCAAATTTTCCCCTTTTAGCGTTTAGGAAATTAAGCACTTCATTCTCCTCCATTGGAGGTTCAAATTTTTCAGGTAAAACCAAGGACTCATTATGGCAAAACGAGCAACAGAAGTTGCACCCTTGCGTAAATAAGACGCAGGAAATTCTGCCAGGAAAATCGATAAGAGAAACTTTTTGTATGCCACCTATTTTCATTGATCATTAATATGTGTATTGTTGAGTGAGTTACTATGTGAAAATTCAAAAAACATTGCAAGGTTGATTTATTTTTAAAGTTAGTTTATTTTTAAAAATTGTACCCGTTTCTTATTGAATTTAACGTTCAGTTATTTAACATCCTCCGGAAAAAATGGTTGATAAAATTTTAAGTGAGATCAGGCAAGAAATTGCAAGTTTAACCTGCAAAACTGAGATAAGAAATGTTGGTAAGATTTTAACCCTTGCCGATGGGGTTGCGACCGTTGATGGGATGTCAAGGGCGATGTACAATGAGATGATCGAATTTCCCAACAATGTTTTTGGAATCGCTCTAAATATTGAAACAGAAATTGTAGGCGTCGTTTTGCTCGGAGATAGTTCATCATTGAAGGAAGGGGATGAGGCAAAAACTACCGGTAAATTGCTATCGGTACCGGTTGGAAGGGAGTTGCTCGGACGTGTTATTGATGCACTCGGAAATCCCATTGACGGCAAAGGTCCCATTGGGTGTAAAAGTTTTCTACCGGTAGAACGCATCGCTCCCGGTATTATGACGAGAAAGGCTGTCAATCAACCATTGCAGACTGGAATTTTAGCAATTGATTCCATGATCCCCATAGGACGCGGGCAAAGAGAACTTATCATCGGTGATCGTTCCACGGGCAAAGGAAGCATCGCAGTGGATACCATTATTAACCAGGCAAACATAAATCGCAAAGGGCTTGCCAGTGGAGACTCGACATTTCGTCCGGTGTATTCCGTATATGTGGCCATTGGACAAAAAAATTCCACCATAGCTCGAATGATTCACACGTTGGAAGAATTTAATGCACTTGAATACACAATTATTGTGTCATCTTCCGCTTCCGATAGTGCTTCAAATCAATACATCGCACCCTATGCGGGTTGTGCCATTGGCGAATGGTTCATGCAAAATGGAATGGATGCGTTAATAGTCTATGATGACCTCTCGAAGCATGCCGTAGCGTACCGCCAACTTTCATTGATCCTAAAACGTCCCGCAGGGCGAGAAGCCTTTCCGGGTGATGTTTTTTATTTACATTCCCGACTTTTGGAACGTGCTGCCAGAATGAATGAAGAAAATGGGGGCGGCTCTCTTACGGCCCTACCGTTCATAGAAACGCAGGCCGGTGATGTATCAGCGTATATTCCAACGAATGTGATTTCGATCACGGATGGACAAATATTTCTAGATGCTGATTTGTTCAACCGTGGCGTACGTCCTGCCATTTCCGTTGGCATTTCCGTTTCCCGTGTGGGGTCAACTGCTCAGGTAAAGGGTTTTAAGCAAGTTGCCGGGCAAATAAAATTGGAATTGGGTCAGTACTATGAACTATCAGCATTTGCCCAATTTGGGTCTGACCTTGATGAGAAAACAAAAGTAAAACTGGCCCGGGGGGCGCGGATCGTGGAATTATTTAAACAAGCATCCCTCCATCCAAAACCCATTGAAAATCAAATCATGCTGCTTTGGATGATGAAAAATGGTTATTTTGACACGATTCCAGCGGAGAAGATTCCGACGATTGCCGTCGAATTGGAAGAATACGCAAATTTGCATTTTGTTAATCTCATGGCTTCCATTTCGTCCAAGAAAATGCTGGAAGAATCGGAAGAAAACAGGTTGCACACATTGGCAAAGGAATGGCTAGGAACTAAAAATATTAAGTCGCAATGAAAGGTATAAAGGAAATTCGTAGTCGCATGAAGGCAGTACTCAATACTGCTAAAATTACGCGTGCAATGCAATTGGTTGCGTCTTCTAAAATGAAAAAGGCCCAGCAGTTGGCGTTACTAAGTCGGCCTTACATGCTTCTCCTTACGGAAATTGCAGAAAATTTGTCCAATTTGGGGTCTACCAAACTACGGCACCCCTTTTTTGAGCGTCGAGAAGTCAAAACTCGGGGAATCATTGTAATAGGGACAGACAGGGGTCTCTGTGGAGCATTAAATCAAAATATTTTGAGATTTATAAATGCAAATGTTTCAAGGAACGAAAATGTGAAATTCATAACAGTCGGCAAAAAAGCGATGCAGCTAATTTCGACGGCAAAGTGGACGATTATTGCCAATTTTAACGTGAGTGACCGGACAGAATATTGTGAATTGGCGCCCATTGTGGAATTTTTAAAAAATGCATACTTGGCCAATGAAATTGATTCTTTGGAAATAATTTTTGCACAGTATGTCAATCCATTGATCCAGGAACCCGTGAGCCAACATATTTTGCCGATGCTAGATTTTCAAAGTGAATTGGAAAGATTGTGCAAAAATATACACATAGATTTGGGTGAAATTTTGCCCGATCAACGGCCAATGATCGTGGAACCTAACATTAGTTCCGTCGTTGCCATGCTGTCCCAAATGTTTCTTAGTCAAAACATCTATCGGGTAATTTTGGAAGCCAAGGCATCGGAACATTCTTCCCGGACAATAGCGATGAGGGGGGCTACGGATAATGCAGAAGCATTATCGAAGGAACTATCTTTGGAATATAATAAATTGCGACAGGCAGCAATTACCAACGAAATTGTTGAAATATCCGCAGCAACACAAAGTTTGTAACATGGAAAATATTGGAAAAATTGTACAAGTTATCGGAGCGGTAGTCGATGTGGAGTTTCAGGTTAGGAGAACTCCCGATATTTACAACGCTCTAACCGTAAAATATGATGTCGAAGGGAAACAGGAAATTCTTACCCTTGAAGTGCAACAGCATCTTGGTAGGGGCATGGTACGGGCCGTAGCGATGTCAGCAACGGATGGCCTATTCCGTGGGTTAGAAGTAACTGACACTGGAAAACCCATCGAAGTGCCAGTTGGCGAAGAAGTTTTGGGAAGAATTTTAAACGTCACTGGTGATCCGGTTGACAACAAGGGAGCAGTAAAAACCTCCCAAAAATATCCCATCCACAGGCTGGCCCCTACCTTGCTTGACCAGGATACCGGTTCCCAAATTTTGGAAACAGGAATCAAGGTTATCGATTTGATCTGTCCATTCATAAAAGGTGGTAAGATCGGAGCATTTGGTGGTGCCGGTGTGGGAAAGACCGTGGTTATCATGGAGTTGATCCACAACATAGCTACCGAACACGGGGGATATTCGGTTTTTGCTGGAGTTGGAGAGCGTTCCCGTGAGGGCAATGATCTGTTCCATGAAATGTGCGATTCCAAAGTAATTAACGTGGATGATCTTTCGAAATCAAAGGTTGCCCTAGTTTTTGGTCAAATGAATGAACCTCCTGGAGCTCGCATGCGTGTTGGGTTAACGGGGCTTTCCATAGCAGAATATTTTCGAGATGAGAAGCACCAGGATGTTTTGCTATTTATCGACAATATTTTTCGATTTTCCCAGGCTGGATCCGAAGTTTCAGCTCTGCTAGGCCGTTCCCCATCCGCCGTGGGCTATCAACCGACATTGAGCAAAGAAATGGGAGATTTTCAAGAACGCATTACATCCACCAAAGAAGGCTCCATTACATCGTTTCAGGCCATCTATGTCCCCGCCGATGATTTGACAGATCCGGCTCCAGCAAATACCTTTGCTCACTTGGATTCCACCATAGTTTTAGACCGTAAAATTTCTGCACTTGCAATTTATCCTGCCGTCGATCCATTGGCCTCAACTTCCAAAGCCCTATCCTCCGATATTGTTGGCGAAGAACACTTTCGTGTTGCCCGAGGTGTCCAAGCACTATTGCAAAGATACAAAGATTTGCAGGATATCATAGCAATTCTTGGAATGGATGAACTTTCCGAAGAGGATAAGCTTACGGTTTCACGGGCACGAAAAATTCAAAAATTTTTATCCCAACCATTCCATGCCGCCGAAGTTTTTACGGGGTTCCAGGGGAAATATGTCAAAACCACGGACACAATCCGAGGATTTGCAATGATTTTGGACGGGAAAGTTGACCATATTTCTGAAAATGATTTCTACATGAAGGGAACCATCGAAGAAGTTATCGAAGGGAGCAAGGCATGAGCACATCTCGCAGAAAAGGACGAGGAAATGAACAATAGGAAAATTAAAAATGTTATTTTCTTCGTAGTCGGTCTTTTGGTCGTATTTGCACGACTAAACATTATGGCTCTCCCATTGTTCAACGGAAATGGTAGCCTGACGGAAGGCAGTAAATATCTATGCCAAGCATTGGAAATAGACGACAAAGTAACGAATGCCCAGCAATTCACTGAATTTTTTCAAACGAATTTCCTAGGTAATACGGAGGAGGAATCATTGGAAAAATGTGATTCCATATTTGATAAAAATACTTTTGAAAAGGTGTTCGAAAAACCGCCATATGCTTATGTCTTTAAATTTGACAAAAACATCTTTGAAAAGCCGCCCGAAAAATTATTGAGGGCATATGAGTTACTTGGTATGAAACAGGCTATCCTACCTAAAAAAGCAAAGTACGACTATGTAATAATTTTTGGATCCATGACGAATGATATGGTGGAAGAGTGTCGATTTATTAGGGATAAAATAGCAAACATAATAAGCAACGATCCCGACACAAAGATTTTTTTTATAACTTCGCAGCGTCCATTGGGCCCAAAGTTTGAGTCCACCAAAATTGAACAATTGAAAGATAGAAATTTACCACAAACGGAAATATACGCTGCCCAATTAACTTGGGAACAAGAACTTGGTGAATATTCTTTCTCCTGTAAGTTCGTCAACGATGAGCAAATAGTTAAATCACAAGATTTCATTGAAAGTTTAGAACTTTCCCCTGGTGCAGTTGTGGTGGTCAGTGCCAATCCGTTCATTGCTCTGAGAGATAATATGTTTCGAAATGTCCTGTGGCAGCGATGGTTTGAATCTAGTGGCACCCTAGAAACTGTTGGTCCTGCCGATGATTTTCCCTACGAAAAAATTAACTACATTAAAGATCTAAAGACCAAACGTGCAATACAATACCTTATGATTTGGTGTTACATTAACACCATCACCAGTTACGCCATCGAAGAATTTAAACAATTAACCATAAAAAAATAGCACCATGGATTTGCTACTAAAAATCGTAACTCCCACCGGGATAACACTGGACAAGAAAGTAATGTCCGTTATTCTTCCTGCGTCGGATGGGGAAATCGAAATTTTACCGGGACATTTACCTCTTTTAACGATTATTCAACCGGGAGAACTTGTCGCCAAAGATGCCAATTCTCAGGAATGTTTCGCCATAGATTTCGGGTTTGCCATGATTTCCAACGATACTGTTTTTGTCCTCACCGACGAATCACTAAACATCAACGAAGCTGATTTGCACGAAATTGAGGAGGCGGAAAAACGTGCTCAAAAAGCCCTTGAGGAGGCTCGCAGCAAACGGGAAGCTCTGGATCCTGCCGAAATTGAAAAACTTGACGCCAAAGTTAAATACCAAATGGCCAAAAAACTCGCTAAAATACGGCATTAGTCCAATGTTTTCTTCCCTTTTTCATTGCCAATTACCTTTGCATTGGTATGCCACGGTATAATTAATTTGCTTTCCAAGGACACAAAAGAAAGATATGGGAGAAAGTGAAATGTAGCATGGTGATGGAGTGCCAATAGTAATGCCATCCAGCACATACGGGAACATTTGAATTCAAAATATTTGAATTCAAAATGAAAGCTATAAAAGTCATGTAAAGCATTCACGATGTTGAAAATTTGTTATTCCGATGGGTCAGATGGTTTTTCATCGCCAATTGCTCAATTGCACTTCAGATTGTTGGAGATGGTGAATTGGCATGATAACTATCCGATGTCCCAGGACCAAAGCGCAAAATAGGTTCATTTGCTTAAAAGTGTGAAGGTTCGAGGATCTTTCGTTGAAATGTAAGGGTTGCAGGAAATCTGCCCGCATATTCCCCCATAAAATACTTGCCAGGTTTCAAATTATCATTCTTTTCTCCGTGAAAGAATGCATGACTACTGAACAACGCATAGGGGTATTTTCTTTGGTAATGATAAACTTTGCAGCCATTGCCAATGTCAGGACCTTGCCGTCCATAGCCCCCTATGGGTTGTCCATGTTATTTTTTTACTCCATTGCAGTTTTTTGTTTTTTAATTCCCAGTGCATTGGTATCCGCTGAGTTGGCATCAGGTAGTCTGGGAAACGGAGGAATTCATAGTTGGGTTTCCCAGGCTTTTGGTCCTCGCGTCGGTTTTTTGGCGGTATGGTTACAAAACGCCAACAACTTTATATGCTTCCCCATGGCTCTGTCATTTATTGCCAGCACGATGGCCTATGGAATATTTCCCCAACTAATAGACAATAGGGTATTTACGCTTTCGATCATACTTATTGTCATTTGGGTTGGAACATTTTTAACCCTGAGAGGAGTCACCCTGACAGGACGTATCAGTGCAATCGGTGGCATTATTGGGACCTTCATTCCCGTTGTCCTAATGGTTGGAATTGGAATATTCTGGTTGATATCCGTCCGTCCGTCTCAGATAAAATTTTCAATCGCCTCTCTTATCCCCAATTTGTCCAGTGCAGCCAATGTCTCACTATTTCTCGGAGTTTTGCTCGGTTTTGCCGGTCTCGAGATGTCAGCCAATCATATCCAAGACGTTGACCGTCCCCAGGAAAAGTACCCACGGGCCATATTCATATCTTCTTTCCTAATTTTGGCCGTTTGCCTATTGGGTTCATTGGCCATAGCCATTGTGATTCCTGCCAATGAAATTACAATGAATGGAGGAGCGATGCAGGTATTGGCAGCATTTTTTGCGGAAGTCAAAATGCCGTGGGTCATGCCCCTACTCTCATGTTCCATGATAATGGGATCCATTGCGTGGTTCTGTGCGTGGGTATCAGGCCCTCCCCGGGCGCTCCACGCGACAACCTACAACGGAGATTTGCCGAGGTGGTTTCATGGGTTAAACCGTCACAACATGCCAATGAACATAATGTTAGCCCAGGCAATTATCTCCTCGTTCCTATCAATCCTATTCATATTCGCTGAGTCAATAAATACTGCATTCACAATGTTGACCGTTGCGACCACACAGTTTTTACTGTTGATGTACGTGATAATGTTTCTGTCAGCGATAGTCTTAAAATTTCGATATCCCGCCAGGGTGTGTTCCTACAAAATCCCGTTTGGAAAACTTGGCACATGTGTGGTCGCTGGTACCGGATTGATCGTGTGCGCATTGTTCTATGGAATAGGGTTTTTCCCACCCAGTGACATAGATATTCAAAACAAATCCGCATATTTTTTTACCATTCTGATCATCAACGTGTTTCTCGGTTTCCTGCCATACGTTCTATTACAAATGTTCCAAAAGCCATCCTGGAAAAATAAAGCCTAGAAAAACCTTTTTATGAAGAAGTAGGCGGCGATGATGCAGACCACCGTGACAATGCCCGTCGATGCCAGCTGTTTTAAAAAGTTGTACTGAATTTCTTGGGCATACATGGCATGTGTCTCCTCGATGGCTTTCTTTTTTTCTTTGCGGGCAAAGGATTCTAAAGCTTCTTTTTGTTTTACCAGGTCTGCGGCGTAGATTTTCGTCGAAGCTATGGATTCCATGGTTATATTTTCCGCGTACTTTTTTTCGAAATCATCGGGTTCTCCATGTATGGCAAGGGCAACATCAAGGGCAGCATCGGCCAACGGGCCATCCTTAATTCGTCCCACATATAGCATCGTTTGCTCTATATCCTGTAGTTTTTTGGAAATTCCCACGATCCCATCATGGGCCCGATAAATGCGTTCCAACCGTTCCCTATGGGGTTTAACTATGGAATTGCATCCACATAAATTAATCAAAGCCACGGAGCATACCAATGGCAGTAAAGTTTTCTTCAAAAATTTTTCCATTTTTTTAAAATTCATCTCCTAACAATTCACTGCATCGGTCCCAATGCTATCTTTCAATCGCAACATACATGATATTTTTATCGGCAATGTCGGGTAGCTTACCGGTTGATGGATTAGAACCGTTTGAATGGTTGGTAAGAAGTCTTAAAAAGTGAGATATTTTTTGTTAAAAGGAGAAAGAAGTGAGCATCAAAGTTTGGCATCCGGCATCAAAAAAACGAAATTAAAAAACCACAATTGCTTTACTTGACAAAGGCATATAAAAAGATTGTAGTTGAGAGAAAATGTATACGCCATCAGTTGTTTAAGAACCTCTGAGCTGCAGGACATCAGAGGAGTTTGAGATGGCGAGCTGTCCATTGCCTAACCATTGCTCCGTTGACCACGGAATGACAAGCATGGAGAGCCTTCGAGATCCGATGAAAATCGGTGATCTCCGGTCGGCGAGCAGCGCAGGCGGGGACGGAGTAAAACATATGTAAACAGGGCATACAATTCAATTCACGCCAACGGGGATACAATCGATTTTGATGATGCAAGATGGCAAGTCAGGGATGGGGTGACGTCCTGCCAGCTTCCCCATTTCTCTATTTTGCCATTCTTCCATTCCCTCCAGACCCCCCTAATAAACCATATAATATACTCAAAATAAAGGAGGTAAAGGTAAATTGAAGGCAATAATAGCGGCGCAAATGGCAGAATAGGCGGATTGTACGAAGCGGAAACGGGAAAATGTTTCACCGAAGAAATTTTTAAATTTTCCGATCATAGTTTCAATAATGGACCGTTTTTTAAGGAATCTTTTTTCTTCCCGGGAGTTTGGAGCCATGTTTTGACGGTGTTTAGCAATGAGCCGTATACCCTTTTTGGCCAAAGAATCTCTGAGGGTGATGGAAACATGTCCGCTGTCGCCAATCACTGTCCCTGTATAGCCAGCGAGCGCTTCTTCGGCCCAGGAAACGTTGTATAAATTTCTCGGTTTTTGAGGATAATTTCACGAATTTTTGGGGTGCACTCAGGACGAGATACAATTTTAACCCAAACGTTGTGGAGACCAATGAATGGGCCTAATTTGCTATATTTTTGAATGTTTTGTGGTTTCGATGGCGTACATTTTTGCACACTGGAAGTGGCGTCGAATCGATGTAAAAAATACCCTTGCTTCGCCTCGTCTTTCCAATAAAATGGAACGTCTTCGCCTGTCGTTTTATCTGTTTCATAAATGAGGAATAAT
>JAITIO010000020.1 GCA_031279395.1 Puniceicoccales bacterium | reverse complement strand
CCTCTCATTGGTGATGAGCTAGCATCCCTAGCAGTGGCCGCTAATAATTTACTGACCAATGCTTTCTCCAATCGTATAACAAATGTCAAAGGCTGCCTTACCGATCCATTTATTCATGCCATCTATGGCCACATGCATCGAAATAATATCGTCTCAAAATGTAACTACAAGAACGATATGTTTGGTTTTGTCTTAGGAGTTGACAATGTTTGGACATTTGGCGATGAAAAATATCTTCGCCTGGGAGCTGCTTTGGGGTATGTTCACGGGAAAATGACACCTTCCGGTATTCTTTCTAGAACAGGGGAAACTCCCGATACTACCTTCAATGTCGATCCTAACCACTTCATTACAGGTAACAACCATGATTCCTATGTAGTAAAGCTGTTTAGCGCCTATGAATCATTCAGTGACAAATGTTTAAAGACTAACATTGGGATTATTCTTGGATATAACCACAGTAGCGATAAACTCCATGTTGGGGATCTCAACACGCCTATTCCCAGGTTGACGACATTAAAGGAAATGTCCGATACCAAATTTGTATCCCACAGTATTTTCCTAGGAGCAGAATTTATAAAGAATCTATATGCCTATAGTGGATACCAATTTGGACTATGGCTCAAAGCAAACTATAGTCACATCTATCAGCATAGCAATGAAATGATGCCAGACTATGGCGTTAAACTTGACTATAATTTTCTTGCCACCGTCGTCGGACTTAATGTGGAAAAGGAAACCTTCAAACATGCCAACAAAAAATTGACCCTGTCTTTGAAAGTTGGATGGGAGTTCCAAGTAATTCAGAATTTCGATTTTGTCCGTACCGTCGCTGCTTTTGCTACCGCTGCTATCTTTAACGACATTAACAAGTTCTTGAGGTACCCTACCAGAAATGCTACCGTCGTGTTATTTAACGCTTCACAAAAGCTGAGTAATCATTGGAGTATTGTCGGGTCATATTCCTCAAGATTCAACAAAGATTCTTTAGCCCATAACCTCTCCGGTGGAATAGAATATTCTTTCTAGAAAAGCCAAATATCTCTTTTAGAATGTGTTAGTATTTTTATATTTTTCGCGATGCCCAGACTTTCGCTATGAGTTTTCGGTTAACGATCAAATAGGCTAGCACCGATAGTATAACAGCCAGCGTGATGGTGATAAGATCATTGATCCGTTGCCCAAAGGGACCATATGCTTTTACGGCCATTTTAGCAAAAGATGCCATGATGGCTATCCAAATGCATCCGTGAAATATGGTCATGTAGCTTCTGGATTCTGCCAAAATTGACCAACCTTTTAATTTACTTTTCAACGACATGGACAGACATACCGTTTGCGTAATTGTGGCTATAACATTGGCTAGTGCTAATTTTGTACCTGCGGAAATCCCAACGGGTTCAAAAATTTTCAAAAATATCAGGGAGAATGTCACGTTGATCGTAAAAACTACAACCCCAACGCAGGCAGGGGTTTTGGTATCTTTCAGCGAATGAAATCCCCGAATTAATAGGGAGGATGTGCCTGAAAATACCAAACCTATGCAGTATACCGATATGATTGGTAATACTTGGGAAATGTCGTCGAACGTAAACTTTCCGTGAACAAAAAAGACTGATAAAATTTCTTTTCTCAGTAGGAATATGCCCAACGCCGAAGGCAATAAAATCCACACCATGGCGACTAAAGTTTCATTGAATGTTTTGTTTATACTTGCTGTGTCTGATTTTGAGCTAACCGCCTTAGCTATGCTCGGAAAGAACACCGTTATGATTGCCCAACCGAAGACTCCCATCGGGAGTTCCGTCAATCGGTTGGATAGGTATATTAGGGAGACTGCCGACGTGCTAAACGTGTAGGCAATCGCACGGGATATGAAGAAATTAAGCTGTTCCACCGCAGCACCAAACATGCCCGGCAGAAATAATTTCCAAACATCCGCCATGTTTTCTTTGAGTTTTGGCACGTTTTGATCAAGTTGTGGATGCCAGCCACATACAAATACGGATAGCATTGGTATGGCCAATTGGATCAGGCCGCCTAGCAATACCCCACCTATCAGACAATATACAAGCCGTAGGCCGTCAAGGCCAAAGCAATATCCCCCCCATAGGGATAAGATCATCGACAGGTTCATCCAGATCTGATTGATGGATGATATGAAAAATCGTCCCATCACATTTAATACAACCGCAACCACAGCCGCTAGGCACACAAAAACCATGTAGGGCAAAAGTGCCGTCGTGAATTTCAGTACCATACTCCATTTGGGGTCAATTAGCAACGGGTTGATAAAAATAATAAGTCCGTATGCACCAACCAGTATTAGCGTAAAAATTATCACTAATCTAAATATAATGTGGCTAAATAACCTTAGCATAGAATCCTTGCCGTGTTTAACGTAGTGCGATGACATTACTGGCATGATGGCAGAGGACAGTGCTCCCTCTCCAAGCAACCGCCGAAATAGATTCGGCAAACTAAAAGCCAATAGGAAAGCGGCTCCGATTTCCGACATGCCAAAGGATGCGAAAAATGTCATATCCCGCAAAAATCCCAACAGGCGTGAAAGGACAGTCGTACTTGATACTATCGAAATATTTTTTAATGTACTGCCGTTATTTTTTCCCATATATCAACGCATTTGGTTGTCTAGAGTGCCCAATTCTTCCCAACCTTCTAACTTCCACAATACCGTCCGGTGTATTAATTTTATACGATCCAGGTACCTCGATAACCATCCTGGATTCTTCGGAAGGCTTGAGGAATCGGGAAAATGTTGCCAACAATTCCTCTCCTCTATTTTCCACCATGTTGTAGGGCGGATCAACGAAAATAATATCAAATTTTACATCACAGGTTTCGGACCAAAGGAAAACATCTTGGCAAAAAACCTTCCCATTGAAATTTCTAGCAGCGGACTTTTTAACATCCCTTATGTTATTTTCAATTGCACCGACTGCCAAACGATTATTTTCCACAAAAACGCAAGCATCTGCCCCACGGCTTAGGGCCTCAAGGCCGTAGCTACCGATTCCTGCGAAAAGATCTAGGACAAACGCTCCCTGCGTTTTCGTTCCCAAAGACGAAAAAACTGCTTCCCTTAAAAAATCCGTGGCGGGGCGTAAATATTCAACACCATTTGGAACAGTTAGCAGTATACCTCGTGCCTTTCCTCCTGTAATTCGCATCTGGTTTCCCATTGATCATATTTTCAATGCCGTTGCAATCATATAATTGATATGGCGATTGATATGGTCGGATAAAATTCATGGCCATTTAGTTCCTGCTGAAGGAAGATGGAAAAAATGGACAAAAGGCGAACTACCTATTTTGCATCAAAGATAATCACCAGTCAACATGCAGAAAGACGCATACTCTTCTCCAGCATCCTTCCCGTGCCTCTGGCAGAACCGCTGGAGCATAAAAAACAACCGATAGCAGCCAAGAGAAAAATTCCCCGCATCACTAGATGCCATTTTCGAGTACAATAACCATAGTCGGCACCGCATCTCTTGTCGGTCAGCAAGTAATCCTCATCCGGCAAGTCTTTCAGCAGTTCCCTGACCCCAACTATGTTATTAACGTTCCCAGCTGTCAGGAGCAACTTCACTGGCTTCTTTCCCTCCTTTTGTCAACTTTCTTTTTATGAGTCCTGACCTTGGGTGGACAAAATTTTGTCTACTTCGGCGGAAATCATTGCCACAACGACATCCAAACCATTGGTACCCGTATCAATTTTATGCACACCGTTTTGCTGTATGGTTCTTCCGATGTCAATTTTATCGCGTTCGGCTGTGTAGTCATATTCCCAATCATTTTCTCTGCGAGACAACCGTTCCTGTGCACTGGCTTCCAGGAAAAACCGTAGATCCGCATCTGGCAAAATTACGCTTGTTATGTCCCTGCCTTCCATAACTAATCCCCGAAATCCATTGGTACGGGCCTCGTTAATTTGTGACCTCTGGTATGACAATAAACGCTGTCTAACAGCGGGAATGGTGGCATAGGAGGCGACATTTTTATTCACCTGTTGGGTTCGCAATTCTTTTTCCTCAAAACTTTTGCCATCGACGGTGATGTTCGAGACATTTCCAATGATTTTCGTCTCAAGGAGGATTTTCCCAAGGAAATGTTGTATGCCCGAAATGTCGTCGCTATTTATGTTGGTCTTCATCATTTTTAGTGCAATTGCTCGATAATAGGAACCCGTCGATGCTACTAAAAATTTGTACTTGTCGGCTATTCGCAGAGCTGTTGAGGTTTTCCCAGAAGCCGCAGCTCCATCGATGGCCACAGTGATAAAATCTCGCATTGTGTACTACATATTATGGCGTATGCCCATTTTGAAAGATTATTCTTTGAAAGAATTTATCTAACGGGATTCATTTCAATATTACTCCTTCATTTCTACGGGAAAAATTTTCCGGTTTATGGCATTGGATCATGCCGTTTCTTTTTCCCCATTGGGAAATAATTTGCTTCAAAAAAACATGCCTTTATTTATGTTTTTGCGAAACATGGGCCATGAATTCTCCATCGAAAAATTTCGAAAACACTTTCCGATTCTTAGCAAACCTCTTAGAAATGGGAATCCATTAGTCTATTTGGATAATTCGGCAACGACCCAAAAACCCCAACCTGTCATCGATAAAATCGTCGATTTTTATTCGACTTACAATTCCAACGTACACCGGGGAATGTACGAATTTAGTGAAAGGGCGACCAATGAATATGAACAGGCACGCCTTAGTGTTGCCGAATATTTCGGCGTAAACAATCCCAATGAAATAGTATTTGTTCGAGGGGCTACGGAGGCAATAAATTTAGTCGCCTATAGCTATGGAAGAAAATTTTTGACGGCCGGTGATGAGATCCTCATTGGGGCAGCGGAACACCACGCAAATTATCTGCCATGGCAGGTTTTAGAACATGAAATTGGAGTTAGGCGTAGGATTATTCCGCTAAACACGGATTATACCATCGACATCGAGCAGTACGGACATTTGTTTTCCAAACAAACAAAGTTTGTTGCCATCCAACATATTAGTAATGTGCTTGGTAGCATTAATGATATTAGGGCGCTAGGTGCCATTGCCCATTCCCATGGGGCAAGGATATTGATCGACGGAGCTTGTTCCCTAGCTTCGGAAAAAATTAATTTGGGCGAGATTGATTGTGACTTTTTTGCATGTTCGGGGCACAAAGGATTTGGGCCAACGGGTAGTGGATTTTTATTTGGCAAGTATGACCTGTTGCAAGACATGCTTCCCTATCACGTGGGGGGAAATATCGTAAATAAAGTACACTTTGAGGATAGCAGTTTTAAGCTGCCACCGACAAAATTTGAAGCGGGGACACCGGATATCGCTGCCGTACTGGGCTTGGGGGTTGCCATGGATTTTTTAAAAGAAATAGATTGGAAATCTGCCAAGGCATATTTTTCCGAATTAATGCAATATGCCAGTGGAAAAATACGAAATGTTCCTGGCATAAAAGTCTATGGAATTTCTAAAAATCAATCGGGAGTTTTCTCTTTTAATTTAAATGATGTGCATGCCCACGATGTTGCTACCCACTTGGGAAGTCGAGGAATAGCCATACGAGCTGGAACTCACTGTGCCCAACCATTAATGCAGATTTTGGGAGTTTCCGGTACCGCCAGAATATCGCTATGTCTATACAATACAAAACAAGAAATAGACGAAGCAATCACGGCATTGGAGGATTGTTCAAACATTTTCACCGGCAAACGTTAATATTGGTGAGAAAATGGATATTTTTCCTGGAAATTGCCCCACGAAAGGTCAAAGCAATTACTTTGGTTAGCAAGCGTGCCAACGAATGTATTCTGTAGATTTAGAGGCTGATAGAAAATAGAAGTGCGGGAGAATATAGGTACTATTTGCATTAAAAATATAGAAATGGCAAATTTTTACATATATTTGTTGCAATCCTAATATTTTTAGATATTATGATAGCGTGAATTTTGTTTTTAAAGCCTTTAAAAGTACTGGGGAAATCGTAAATTCTACCATAGAAGCAGCGGATCAACAAGAAGCTGTCAAGTTGATAAAACAGCAGAACTTGCAATTAATTTCCATCACAGCAGAAGGGACTGATCGAAGCATTACCCGACAGCTATTCAAAAAGAGACGGACATCAGCGACTGTGACAAGTAAGGTCCTGATGTTCTTTTTCGAAAAACTACACAAAATGCTTGCCGCGGAGATAACACTGTCCGAAGCAATATCTATCATTAACAAGAGAACTGTAAATCCAGCAGAAAAATTTTTAACCGATAAATTGTCCCAGGATATTTCAGGGGGACAACCCTTTTCGGATGCCATAAAAAGCTTAAACATTAAAATGGATAGCAGCATATATAGCATCATTCTGGTGGGGGAGTCAAGTGGAGCTCTGGCAACCGTGCTAGGAGATGTGGTTGATTTGTTGAGGTCCAAAAATGAACTCAAAAAAAAGATGATTTCATCCATTATATATCCTTCATTTATGGTAACTTTCACCATTGTTGTAATGTTGATGTTTGTGTTCGTTTTGATGCCCAAAATGGAAAATTTTATAAAAGAACTCGGCGGAACTCTTCCTCCCATGGCACAGCTCTTAAAATCTCTATCCCAATGGTTTATCTATTTGCTGCTACCGACAATAGGATGTATCATTGTCACTATTATAATCATACCAAGAATAAGACGAACCAAGATAGGACGGTATAAAACTGATCAGTTAATATTAAAAATGGCACCATTTTCCATAACCATACCATTATTTATGAAAACAAACCTGTCGAAACTAATGGCGACACTTTTATCAAATGGGGTCAATACATCCGAAGCATTGAAATTAGCGCAAACCTCTGTCAGCAATGAGATTCTTTTGGAACGGTTTATACGTGCCGAAACAGACATATTGGATGGTTGCAGCGTTTGTACGTCATTCGAGAAACATAATATCATAGACGGTGAACAGTGTGACCTCCTGGCAATCGGAGAAAGGACAGGAGATCTCTCCTCATCATTTAAAGATATTCATAAAATGTATGATGAAAAGCTGCAGTCTACCCTGAAGAAATTAACGGTATCCGTTTCGGCCGGAGCCATGGCGTTTGCCTTTGCCCTCGTTGGATTGCTTGCCTTGGGAATGGTACAGTCCATAATGGGAGCCACAAATGCCGCTATGTAACGGTTAATCGAGGTTATGTTATGTTACCCCATTGCTTAAGTTAACATATTCGTTCCCATATGGGGAAATGTTCATCGATGCTAAAACCACAAGCCTATTTGATAGATAATTGTACTCTCCGGATTGAGCATAATGTTGATCTGGGTAAAGCCATTGGTGCCGTTCCTCACATGAAAAAAATTTTTAAAAACGAACAAGACATTGTAGGTTTTCAGGAGACGACATTCGATGACGCAAACTTTGCCAATAGGCATTGTTACTTTTCACAGGGAAATGATATTGTCTTTGTTTTTCCCGAAAGATGTGCTAGCTATTTACCGGCACACCAAAAAATTTTCCTGGCCTGTGAAATGTCGAAATGGGGAAATGCAAACAAGGGAAGCCAATGGCAACTTCATAGGATGGATGTATACGGAAAAATGTTGTTGGGGATAAGAATCAATAGGTTTTTGCTGAACAATCCCTTTCCTTTTCAATTTATTTCTTCTGCGGGTGATTGGTATGGTCCTGATGGCAACACACCCAACGCACAAACCTCCGAAATTGGTTCCTTAAATTTTACCTTTGATCCCTGTGCAACGGGCAATAACATTCTACAATATCATTTAACTTCAAATGTTGCGTCGGGGGATTCCTTGATTGTGCAACTTTCCAATGATTGCGTCCTAGATGTGGATTTTTCTCCTTGGATATCATCGCTGAATAGCGATATTCCACTCGGAGCGATTGTAAACAAAAATACCACAAGTTTTAGAATTTTTGCTTCACGGGCCACCAGTGTGAGGGTTGCAATTTTCAGCAAGGAAGCCGCCCAGCCGGAATATTATTCTCTGCAACAATCGAATGTTGGCATTTGGCATGGCGAAATTCATAAATGTTTAAATGGCTACTACTATTACTACCAGATTTTATCAAAAGAAAACGATAACTGGGAAAATTCTCCCATGATTCTTGATCCCTATGCCAAAGCAGCCTTATCGAGTAAAGGACCTGGTATTGTTGTATCTCACGGATCTATCGAAACATCGGAAGATGATTTTATAACTCCTGATCCCAAGGATTTGGTAATTTTAGAGGCCCATTTGCGAGATTTACTCGCACGAGTTCCCATGGATTTATCTGCCGAAGAAAGGTTAAATTTCTCTGGGCTGACAAAATATTTAGCCGATAAAAATTGTTATTTGCGTGAACTGGGGATAAATTGTGTGGAATTGCAACCCATACAGGAATTTGATTATTCTTCGAAGGAGGAATATCATTGGGGATATATGCCAGCCAATTGGTTTTGCCCATCGAGCGCCTATGCCGATGATGCCGCTAATGCTACGCAGATTAGAGATTTAAAGGGAATGGTACGCAGTTTCCATGAAGCTGGTATTGCCGTTATTTTGGACGTGGTATATAACCACTTTGGGGATTCGAACCATCTACAAAATATCGATGGGGAATATTACTTTAGGCATGGCAAAAATGGGGAATTTTTAAATTTTAGCGGTTGTGGTAACGATTTCCGAACGGAAAATCCAATGGCACGCAGGCTAATAATAGATAGCCTAGAACACCTAATCAGAACCTACGATGTCGATGGTTTTAGGTTTGATCTGGCTGAGCTATTGGGTATGGAATTTTTAAATATTTTACAAAAAAGATTGAAACGTGTGAAAAAATCAATTATTCTAATAGCAGAACCATGGAGTTTTCGTAGCAATATCGGAGTTTCTATGCGGCATCTTCCATATTCCGTTTGGAATGATGAGTATAGAGAATTTGTGAAAAATTATGTGTGTGGAAACGGAAATTCGGATGGTTTAAGATATTTTCTATGTGGCAGTCTAGATTTTCGATCAACATTTCCCAGTCAGAGTGTAAATTATGTGGCTTCACATGATGACCGGGGCTGGGTGGATAACATAACAGAAAATCCGCATCATAACGGTAGTGCGCCGACAGATAATGATCTGCGGCGCACACGATTGGCTTTCGCAATACTTATGATGTCAGTCGGCATCCCAATGGTAACGGCGGGGCAAGATTTTTTGTTTTCCAAACATGGGGTAAGCAATACCTATAATCGGGGAGATCTGAATGCTCTCGACTATAAATTATTGGACGTCCATCGCTCCACCCACGACTATTTTAAAAATTTAATAAAGCTTAGATTGTCTAAACGCGGTGCGATTTTGCGCCTTTTCCAGGTTCCAAACAAGACATATTTTCGTTTTTTGCCATCGACCACAAATTCCGCATGTGCACTTGTGTATAACGCGGATAATACGTTTGGAAATGGCCAACTGATTTTCGCCGTAAACCCACACCCTATCGAAACCACCATAGATTTTAAGGGAATGAATCTACAACGATGCACAACACTGGCCGATGAGGAGCAATTTTTCCATGATGACCGGATGATTTTCGATAAAATTGAGGACAATAGGCTGATTTTACCCCCTCTTTCCTGCAGAATATACTGGGCAGAATAATTATTTGAGAAGCATTATTTTTTCATTTTATTTTTATTTTGTTTTTATATGAAAAAGCGGACGGTTGATGATATTTTAAAAGGCATAGAAAAAACAGGCGAACGCAGTAATTTTTTGCAAAAATTATATAAAAATATCCGTCAATTTTTTATCCAAAGGAAAAAAAATGCGGAAAAAGTTAGAATGTTTGAAAAAATAAATCACATTCCGTGGATCAAGCGTCTCAGCTTTATCAAAGCTAGAAAAACAATAGAAAATCTCTATGCACAACATCTACGAGATTTGCAAAAGGCTGTACAACATCGGAAAATACACGTTGCATTTTTGGTAAATGAAGCATCGAAATGGCACTGCGATACTCTCTACAATTTGTTTAAAAATAGTAATCATTTCGAACCGTTGATATTGGTGACAAAAAGAATAACATGTTATGACACCACCGAAGAATTTAACGCAACCCTTTTATTTTTTAAAAACGCTGGTATGCATGTGGAATGTGCCTACGATAGTAGGGACAATAAATTTTTGGATTTAAAAATTTTCAGCCCCGATATCATTTTCTACGAACAACCATGGGGTGTTGAACGCCTTCAGAGCATAAACAGAGTTGCCATTTTTGCCCTAACATGCTATACGCCTTACTGTTTCCACATGTTCCACAGTGAATATGACTATTTGGAATTATTTCATCGGTTTTTGTGGAAATATTTCGTGGAATCGTCATGGCACTTAGAATCCTATAAAGACAGGTTTAAAGCCGACAATTGCGTAAGTTCCGGTAGCTTGCATTTGGATAAATATTTTTCCAAAGGAATACCTCATGTGGACTTTTGGAAAGATGCATCCTCGGCTAAAAAAAGAATAATTTATGCTCCGCATTTTACGTTCACAACGCAACACCGAGTGGCAACATTTTCACAAAATGGGAAATTTATTTTAAATTTAGCCAGCATATATCCACAGACCACATGGGTGCTCAAACCTCACCCTAGTTTTGATCAAAATGTTGTTGCAGATGGCATTATGACACAACAGGAACTCGATGAATACTATGCCGCATGGGAAAAATATGGAATGATTGTCAGGGGAGGAAATTATTTCGATCTGTTCAAGACATCGGATTGCCTGATAACCGACTGTATTTCTTTTTTGGCAGACTATTTTCCGAACGGCAAGCCAGTGTTTCATCTAAGAAGAAAAGAGCAAACAGCGGACTTTAACGACTTCGGCAAAGATATCATTAATACATACTATCAAATTCACAGCAATGCCGAACTAGAAAAATTATTTTCACAGGTAATGATAGATGGAGATGATTTTATGGCTCCCCGGCGGCTGGAGCAGATGGAAAAATTGAAATTGATATCCGATGAAACTGCCAGTAAACGTGTATTTGACCATTTATGGAAAGAGTTAAAAATTCCATGAAAACCTATGCAATATTGCTAGCATCTGGTATCGGTGAACGCTTTAGGAGTGATTTGCCCAAACAGTTTTTGAAGATCTCCGGCAGGACAATCTTGGAACATTCCATCGAGGTTTTCGAACGCAATGGATTCATCGATGAAATAATTATAGTCGTACATGGTCAATTCGTTGATTTTTGCAAAAAAATCCTGGATCAAAATGGTTTTAAAAAAATCGGCAAAATTTTGGTTGGTGGAGAGACACGACGAATGAGTTCCTCCATTGGTGTTAATTCCATTGCCGATGGAGAAGCAAAAGTTTTGATCCACGATGCCGTTCGTCCCCTGATTTCTGATCGGATAATCAATGACTGCATCGTCGCCCTTGATAAATATGATGCCGTAAATGTCGCCATCCCAACGGCTGACACAATCATAGAGGTTAACGATGCCATGATAGTCGAAGACATTCCTCCTCGCCAGTTGCTTATGAGAGGACAAACCCCACAAGCATTTAAATTAGGCATAATAAAACGTGCCCATTCCCTAGCCGCCTCGTCCACTGTAAAATTTACCGACGATTGTGGGTTGGTAAAAACGTTCAATCTCGCCGAAATCCATATCATTCAAGGAGAAGAGGGGAATATTAAGATTACCCATCCCATTGATCTCTTCATTGCCGACAAGCTATTTCAAATAAAACATCTGTCTTTGCCCGAGGCCGACCTGAGGCAACTGGCAAATAGGGTGCTGGTAATTTTTGGAAGTAGTAGCGGCATTGGCAAGGCGATTTCCGATTTGGCACAGCGATACGGGGCAAAAACATACGGCTTTTCCAGGACCAATGGGGTTGATGTACAGGACATGGCATCCATCCGACGGGTATTACAGGAAGTTTACTCCAGGGAAAAGTGTATAAATTTCATCATCAATAGTGCGGGAATTTTAAAACTTGGAAAATTGAATGCCAAACCCATGGCAGAGATTCGTGATGAGGTTGAGACCAATTACTTTGGGTGCATAAATGTTGCCCGTGCATCCTATGACTATCTCAAACGATCCAAGGGAGCACTGCTATTTTTTACGTCCAGTTCCCATACCCGAGGTCGAGCTTCCTATGCCATTTATTCTTCGACGAAAGCTGCCATCGTTAATTTAGGCCAAGCACTATCGGAGGAGTGGATTTCGGACGGCATTCGCATAAACATGATGAACCCGGCAAGGACGGCTACGCCAATGCGCCTGTCAAATTTTGGAGAGGAACTTCCCTCAACTTTGCTATCGCCGCAACTCGTAGCAGAAAAATCTCTCCACACATTACTTCAAGATTATACGGGCCAAGTTATAGATATATGCTGCAACATGGGCCCGCATACCTCAGGAATATGAAAAGAAAAGCGATCCTAAAAATCGGCAACATCGATTTCGGGATATCCCTATTACTTTGATGCGGTGTAGAGTGAAAACTTTAAAAGTTTTTATAAAAAATTGACATTTTTACCAAAAAAGAAAAGGTTTGTTATGTACACAACAAAAGGAAAAATATATGAATGCAAACACAGTACAAGTCCAGAATGCAAATCCACAACAAGCTCCAAATCGACAGGTGCGTTGGATGACCCCTGTGGTTTTTGCAATCCCTGTGGTACCTATGGGCCCTAGAATACAATGTCCTGCCAGGAGGTTTCCCATTACTCCTTTAAATCAAACAGTTGTCGAAGCTCTAAGAGAAGATTTTGGATTTCAAATATGCAACTGTAGTTTAAGTGGTATCGGGACACCCCCTATGTCGCGTAAACTTGCAGTTTTAATCGCTGAGATCAATGCAGGGAAATATAGGGTTGGTCGTTTTAAAAGATTTTTCATTTGGCTAAAAACTCTTTTTTCCGGCAATTACAACATCGAAATTGCCAAACTGGCTTTTAGTAAAATTAAAAACAAATCTATCCTCCTAGATATTGCCTCTGATTATATGGATTTGCCAGAAAATGCAAAAGCCTTACATAAAAACGTGAAAATTTTATCAGTACTTATGGTGACTCGCCAGAGAATGCAGCTACTTTCAGAGAGAACCTGAAATTTATACTAAAATTTCTTCCGGATTTCGACCTCAACCTAATCAATGATGGGTTTAATTTCATGTCAGATTCTGAAAACAGGCGTAGAGTTGCTACACAACTATTTATGCTTCGGAGGGAATCACAAGTTTCAATGTGTCGCATCTATTCGGATGATTCATAAATTCCGGGAAGAATGCGACTCCTCAATGGAGTGCCAATAGTAATGCCATCCAGCACATACGGGAACATTTGAATTCAAAATATTTGAATTCAAAATGAAAGCTACAAAAGTCATGTAAAGCATTCACGGTGTTGAAAATTTGTTATTCCGATGGGTCAGATGGTTTTTCATCGCCAATTGCTCAATTGCACTTCACCTTGATTCGGCGACATGGCAGCCTGAAAGGTCAGTTTCAAAAAGGTCTGTTGCGTATTTGATTCAATTTTACTGAAAGCTTGCCTGGCAATTGCGACGTCGTAGGAATCACCGCCGAACCAAGATTTTATCCAGGCAAGAATTTTCGTCCCAAGGCCAATTTGATTTTCCCTTCGCTCGATTTCATTGGCCAGATCTTCCAGAGTTACA
>JAITIO010000052.1 GCA_031279395.1 Puniceicoccales bacterium | reverse complement strand
ACGTTTTAAATGTTTCATCGTCGGTCTTATAAACCAGCACAAATTGTGCATCTTTTCTCTGGGAATCATCCATCCACTTGACACCTTCTGCGTTGTTTGCAAGGTTAGCCGTAATTTGTACATTTTCTTTAAAAATAAGTTGATCGGTTTTACTTGCAACACATTCATTGACAGACAGTATACGAGGAAATGATGTTCCTTCTATGGCAATCAAAGAAGCAAATGTAGGAGCCTCTCCCAATATTCTAGTTTTGGTTTTGTCAATCAATGAAGAGACATACTTACTCAATAAGGTTCTTTTTGAAAAATCCAATTGCGCTTCTTTTGTTCTGCCCTCTTCATTATTATAACTTTCATTTAAAACAAGCAACAGCTCTCTATCGGAAACGCCATTCTTTTTTGCCACTGCTTGCAACCTTTGATCCACTAAATCTGTAGTATTTCCATTATCTTCTTGACTCTCCAATATGGATTTCAATGTAGATCCTTCCGTAAAGTCTACTGATTGGAAGTCATCTATCATCATCTTTGTTCGTTCTTCCAATGATTTTGGAGCCTGCGGTGCATTATCCGTTACCTGACCGCTTTCTTCGAGGTTAACTTCCACCGAAGCTTCAGCTGTAGTAGGAACATCGTTACCGGTGCTAACCCGCACGTTTAAAATATCCCAAGATGTTTCTTCCGTAACTTTGCTACTATCCTCTGTGACCCGCTCTTGTTCCCGCTCTTGTTCCATCTCTGTTTCCGTCTCTGCTTCTACTTCTGTCCCTGCATCGAACACACCTTCCTGGACTGAGAAGTTTAAAACTTTTTCGGATTGGTTTAATATTTTTTCGGCCCGGTCCTGAAATTCCTTAGCTATGCTTTTATCTTCTTTCTCAATGTTTGCCAAGATACTTTCGTAATAGTTTCGTAAGGCATCATATGCTTTTTGCTCGGAAGTAAATCCACCAAACAATTCCAAAGGATTTGCTTCGAACGAAGAATATATAAATTTATTGCATAGGTCCAGTATTCTCTGTTCTTTTTTTGATATTTTTCCCCCATCATGTTTGCTAATACTTTCATGCAATCTTTCGAAAAGTATACTTTTTAAACAATTGGATATTTGGGCTCTGTAAGACTTGTATGTTTGTTTCGCCAACATGGCCGATTGATTTTCTATGCAACGGGAACATATTTTTGCCATAATTTTCTCAGGTTCATCAGTATTCACATTCACATCGGAAGGCATTGAATCCTGTAAAACACAGAGATCTACCGTTTGAGAATCCAGAAATTTCCTTGCACGCAAGATACCTTGCAATACCGTTCTGATCGGAGTAGTATCGGGGTTTGTGGTTAATATGGCTCTGGCATTTTTATCCAAGGGTATGTCACATCCCGTACATCTCAATTCGTCAAAATATGTAAATGTTTTACCGATATTACCTCTCCCTACGACCTTTTCTATTTCTTGGGGGCTAGTATTTGGAATCGGAACCGGGTGGCTAGGATCACTTCGTTGCATTACAAAAAAAGACTCTTCTCCCGTCATCGTCTTTCCCAAGTAAACCACAGATTGTACATTCGTATCATCTCTATAATACTTTAATATATCCCTGGCAACTTCCTCATTTGTTTTGTCTTTGAAAATTCCTCCTGCGTCTACCAGAGCACGTAAATTTTCAGAATTTTCAACGTGGGCTTTTTTGTGTGCTTCTAGAACGCTGGATACCGTTGCCGCTTCTGGGGTTAATATTTTCGAAGTTCTCGTCCGGAAATCCTTTTGCCACTTCTGTATAATTTTACCTTCGGTCCCCGGCTCTAAGATAGCCTTATTGTCTCCCTGAAATGCGGAATGGTATGTTTGCCTATTCCAAGGAGTGCCTGTACATCCAATGGATGTTTTGGTTATGTCTATCATCGATATCGCATCGCCTTCAAGCGATTGGGGACTATAGTTTACTGCGTTCGCGGCCAATATTTTTGCAAACGACATAAAATATGGAGAGGTTTTATTTTGATTTAATTGTTCAGTTGTCTTCTGGATTGCTGCATTACGTTGTGCATCGGACATCCTCTTGAGGTCGCTAAGTTTTCCAAGGTCGCTACTGTTCCACAGAGACTCAAGTTGTTCCTTCGATGATTCTGATATCGATCCATCAATGTACTTTTCAACTAGCGAAGTCATCTGGGACAACTGAATACCATTGTGCAAAACAGCTGCAAAAAAATAGTACGCTTGTTCATAAACATTACCAAATTCTCCGGAAGAAGGCGTACCTACTCCCTGGTATGGAATGACAGCCCCATCCTCCCTAAAACCGTAGTGGCGATTATATTCATTTTTCGCAGCGCTATCTACGATGGACAGCATACCGTTTTGCAGTGCAATTTTCTCCGCTTGCTCTGGATATTTTTTTTTTATCATTTTCCAAGCTTTCTCAAAATCCTCATTTGGTTTTCCAGTCCCAAGCATGAATTTTTGAAAATCTTCTTTTTTAATCGAACTGTCCAGTTTTTGAATCTGATCAAAGCATCCATCGACAACTTTTTGCTTAAATACGTCAATAGGTATCTTTCCATCTTTTTCAACCCTAAATTTATCACCACAAAATGCTTTATATAACTCAGGTTCTTGCGTGACAAGATCCAGCATCGATGCAATGACATCGATCTGAGATCTAGCGAGTGGTTTCCGTGCTCCACTAGGAAAATTTACTGACTTTGATATGTCCAGATTCAGGTCTATTTCATCTAAAAGTTGTACACAATTTTCTTTTATTTCTGATAGTATATTTGCCAACTGCTTCGCCCGTACCATAACCGCAGGATCTTTACTTTCTATTGCCAATCGGCTTGTTCTTATGAATTCCAACTTGATAGCTCTAAGGGTCGGAGCTTGGATTACCAGGCATCCTCCCCCATCCTTGGCTCGTTTAAGCTTTCTCAATATTCCCAATAGTTTGCTACTATCTTGCAAATCCGATTTGCTTTCACCGATGCTGATAACTTCCTGAGAGTATCTACTCTCTTGAAATAATCTTAGATTTCCCGACATGGAAGTATATTGGGATGGGTGGCAAACAAACAGTGGTATCCTATGCTGTTGGCTTATGATATGAGCCAGCTGGGAAAGAATAACACTCGTTTTTCCGCCTCCCATCATAAGTTGAAATGTAACACCCGTTTGTTCATTGTTGGCCTCGTTTGCCTGAAGTTCAGCCGTTACATTTTTAACAATGTTAGCTTGGGCTCCCCTTACTCGAAAGCCTACTGTACCCTCGAAGGCCAACTCCTCCATTTCAGTTTTTGGATTATATGTCCTTACGCTTTCATATGCTGCGATCAGTTGATCCTTTGCCGAGGTAAAATCCTTTTGTTCGGGGGTAAGATCCGTCGCCCCATGGGTAGGAAATTCTTGATTTGCATCCAAGAGAGCTTTTCCCTTATCTCGTACATTTTCAACGGCCGTTTTCAGCTGTTCCATGGATTTGATGGCCGTGGAAGCTTGCAACTGTTGCCTGGCAAGATCAACGATTTCTTTACAATCTATAATTGTAAATTCTGGATTGATATCCTGGAGAATTTTTACGGATTTTGACCAATCACCTTCCGGATCAGATGGGGCACAAACCAAAGCTTTTATTGCATCATTCAAGTTGGGTGTTTTGGCTAATTTCGTTTGGCGCAAACTAGCCATCGTTCTGGAGCAGTTGGAAAATATTTCTTTTAATCTTTCGCTATTTTCAGTCTCTTCTATTTTTGCCGTTTCAATCTGGTTAGCTATACTATCAATCGTTGATTCTATTAAAGATTTTTCTTCACCTTCGGTTTTTAAAAAACTTTCAGCTTTGATTTCATACAACTCACCAAGTGCCCTTGCTCTTAGGTCTTGGGATCCTGCCAGGGACATTTCTTCGTTGTACCTGCCCAATTCTTCTTCTGCCGTACTGTTGTATTGAGTAATTTCTTTCCTATTACTCGATGAAAATGCTCTATTTTGGCCGCTAATTGCATTGGCTAAATCGAGCAACTCTGATTCATGCCCTGCCTTAAATTCTGGATTGTTGATCGTGTTTGCATGTTTTTTCTTAAATGCTAAAATTAGTTGCTTATCATTTTTGGTCAAAGCTTCATTGGATTGGATTACTCTTTCATCCCACTGAACAACATCTAATAGGATGTCAATTTTGTATTTAGTACATAAATCCGTTCCTTTGATAGAATGTTGGGCATCAATTTGCGGTGCTTTGACAGGTTGCAGTATTTCATCCAAAATTGATTTTCTAACCACAGACTCTATGTTTAAAGCTTTCGAATGTTTACGATCCGTAGATTGATTGCTGAGAAAACCTTCTATTTCAGAAATGAACACTTCTTGCACACTGTTTATGATGACATCATCGGTGAATTGAGGAAAGTCCATCGCTTTTCTAAATGCTATGTAATCTCTCTTCTGCTGCTCGCTTAAGTCTGTATCTGCGTAGATATCATTATCTTTTCTGCAGCATTTGACTAAGAAAATTTTCCTCCGCTCGATGCTGGATGATAATTGCAACAGGGCTGTCTCCCGTGCTTCTCGCCTAAGCTTTGCCACCATCTCCGTCTTTCTTGTGGGAAATACGGATGAAAACTCACTGGCTTTTTTAAAGGAGCGTGTTCCGCCCGGCTGATAATGTATTATTTCGTGATCTATTGCGTCCGTCTTAACTTTGGTAAGATATTTCACGTCGGTTTGAGTTCCAAATTCTTGCGTGCTTGCTTGATGATTTTGCTCAAACAATTTCAATAACCCATATTCCAGGAATCGATTCAGTACTACTCCTTCAGGTATACAACGCAGCAATGTTAGTATATTGGGAGGCATTGCAAGCCACATTGCTCTCATAATTTCTTCCATAATAGTCGACTCATTTTCCTTGGAAATATTGACCTCTATCATCGAATTTTCCTTAGCATCCACAAACGATTGGTACAGAGAACTTATTTGCATAATTAGCTCGAAACTATCTCCAGTGTTAATGGTGCCATTTTCGTCTTTAGCCAATAGAAGGTTACGAAAATTATAAGGATCCAATTCGAATAATAGAGTTATAATTTTAAAAGTGACCAGGTTTTGTTCAAGTGTTTGATTGCTTTTTATTTTAAGCACGCTCCCTTTTGACGTATCCGTAATGAGCGGACGAAAAACAAGTGATAAAAGTGCACTGTTTCTCCCGGCAACCACCTCCCGCATATTTATCTTATTTAAAATATCTAGGGCACATTCGTTTTTACTCAAATTAAATAAATTCCTAGCCAGTATTATTCCCGTTGCTTGATAGTTGCTGGAAGATAGTTCAAAGCCGGTAATAGGATTAAACCCAATTTCCAAAACATCCTGTCTAAGAATAGGTATTTCTTGTCTTACCCTATTGTCGATGGACGAAGAATCGATAAGGTTTTTATTGTTTATTAGGATAAACTTATAGTCGCTCGGATTTTCCTTTGACCGTAAACAAATATAATTTAACCCGCTAAAACCTAACGGATTGGGCTCTGGATGTTTTGATAAAACATATTGTTCATTGCTTGCCAGATGTAGTTCATTATCCTCTCCTCGGTTGAATTGTAGCACCTGATTATTATAATGCACATCGGGCATCATGAGGGAAAGAACATTCCCAGAATCATCGGTTGTCTCAAAGACGTTAGTCTTAGTTTCACCATTACAAGAAAGACTTTGCAAGAGTGGATTACAGAAAGCATCAGGGCTTCCGCGACACACTTTTATTAGGGGAAATTTATACTCATATTCGCTATTTGAAGTATGTAATTTTCCGTCTTCCAGTACAAATACTGATTCATTCAGGGACATTGGATCATAGAAATAGATTTTTTTACATACTGTATCTGTTTCTTCGGCAAATGGCAAAAAGCGAGAAAGTATTAAATCTATTACTGTTGAGTTTTCATTAGGAGGAAGTGGTTTGGGTGTTACTAAAACTTTATCATCCATTGTCACTTTGTTGGTACGATTATCTATGATTATTTTTCCATCCACGGTGCTGATGTTATCATCTACTTTTACCCTGGAATGGATATTGGTGCCGTCAATGCCAAGTTTGGCCAATATGAGATGTTCCTCCTTCTTTTCCTTTACATATTCCTCCGGATATTTCCCGTCGATCAGGCATACAAAATTGTTAAGATCGATACAGACTTTGGTTTTGTTATCCCTATCCTTGATTGTTATAAGTTTACTATCAACGTCAACCGTCACTTGGTGATCTTCGTATCTCGGTTGTTTTGAATATTCCCGCCCAATTTCTTGAAAATCGTTTTCCTCTAATTTGTTCACTTGGTCAATTATGAAATTTCTCAAAACTTCCAATGTGGCTTTTTCAAACATGTTCTTTATTCCTGAAGAATCTTCTGGATCTCGCTCAAGAAGCGTATCGTTTGCCCCTGCCATTTCTGGCCAAATCATCATCTTTTGGTCTGTACATTTTAGTATTTCATCGGCTGTTAATTTCTCTACATTGATCATTTTTTTGCATAAAACACAGGCAAAATTTAGTCCTTCGTTTACTGTGCTATCTGGCGAAATTTGTTTGTCAAAAACGCCCTTTTCGAGCTCGGGTCCTCCGGCTTTTTTTATCGTCTCGTTCAGTTGAATATGGAGCGATGCATAAAATTTATACTTTTGCATGTCTGCCTCCGTTTTGACCGGACTTGGCAAGTCTTCAATGGCTGTTTTAAAAAATTGGTTTACGATGTGCACAAATTGTTCACGCGTTGCCCTATCTTTTAGGGCTCCAACCAACGCTTGGGGGTTATTCGCATCTCCACACAGCAATTTGCAAAACATTCTTTGCATCTCAAGATTATCAAAAATGTTGACATTGCCTGAAGTTTGTAACCATGAAAACATAGCTTCTGCCTTTTGCACAAAATTCCCATTGGTAGGTAGATGGCAGTGTTCTAAAAATGGGAACCGTTTGGCATATTTTGATTGAGCAATCTTTCCTTGGGCGTTGTCACTTAAAAACCCACAAATTTCTTGGAAATCACTTTGTAATTGTTCCCCAAATGAGACATTTTTTATTACTTTTTCTGAAAGTGAGTCCTGTCTGGGAAATGCTATGCCATCCTTTGAATTTTCGTCCAAACTCAGTAGCATATAGGCAAACCCATTGCTCGCCAATTTGTGAATTAGC
>JAITIO010000048.1 GCA_031279395.1 Puniceicoccales bacterium | reverse complement strand
CAACGGTCTACCAGGGGATTCCCTTCGAAAACATTCGCCTAGAATTTAGGGATGGCAAAATTATCGCAGGGGATGCTGGAAATAAAACGAATACCATGAACAAAATTTTAGACGCCGATGAAGGAAGCCGCTATGTCGGCGAGTTTGCATTTGGGCTCAACCCGCATATTCTAAATCCAGTATGTGATATTTTATTCGATGAAAAAATTGCAGGATCTTTCCATTTCACCCCTGGCCAAGCCTATGAAGAGGCCGACAATGGCAACCGTTCGCAAATACATTGGGATCTGGTTTGTATCCAACGCAAAGAATGTGGTGGCGGTGAAATATACTTCGACGGAGAACTAATCCGGCGGGATGGGCTATTTATTCCAACCGATTTGCAAAGGTTAAACCCTGAAAATTTGATCCAGAGACAGGACTCATAAATTTAAATAAAGGAAGAAAGAACGAGGCGATAGGGATGGAAGAGAAGAAGGTGTGAGCACAGCGGTTGTAGCGGGTGGAGATAGAGTACCAATCCTTCAATCTACCGAACACATTTTCAATTTTGTGGCACCACTTATGCAGATCTACGTCGTAGAGCAACTGGACTCTACGGTGGTAGAGCGAAGGAATGCACGGCTCCACCCCGCGTTGTCTCAGTCCCTCTCGAAACCAGTCGGCATACCCTATCCGTCAAAAGATATGCAATCGCCGACATGAGCAGAGTTTTTCACACCAGAATTTTCATGCCAGAAAATAGAACCGCATTAAATTTGTAAACCATGGGTATGCTTCGCTTCCAATTCTAGGAGCCATGCTTTGATGTCAATGCCTCCACCATAACCGGTGAGGTTCCCCCTTGCCCCGATAATTCTATGGCAAGGAATTACTATGGAAATTGGATTTCCATGGCAGGCCATTCCCACCGCCCTGTACGCTTTTCTTTTACACATCATTCTCGCTATGTCTCCATAGGTTATTGTCTGACCATATGGGATTTTTAGCAAGGCTTCCCAAGCGGATTTTTGAAAATTTGTCCCCGAAAGATTCAATGGAAGGTTAAAAATTTTTCTCTTCCCAGTGAAGTATTCGGAGAGCTGCCGAAAAGCTTCATGGATAACGGGAATATTCACATGATTTGCCGGAGAAATTACCCCAAAATCAATGCCGATTATGTGATCATTTTCGGCCGTTATTGTCAATGGGCCAATGTTTGTTTCATGAAAAATTGCATTTTGCTTCATCGTCTGAGGATTTATTTATGATTGTTTGAAAAATTATGGTCGGGAAACTAAAAAAGTAGACACAAACTTGTTATTTCGCATATGAAAACGCCAGGGATAGTTTGCTGCTCGACGAGTACCCACCCTGGTCGTTTGCACAATGTTTTCCGGCAAAACAGAAGCAGCTCGTTCTATCCAGATATTCCCTTCTCGGCGGGTTAAATCCTGCCCATTGCAATGGAGGTCGACGCCCATTGTGCGGCATAATTTCCCGGGACCATTTGTCCCCGATAGACCATTAATCCCTTCCAATGCACGAATTAGAACAGCACTGCCATAATTTTCCCTGTCGGTAACGATATTCAAACAATGGTACATGCCATAGATGAAATAGACGTAGACGGTCCCAGGCCGTTGAAACATTGCTTCGGTTCGTGGGGTACATCCACGGAAAGCGTGGGATGCAGGATCTTCCTGGGTATAAGCTTCGGTTTCGACGATATAACCTTGAAGGACAACATTTCCAATGGATCGGCAAAGCACTTGGCCGAGTAGCTCACGGGCAACAATCAAAGTGTCGCGAGCATAAAAATCCCTCGAAAGTATGGCCATCGAACGGTCAAGCTTTAGGAGTTTTATTTAGGCCGCAATAATATTTTTATTCGTACCAAATATTCCCATCCTACGAAATTTTTGATATCTTGCGTCCAGCAGGCTTTTTTTGTCGAGTTTTAATAATTTTTGAAAATGCTTCAGGATCGCACTCTTAACGACATTTGCCGTAAAATCGCAGTCGTTATGGGCACCGCCGAGTGGCTCGTATATTATTTCATCCGCTATACCAAACTCTACAAGCTTTTTTGGGGACAGCTGCAAGGCCTTTGCCGCATCGGGAGCTTTTACTTTATCATTCCAAAGGATGGCAGCACACCCTTCGGGGGAAATAACAGAGTAGTAGGCATTTTCAAGAATGAGTACCCTATCCGCCACCGCTATTCCTAGGGCCCCGCCCGAACCTCCTTCGCCGATGAACACAGAAATTATGGGGGTTTCGATCGACGACATCTCCAGCAAATTCACGGCAATCGATTCCGCCACATGCCTTTCCTCAGATTCAATGCCGGGGAATGCTCCGGGAGTATCGACAAGCGTCACTATTGGCATGTTGAATTTTTCCGCCAACTTCATTAGGCGCAACGCTTTTCGATAACCTTCCGGCTTTTGCATACCAAAGTTCCGCCGTATGTTTTCCTTGATCGACCTTCCCTTTTGCTGAGCAATGACCATGATCGACATGCCGTCGCAGGTAGCCATTCCACAAACCATGGAATTGTCATCGGCATATAACCTATCGCCGTGTAACTCTTGGAAGTTCAAAAATATTCTATCGATATAGTCCAATGAGTATGGTCTCTGAGGATGTCGGGCAATTTGTACTCTCTGCCATGGATTCAAATCGGCATATATTTTTTTTTTGGTTTCCTCTATTTTTTTTTTAAGAGATGCGATTTCTTCAGAAAAATCGACATCGGAAACCGCCGCACGTTCATTTAAGATTTCCAGTTGATTAGCAAGATTGTAAATCGGTTTTTCAAAATCTAAAACGAACTTCTGATTCATGACCTAATAATCTAAGTAAAGGGTAAAAATTGCAATAAATTTAGTACAGCCTAATATAAATCTGTCGTGGCGAGAGGAACGTCTTTGATGACAAATTGTCGAAAGATTTTTCCCAGAATTTGACGTTCGATAAGGCCCGTACGAATTGTTTGGGATAATTTTTCCATCAACTCGGGAAGCTGTTCCAGGATACAATTGACGTCAATAGGGGTATTTGCGATGCTACTGTCAGGTTTCAGTATTAAGATTCCAACGGTTTTGAACCCCAAAGTTTTTAAGGCAATGCCATAGAGCAAAAGTTGCAGTCCGAAATATCGCTCCATGTGCCATTTGATATTTCGTTCCGTCATTTCGACATTGCTTCCGGTCTTGAAATCTATGATCACCGTATCTGCATCAAAAAGGTTTGCATCGTACGGATTTCCGTTGCTAATGATGAAATCTAACCGCCCCGATAGGCAAAGTTCCACATCTTTTATTTTAACCGTGAGATCCGACGGAAGTGAATATTCACTGCGGAAAGATTCCCAATTTGGCATGGTAAACAGTTTATCCACCAGGCGTTTGGCCCAAATGGTTGCCAAATCTACGGTTCTAGAAAAGTCGGCTGGAACATCTGCATCGGCGGCAGCACAGGCTCGGGCCACCATACTTTTCATACGACTGGAGCGTAACCGTATGTTTCTATGAAAAGCATCCGGAGAATGTTTCCGAATGAAAATGTTTTTCGCCTCAAAAATTTGTAAAAATTCATGGGTAAATGAACCGAGTGCAAGTTTTTTGTTAAAAAGTTTTGAGTACCATGGCATCATTGGTAGTTTTAAAACAAAATCATAGAACCCGGTACATGGTTTTTGCAGTATATATTCCAGTGAGCTACATGAAAGTTTTAAGCTCGGGTCGATGGCAAAACAATGGTCGTGTATCCCTTGGGACAGATCATGCCTCGTAGCATAGGAAATCGTACATTTTTCTATACTTTCAGTGTCTTCGCCGCTAAGGCTATTACCTGAAAAGCGAATCAGGGTGTCAGGAATGGATTTGAGCAGCAGGTCCTCTTGATCCTTCGAATAGAATTCCCTATGGACCAAATGGAATATTTCGGTAAAAATTTTTGCCGGTTCCTGCTCGACGGAATCGCTAAAATAATTTTTTGTGGCATAGGACAATGTCAGTTTACATTTTTTGCACAGGATTTCAAATATGGTTTGTTGCAAAAGTTTCTTTTCCTGAGAACTTAGTAAATAAGTATGGGCATGTTCAACAACAGGATCGCCGGAGTTTAGGCGGATTGTCGTACGACTGTTGATTCTATCAATCACGGCGGTGGAAAGCCAATAGTTTTCTCCGGAAAAATCAAAATCTGTAGCAGTTATCCCGACAACAAATATATCCGTAAAATCTTGTTTGCAGGCGGAATTTATATTGATGAAGACGACATTTGCCTGGGGGTTCAATGTGTAATCTTGGGTTTTAGGAATAACCGATGCCACAAAATATTTGACCAAATTTCTCTTGAAAAAAATTCTTTCAGCAATGGCACCATTCGACTGTTCTGTCAAAAATTCTACCATTTCCGGAGGTAAAATATCACCAAATGCCCCCATGAATTTTTGGTAAAAGTTTTTAAAAGAAAACTTTATTCCGTGCACATCATAGGGCTCAACGATGTCAAATGAGTGAATGTTTTTTATGTTGGCGAATTCCAATACAATGTCGAAGTTGTCCGACAAACAGCCCCTCTGGAGCAATGGCAAATCACTAATGATTTTATCAAATTGTTCCCGTTCGATTAGGTTATTCGCCGATAGTTCTGCACAAAATCTGCAAAAACTTGGTATATCTCTTCTAATTTGCCAATCACCCCACAGGGACAGGATTGTTTCGTGTTTTGCTGATTTTTTGGGATGCCCAATGGTATCGCAGTAGGATAGTCCAACTGCTTCCAGTTTGTCCACCAGCATCGGCAGTTGAATGGTTTGATTATCATTGAAACACACACCTATCCTTGCCGAAGTATCCTGAGATAGAAGTTGTAGAATTTGATTAAAAGTTGTTTCGACTTCATCACATATCGTATCGTAGGCTTGAAATTTCACGTTCTTTCTGCAATCATGGTCCCCGTTGCATAGGTAAAATGTGCTTTCGCCAAAAATTTTTTCCAGAGTATTGACCCATAGGTGAACAAACTCCGCATCTCCAAAGTCGTAGGTAATTGCATCCGTCTGTGCATAACATTTTGCAGCGACTTCCATCAATACTTTGGTATTGTCAAAGGGTAAAAAACCATAGAAAATTACTTGCCCATCCATGGGAGTTTTTAGAAAAGATGCAGATTCTAGCAATAGTCTATCAGCATCCTGCTCCAAAATAAAATCATTGGCAACAATTTTCTCTTTTAGGTTCTCAAAAAATGTACACAGGTCTTTGTTTAGTATATTTTCATGTTGTATGCCTGCCCACAGGGTTTCATGGAATGCTTGGAGGGTTGCTTTTTTATCCGCAATAATTGTGCGTTGCGTATAACCAGCGACGTTCATCCCATCGGCCACTTCGTCGAAACAAAAGCTGACCATGCTATTTGGGCAAATTTTTTTTGGCAGGTCAAACTCTACCGCCAGGTATTTCCTAAATTCATGGGCCGTATAAAATTTTATGGAGTGGAGGTTGATACTGTTTTGCGAAAGAATTGTTTTCACGGGCCATATGTCATCGTAGGTGGGTATGACAAATATGACCTCCGGACCATGAAAGATGTGTGGCATTCCATTGGTAAAATTCGAAAAATCTTCGATGACATACGTTGCCATATAAAACCTATTCCTCCCATGCCGTTCGCACCGTTGGAATTCCTACCTTTCGAGAATAGGATCGTCTATATTGGTATTTATTAAGACTTTGCATGGTTATCTGTCGATCACGTTTTTTCAAGGAATGTAGGTCCCTATGAAATTTTGACATCCTAAATTTTTTAGATAGCGACCTAAACTCCATGCTGCTATTCCCCTTGTAGGAATATATCTGAGGGTCATCGCCGGGATAACCAGATTTAAGCCGCCTATGGGCCGAAAATGCAACAACATCTACCGCTTAAAACGCACACACCAGACAAATAACTAAACAAACATTACATTTCATCCGAAAACATGCTTATATTTGACCTATTTGTTTTAACAAATTCACAAATTCAGAATTTTTAGCGACATCGAAGGGTTTTCCTCCTTTTATCCTTTGAAAATCTATGCAACTCATTTGATTGTCATGTTTTTCATCGAGTCCAATGACACCGGATTCTCCCGCGAGGGCACATTTTATAGCCATTTCGGCACTATCATTGATCAAAGCAATGTCGAAAAGGTTTGAAGGGGCAGAGCGGGCAAAATATCCACTTTTTTGAACCAGGGTTTTTTCAGCCCCAATCTTTTTAGTGA
>JAITIO010000003.1 GCA_031279395.1 Puniceicoccales bacterium | reverse complement strand
CAATCGCGAAATTGAGTGTCTGGTTACGGTCGCCGATCGGTGATCTTTTTTCTCAGAAAAGGTCCTGGACTGATTCTATGGGAATCAGTATTCTCAAGAATCCGTTGAAACCAGAGGCTATTATGTCCACTTTGAGCATGGGAAACCAAATGCCTAATTGAAAAACATAGGTCCTGGAAAAACAACTGGAAACCAAATGCCTTGTTACGGTTGCCTAATGGACAAGCTGCGCTACAATTTTGCCAAGCGGCGGGAGTCAATGAAGGCGGAATCTTTGAGGCTATCAACGCCATATCGGACCCCGATGGTAAGGGTAAGGTTTTGGCAGAACTACTCAACCAAGACTTTGATTGTGAAAAACTGACACCTTGAGCGGTCACTGCAGCCCAAAATTTTGTCCTAGACCTGACCAGGGCTGGAGACAATTGGAAAGATTGTTTAGAGCTGTTGCGCAATAAGCTACCAGATTTAGATGGCCCTGCAGCCAGAGATTTTGTCATAGGTCTGGCCAATAGAAGGTATGGGATAGGTCTTTTTACAGCAGTTGTACGATGCTGGCAAGCTGGACAACCTGAAAACTTTAGGGGCCAATGCAGATTTCCTAGGGCCTAAATTGTTCCCAATACTGTGCATCGCGGACATGGACATCGGTGCTATCAATCTCCAAGTATGATATGGCGTTCTTTTCGAATCGGGATCCATGCAAAGTTCCAAATTCATAGGTCGGAGGAGCATCATTCACTTTTCTGACCGCCAGGCGAGGAATATCCTGTAAAATATCATTAGCAGCCCAATTGCGGTCACCAATGGCATAGGCCTTCCCAGTTTCCATATTTTCCGGATTGAGGGCCAGTAGGGCATCGATGTCAATGTTCTCCGCATGACCCGAATGAATAAATCCACCAACGGTTACTCCTTTGATTGACGTTGTCGCCACACGCATGTATTGGTGCCCAAGTTGCCGTTGTTTTTCGGCTTGTTCTTTTAATGCTGCTATTACGTTTAGAAAATTTGAATTATCTATTTGCATTTTCCATGGAAATACTTTGGTGTGTTCCATATGCCCAGCATAACTCTCCATGGTGCCATAGGTTTTATCGCCATTTATTTTTCCATTTCCGAAATTAGACGCTTGGAAAAGATGGGCAAACAACAGGTCGTTCATGTTATGTACCAACATTTTAAGCTTATACTTTTTTGCTTCATCCGTCGATTCGAGATATTCTATCCCTTCTTTTCGCCATATTACCTTTCGTATGACAATTTTAGTGAGATCACCACTCCTAATATCCTCAAATACTGTATCTTTCCCCATTCCACCATTTTTTCAATCAACGGTGATGGAACCATTTACTATTGGTTGCTGTTTGAATGCATATCCGCTCGGAAGGGTGAACTGATTACTGTTCAACATCTGTATATACATTTATATCAATCGCTCCGGATGATTTCGGATTTCTTCGTTGATAATGGAATTTATCGTGCATGTCGGCAAGCACAATTGCCTGTGGGGAGCGAACAGGGATGCCAGTATGGCTTCTCCGGATTTCAAAGATGGCTGCCTGCCTTGCGACATGGTAGTCAGAATGGATTGTTCATTCTGCCCAACGGTGATCCCGGTGGCTGTGTGGAATAGGTCCCTGGCTCCGTTTTAATGAGAAACGAGGCTTTCTCAGACCCTATGCATCTGGGAACGCATGAGTTCCGCGTGGGGAATGCGACAAAACGGTTCTTTTTTGAAATTTCCTGCATTTCCGAGAAACGCCATCCATACTTGGATCCTCTTGACATTAACATTGCCGGTAGCATCGAAACAATCCATCGCTATCTCATTTGCAATCGTTTGCCAAATCCCACGGGCTTTCCCCAGAGTCATATTCGTTAGTCTAGTGCGTGCTTCAGCCCACGACTTGCTATTTATGCCGTCGGTTTTGCCAAAAAATGCTTTATTGATTCCGCCTTGCAATACTTTGATTATGAAAGGTTGGGATAAAACTATGTTGAAATATTTTAGCAACATTCTAAGACAATTCAATATACTACCGAATAAACTACCAGGTAAATGACTCGCGGGTTTAGCTGTGTGACTTTCCTTGAGTATCTTCGAGATGGATGAACCCCGGGTTGGAATTTTTGAACCCGATTGTGTCTGAATTTTCGGAACAAGGTGCAAATTCTTATTTTCAAATTGTCTTCTCTTCTTTTTCTGATCGCTTTGTATCCCTTGCGTGACCAAATTTTTACCACCTACTTTCATCTTATTTCCCATAATGTAAAAAATGTTACAATTTAAATATCTTTTGTCAATATGATTTTAATGGGTTCCTACCTACGTGTATTGGTACCTTTCAAGGCGTAAAAGTAAGTGTGTAAAATCAAATTTTGCTACCTGAACTGGAAGGTATACCCTCAATCACTCTTTTCCTCGTAGAGCATTTTCTCTCTGCCGATCACTCCATTTAACGACACGCTTTAGAGTCCCGTATAGGCGTTGATCGATTCGATTTGCCATATTTCTTTGTGATCTTCGGAAATGGTTTCAATAATTTCTTTTTCTTTTTTCCCGAGCAATGATTGGGCCATGCTTGTTTTGTACGAAATGACATTTTTGGAAGGATCACTATCCCACGCCCCCAAAATAGTGTATTCGGCAGTTTCCCCCGAATCCATTTGACGAATTTTTACAACGGATCCAATGGAAACCATTGATGTGTCAATGTTGACAAAATCGATAACATGGGCCATTTTTAACTCTTCTTCCAATTGGGCTTTCCTAGAGAGTAGGGTATCTTGGTCCTGCCTCGCCATCTTATATTCGGAATTTTCGCTCAAGTCTCCATGTTCACGGGCAAGTTCAATGGCTTTTTTATTGGTCGGTATTTTCTCTTTAATTAGCAGATCATATTCCTTACGTTTGTTTTCCAAGCTAGCCAAGGAGACCTTTAGGGAAACATCCTGTGGCAATTTTGCTTTATTGGCACTCGAAACAAGTTCTTGAAGCCCAGGAAATATGGTGATAAATCGTGCCAAAAGGGATTTTTTTGAAAGGTTATCAATTCCTTGGTTGATGAGTAAAGTTTGGGCCAAGTCGCTTGCTATTTCTTCCGTAGCATTTGACAATAGATCACGGATTAATGTTCTGTCATTGTTCAACAATTCTACCAGTGGGATTTTCCTTAATTTGCCAGCTGACATCAATGCTTCGTTGTCGATTGCCCAAAATATCGCCTGCAGTAGTTCATAAGACATCAGTTCCGTCGAAAATACTTCTTCGAACTTTTTGGCATGGCGATTTTTTATAATCCACTGCAAAAGGACTGCCCGCAAACTTTTCTCTTTTAGCCATTTTACGAGCGTTGTCCGGAGAGAATCTGCACAGGAATTGTCTTTGAGATAAATGATACACTCGTTGGTCAACCTTTCGTTGCAATTTTTTAAAATATTGAAACACAATTTTTCCCATTCATCCGGGAACACACGTGTCACTAACTCCAAAAAAGTGACATAGTAATTCGGTTGTAAATTATCGCAGACTCTTGTCAGGTTCGAATATTCGCTGACGAGGGTTTCTAACTTTGGGCTCAATGAATCAATGTTGATGCCGGATAGTTTCGCCAATTCGTCCCTGATGACACATGCCCGAAATTTGTCAGCGGCGGCAATTTTTTTGACCTTGGACGAACACATTTCAGACAAACACTCTACGATTTTTATGCCAAAATCTTTCAAAGACTCGTTCGCCTTTAGCAATAGCAAAAATTTTTCCGCAATGGTTATTTTCTGATATACATCGCGTGTGGACTCAAGCTGTCGCATCAACTGATCTTCTTCCGGGACAGGCTCATCGCAGAGTTCCAGATAGGTCACATTGCCTTCCGTCAGCGTCAATTTTGGTTCCTTGGCTACCAGTTTTCTAGTAACATTCCACCACCTCTTGAAAATTTTTTCTTCTACTATTCTGCCGAAAGTTTTTTCGATATCGCCTAGGGAAGCTTTATGGTTTGGCGTTTTTTCTAGATATTCCATTACCAACGCGATCGATGATTTTTTCATCTTTTGACGAATTTCCGTTGGATCGTTGTGGAATTTAACCAGCAAATGATCGTCCTGTAAAATCTCCAATTTTTTTATGCAGAAAACCGGATCCATTAGGCGAGGTTCATTGTTGCCATCTCCAAAAACAATGATAAGTCGCTTCTTTTCCGCATCATACCCTTTCAATTGCCCAATTCCGAAAGATCCATGTAAGCAATAGACTCCACGTGCCATCTTTTCGAGGTCGCACCGAGACTTCTCCAACAGGAAATTTCCTTCGATTAAACTGTCTATGTCTTTTTTTTCCATGATGTCCTTCATCAGTTTTTGCAAATTAAGATTTTGACTAAATCAATTTATGCCACATGAATAAATATTCTATGCCTTAAAAGGACTAGAAATGGGATATTTTGTCAAGTTTTTTCTGAGATTTATCCCGAGAATTGTCGCGTGAAAACTAGGCTTCAGGCGAAATAAACGGAAAATAATTCAAGCTTTGGACCCATTTCGAAGGAGGTTAAAACTTTTCCTCGCATTTTTGTTAAAAGTTGGGAAAAAATATTCCATGAAAATTTTTAAAGACTTCGACACCATCGTCTGTGGAGGAGGACATGCTGGGTGTGAAGCGGCCCTTGCCGCATCCAGAGTTGGGTCAAAAACATTATTGGTGACAGGGAATATTGATACGATTGCGAAGATGAGTTGCAATCCTGCCATTGGGGGATTAGCAAAAGGTAATATGGTGCGTGAAATTGATGCTTTGGGAGGTGAAATGGCAATGAACGCGGATGCAACCGCCATCCAATTTCGACTTCTAAATCGTTCCAAGGGATCTGCAGTACAGGGACCCCGTGCCCAGTGCGACAAAGATATGTATTCCCTGCGGATGAAACAGGTTCTCACCCAAGTGCCAAACAATTTGTCAATTTTTCAGGCAATTGTCACTGGGATAATCGTGGAAGATGATAGGGTAATGGGAGTTTACACTGACATCGGCATGGAGATATTTTCCACAACGGTTGTACTGACCAATGGGACATTTTTACATGGGGTGATACACATAGGTAGGAATAAAATCCTAGGAGGGCGGCTGGGAGATTTTTCTACTCAATACCTGTCGAATAGCCTGTCCACCTATGGTATTAAAATTGATAGAATGAAAACGGGGACCCCCCCGCGAATTTTAGGGACGTCGATAGACTTTTACGCCTGCGAAGAACAACGTGGGGATGCTTCCCCATGCCTATTTGCTTTCTACGATACCCGGGACCAGGAAACATTCGACGAAATGTTTGATACAAAATTTACCGGGGACATAAAAAACTGTGCCATCCTCGGTCCGAATTTTCACGGTCAGAAGTCCTGTTGGATTACCCATACTACTTCTGCCACGAAAGAAATAATTTTGCGCAATATTTCCCGTTCACCCCTCTACTCTGGAGAAATCGAAGGTATCGGTCCGAGATATTGTCCAAGCATTGAAGATAAGTGCGTAAAATTTCCTGCCCACGATGAACATCGATTGTTTTTAGAACCGGAGGGGTATCATTCCGACGAGTGGTATATCAACGGTTTATCGTCCAGTATGCCACTGGACGTGCAACTGGAGGTATTAAAAAGTATTCCGGCATTGAGAAACGCAAGAATGTTGCGCCCGGCCTATGCCGTGGAGTATGATTTTGCTCCACCAACGCAAATCGATGCCACCCTACATTCGAAGATAGTAGAAAATTTGTTCTTTGCCGGTCAGATTAATGGTACGTCAGGATATGAAGAAGCGGCGGGACAGGGACTTGTGGCAGGGGTTAATGCCGGAAGAAAATCATTGGGACAGGACATGATGGTGTTGGGGCGTCATGATGCCTACATAGGTGTATTGATCGATGATTTGGTGACAAAAGGAACATTTGAGCCCTACAGAATGTTTACGAGTAGGGCAGAACACAGATTGTTATTAAACCATGGGAGTGCCGATGTCAGGCTGCTGGATTTTGCAGAAAAATTTAAATTAATCGATGGAACTAGAATCCGACGAACCCACGAAAAAGCAGATAAAATAAATTTCTGGATAATGCGTTTACACTCCGAAAAATTTGAAACCAAGACCATAGGGGATTGGCTCGTACAAGCGCGAAATCGGGATAACATTGTTTTCCCAAATGATTTTTACGATGAAACTCAGTCCGTACAAGATGAGGTGATTTATAGAATTAGCTATGCGGGCTACCGCGAGCGTGAACGAAGAGCCATAGAAAAGTTTTCCGAGCTGGAACATGTTAAAATTCCTCCCGCGTTTAACTACGGAAATGTGAAAAGTTTGAGCAATGAGAGTCGACAAAAGTTACAACTTTATCATCCGCAAAACCTCGGGCAAGCTTCAAGAATTAGCGGTATCACGCCCGTCGACATTTCCCTAATTTTGATAGCACTGGAAAAATCCAGGCGAAGCTGAAACACGCCATTACCCTATCCTATGATCTAAACTTGCAATCTTGCGCAGTTACTTGAATAAAAACCAACCCATTGCGTTTTTAGCGTAAACCAGTCAACTAAAAACTCAAAAAGATTCTTTCGAATATGGGATTTACAAAACTCTATTTACCTATCCCTAAATTTTCCCATGGCGAAAGAGATTTGAGAACTATCCTGCTTTCCTTTCGATTCTCCAGCCATGAAAAATCAAATTAGCAGACTACCTCTCTTAGTTTGTTTTTCTGTTGACGTCTACCTGCATCCATTGCTTCGGCTCGAACTTCTTCAGGAGTTTTGTGAAAAACGGCATATATTACCTCCGACACAGCTAATACGTTGATTAGGTGCTTTAATGTTTTGCCAAGATGCGATCCGAAAGAATTTCCCCCAAGGTAAGTTATTACTCTGCCTTTGAAAAAACCTTGCCTTACCGAGACACACCCGCCTCCATTTCCAAAAATACCGATAATATTGTTTTTCATAAAATCTCCTTTTCCTAAAAAAAGAACATGTAAAAATGAAATTCGCAAGCAAAAATTTCAAATAAAAAAATAATATCAACGTGGTTTATTTCAAAAAAACAAAAAATTCTAGGAAAAGGATAAAAGTTTTTGTATAATAACTCCGTGTCTAATGGTAAAAAGTTTTGTTTAATGTTGGTAGTTTTTTTGATCCTTGGTAGCTCATGGGTTGTTATTTCTCTGAAAAAAAGTGAAACCCATTTAAAAATGCAGTTGGACATTGAAGACCACAAAAAGACGGAGGAGGAGGTAACATTTTTATCTTTTACAAAAAAGGATTTTTCCTGGATGCGAAGCTTGAAAAAAGATAAATCTCCCATTGAGTTTGATTTATTTACATGTCCATCCGTGTATAGCGAAAGCGGCAAAACAATAGTTAAAACCTATGATGTTCTCATGGTTGATGATACTTTTCCACTATATCTATCTGAGGTTAGAAGTAAGCCTTATCGGATAAAGGTGGAGGGATATTCGCAATCCAAAAATGATAGTAAAACCGTTATCATGTTTAAGGATATTGAAACGGGAAAATATGGCGAATGTGTTGTTGGGGATAAAAATGCAGAGCTAAAAATACGGGTGATTGGGTTTGATGTGCAAGGGTATGAAAAAGATGGTGTCTACTATGAATTTCCTGTGGTCACGATCGGTGATGATATTTCCAAAAAGGAAATCGTTTTGACCAGCGAACAGAAGTTTTTGGATAATGAATATTTACTTGTCATAAAAGATTTCAACGGTAATGAATATGTTTTTTATAATATCGGTGACAGTGTGTCAATGGGGGAAGCAACCTGTAAACTTTCTTCGTTTAACAAGAAAGAAGGAGTTGCCAAATTATCCTTAAAAGATGCCAATGGGCATGAGTTTAACAAAACCATACACCTAATCCGCTAAGCTGATACGACATGAGCAGACAATACCTGGTTAACATCTGTGTATACATTTTTATCAGCCGTTTCTCTTGGCTCATGGCTCACACAGGGTTCATAAATTCCATAAAAATTCAGGCTTGCCGCCGTCCTGTGAACTCTTAAACGGGTCACGTCGTCCTCTTTTTATGAGGCTTGGCTCCAGCCGCAGCTGTTGAATTTCTGTGTTTGTGCCAACATATCATAATTTTGGTACCGCAAGAATTGTTTGATATATTTGTCTTTAAATTTTTAAGAAATTCTGTTCACTGCTAGGCAGGTTACATAAAATGATCTTGGGTCGCTATTTTAACTATGATTCTATTGTAGAATTATCTAGTTCATCTTTTAAAGGTGCTATGGGCGAAATATTGTCGACTAGTAGTCTTAAGGGAGGTATTGATGAAATTGTTTCGAAATTGGAGGCCAAGGAAAATGAAAATACGTCCTATATAGGCAATAGGATTGCCGTCTCCTATTTGTGTTCAGACTTTTCATCTTCCTATGAAATATGCATTGGATGGTCCAAAAGTGGAATAAGGTATGGTTTCTCAAGTACGGGAGAACATGTAGTATGCATTGTCGCTTTGCTGTTGGTGTCGAAAAAAGAGCACAATTTTTTAAAAACTATTGCCGACCTAGTAAATTTTTTCCAAAGACCATCAGTCGCTAGGCCTTTACAGAAGACAGAAACATTCGAAGCATTTAAAGCTACTCTGATAGATTCGTTAAAAAATATCAATAAAAAAGTTAAATTTGTTCAAATAGATCCTAATGAAATTTTTTTAAAAAATGCCGTAGAAATTGCACAACAGTCGCAATGTACAAATGTTATGTTATTTGGGAACATTGATCTTAACAACATCGACATAGAAGAAGTTTTTAGTGGGATAGGGCTGGTAAATATCATACAAAGCGAATCCGATTCGAGCAGTATTATCTATGATTCCCTTGTGGAATTTCACGTTAATGTAATACCGACAAACTGGATTCGTGGTTTTAGGGGAATAATTCTACTAGGCATAGCAAATAAAATCTTCCGCCACGATGCAAAAATTTGCTGCGTGGGGAGTAATACAGTTCCAAATGTTTTGGATACGTTATTCATAGTCGATGTTCAAAATGAATTTCATCAGGTCATTTCCCCTAATGCGGAATTTCTACAAGATGATATAAAACCTGAGGTGTTGGAACGTGTGTTATCAATCGCCACGGAAATTGCAATTGAAGGGCGGGAAGGGAAAGCCGTTGGTTGTCTATTCGTCATTGGTAATATCGACAAGATTTCCCTGTATATGAAACCGCTCGTTTGTAACCCATTCTATGGCTATCCGGAATCCGAACGAGATATTTTCAATCCATTCATGGATGAAACCATCAAAGAATTTTCTTTGATAGATGGAGCCTTTGTAATCCGCGGCGATGGCATAATAGAATCTGCAGGAACATTGATTTATACACCGAATCATAATGTCATTATGCCCGGAGGATTTGGAACGAGACATACCGCTGCTGCGTCCATATCAAGTGTGGCGGAATGTATTGCCATCGCTGTATCTGAAAGTACGCATGCGGTAACACTATTCAAAAGTGGACAAATGTTGCAGGTAATGCAAAAGTAGTATCATTTATGGGGATCCAAGGTCCAAAAAAGCGATGGAAGTCGACCTGAATGGTTACGGGATTAATTGTACTGCTTCTTCAACCGTAGTCAATCCTCGACATGCGCGTATGAAGGCATCTTGGGCTAGAAATGTCATTCCATCAGCGGTAGCAATGGCACGGATTTCAGATTCCGACGCATTATTGACAATGGCTTCGTGAATTTTTTCACTCATACCGAGGGTTTCGAAAACTGCCATTCGGCCACGGAATCCGATGCCATTGCAATGTTCGCATCCCACAGCTTCCATTAATTTTATTTTGGCAGGTGATTCCGAAACATTGAAGAGGCGACGCAACCTTTCCAACTCTTCGGGCGTGTTGAGTTTTTCTGATTCCTTGGCGCAATGTGGGCACAACCTGCGAACAAGCCTTTGAGCACATACCATTTCCACGGCAGATGCAATCATGTAGTACTCTATGCCGATATCTTTTAACCGGGTTATGGACCCTACCGCATCATTTGTATGTAGGGTGCTCAGGACTAGGTGTCCCGTGACTGCCGCACGAATCGCAATGTCTCCGGTTTCGGAGTCTCTAATTTCTCCCAACATAATAACATCGGGATCTTGACGCAATATGGAACGCAATATGCTAGCAAAAGTTAGTCCAATTTCTGCGTGTACCTGTGCTTGATTAGCACCAGCAATTTCATATTCAACAGGATCTTCAACGGTTATTAGACGGGTCGTTGGGGAATAGACATGGCGTAAAAAGGCACTAAGCGTCGTTGATTTTCCAGAACCCGTTGGCCCAGTAACTAAAATTATTCCATGTGGCTTGCTTAGTGCTTTTTCTGCCACTTTAAATTGATACTCTGTCATGTCTAGATCACGCAGGGAGACTGGAGCACCACCTCCCTGTTTTAGTAACCTAAGGCTGATGCTTTCTCCATGCACAACGGGTAGCGTAGATATGCGAATATCGATAATATCTTTGCCATCTCTGAACGAAATTTTACCGTCTTGTGGACGACGTTTTTCTGAAATATTCAGTGATGCCATAATTTTTAGGCGTGAAATAATGGCTGCCTGAAATCTCACCAAATCCTCAGGAACACGCACGGCAACTAAATCACCATCTATCCGATATCTTACCTGCAAAAAATTTCTTTGCGGTTCGAAATGAATATCTGTGGCTCGCGATTTTAATGCTCGACGGATAACGTCATTTACAAATTTTACAACAGCTGCTTCATTTTCGTCTTTGACTTCATCTTCTTGCGAGGTTGTTTCGTTAACAAAACGTTCCCTTTCGGAAGAAAGACCAAAATGGATACCCAATTCTCCCATTATTTCAGATGGTATCCCCAGGCATATTTCCGGATAGCGTCCAGAAAACATTTCGATTTGTCGACAGATTTTTTCTTCCAGCGGCCAGCAGCTTATCACACAAAATTTACCTTCACCCGTCACATCGCTAATTGGTAAGATGCCATAGGCATTCAAAAACTCTGAAGGATATACGTCAATGTATGATTTATCAAATTGAAACTGTCCTAGGAATGGAATTTCTAAATTTTCGGCTAACCAAGTAATTGCCTGTTTTTCGTCTTCGCAGTACAACGCTTTTGCTAAAACTTCCGCACGCCTTTGGATAGGTGCTGACATAATCTTGTCAAAATTTTCTTCTCCCAATTCGGACAATTTTTCAGAAAGAATATCCATAAAATTTAATTCTCCATTACAGCTTGTGGATTATTTAATAGTAATACCCAATCCCCTTAAATCATTTAAATCATTTTTCAGTTTAACTGAAAATCTTTTTCCGTCAGATGTATGAAAATATAGCGTTTTATTACGTTCATCGAAGGAATCTATTACTATTTGAGCACGACCATCTCCCTGTTTGATCCATTTATACCTATTATTCATTGGATTATATATATTAAATATCCTGACACCATCCCTGATCAATATTCCTCGTAGTTCGTAATTAATGTCAATATCACCAGCCGCTTTCTTTTTTGATCCACCAGTAGGCGATAAAACTTGCCCAACAAACGGGGAGTTCGCTATGAGTGACTCAAAATCTTCGCCCACAAGGTATGGCGAAAAAAACAACGCAAGAATTAATATTAGCTTTGTTAATTGCATAGCGTTCTCCTTTATGAGTTTCTAGAACGAAATTTTTTGCTACCTTGCTTTTCATTGGTCAAAGGCCTACGTGGTTCTCTAATAACATTTGTTTCTGGATTAGATACTTTGGTAGTAGGTGATTTCTTTTCTATGGCTTCTTCTTTTGAATCTGTTTTTTTCTCATTGTATTTGCGCCTATTTCCATATTTGTATTTTCTTGAATTGTTGTTCCTGGGAGGTATTTGGTTATAATCAATGGATGGATCTCCCAATGTACATTTTGGAAATTGCATGCCCGGCAGAAATTTTCCAGTTCTGTCATAGTGTTCAATTTCTGACTGGAATTCTGACTCATCAAGTGTCCGTTTGACCAACGCTTTTTCGTTTGCTGGGTTTGAAATGATGGTAGGTTTGATAAAGATGATCAATTCCGTGGTTTCTTCTTCGACACCTTTTGGAGAAAACAGCCAATTGCCAATTACGGGGATATCTCCCAGTAACCACAATTTGCCACCGTTCTTTGTGGTCTTCTTTTGTTGCAATCCAGCCAATATTACCGTATCTCCATCGTATACGCTTACAAATGATACGGCTTCGCTTTTCGACATTAAAGGCATTTGATTACGGTTGACTTCAATATCCATTTTTTTGTCTTCAATTTTTTGACTAATTTCAAGCTGTATTATGCCATTTATCCCGATCAGTGGCTTAACCTGTAATTCGATGCCAACATCCTTATATTCAATGGTACTTTTAATCGCCGTAGTGGCTGTTCCAATTGATTCGGAAAGGTCGGATGTTATGACGGGATATGAGTCAACAATTTTCACCAGTGCTTGCCGATTATGGGTTGTCACAATCGTCGGAGCCGATAGGATTTTCACATGGGAATCGTTGCGAGCTTTGTTGAAAACCATATTCAACGCAAAATTTCTCACGGCACCATTTATGGAAAACAGTTCTGGTGCTGCGGAATTTATTTTAGAGAATGTTGGTCTTATTTTCGTATTATCCGTATTATCAATTTCAAAAGACTCTAGTCCTGAAGCTTGTCCTTTCGAAAGGGTAACCTTAGCAATGACCACTTCGATTCTGACCTGGTCCAGCAACACATCTATTTGGTTGATTATCGATTCGACAAGTTCAATATCCTTCGAAGTTCCACATGTAATTACGGCATTGCTACGGGTGTCATGTTCGATGGTTAAATTTTTTGAAAACTGGAAAGATGACATATTTTCCAATGCGTTTAGATGTTCTATGGAGCTATTGGAAGTATTACCCGATTCCTTTTTTTGTGTATTTAGCTGTCCCTTGATAACTTTATTCAAGAGATCAGCAACCTCTTTGGCATCACCATGTTTTATGCGGAATATTTTCGAATCAAGGACGGAATGTTTTGGAATATCTACCCTGCTAAGTATCAGTTCCACGCGCTGCAAATTGGCTATGGAATCCGTTATTAACATGGAATTGGAATCGCTAAATACTATGGCTGACGCTATATCCGGGTTCAGTAGATTGGTTATTAATTTTGAAAATTCATCAACTGGCAAGTAACGCAATTGAAAAATTTTGGAACAAATTTTCTCACTGGGAGCCACATCTAGCAATGAATAATCCACAAAAAATGGAGACTGCGTGGGTGCGGATTTCATGTCCACGGCTTTCAATAATCCATCTCCGAGCTCCACTATCGCAATGTGATTTATTGCTAGCACACTTTCAATGGCCCGTATTGCCTCTTCCTTGCTGATTTCTCTTCGAATTTGCAAGCTTACTGGAACATTCCCCAGTTTGCTATCCTGTAGGACTGCTTTGCCTGTTAATTCTTCTATAATATATAGGACCTGAGACAATGGAGCATCTGATAGTGCGATGCTTTTCACAATGGTGTCTTCAGTCTGAAAGGCCTCTTCTTCTTCTTCTTCGGCATACACAAATGGTATGCATAAGACTAAAAAAACAAATATTAGTATGTGCTTTTTCATGTTTTTATCCTATTCCGTGTCCAAAATTGAAATAATACAATACGCGTTCAACAGTTGCCCCTGGGCAGTTATTTGTATTTCTGATATGACAACATTACTATCCAGTGCTTCTATTTTGCTAGAAAATGCAACTATTCCAGAAAGGGGTATTCCTTCGAATGAAACCTTGTAGCGGTGAATTGTCAGTTGTTTGATATGTCCGTTTTCTAACTCTGTGAGTGTATAATTAGCACCACTTTTAGCTGCTATTTTTTCGATGGAAGCCACAACCTTTGGCAAGTCTTGTTTTTTATAACCTGTACCTGATTTGGCAAAGTCACTTAAATTTTTTTCTATTGTGTCCGACTGGGCAAGCCAAACTTTTTGTCCGTCATATATGGAACGTATTTGGCGCATTTTCTTAGGGAAGGACATCGTCAAAGAAACCGATAAACATGCAAATATCAGAGATATTAATCCCAATAGGGCAACGGAAATTGTTTTTTGTTTTATCGGCAACAGTCGAAATTGTTGCAAAAGGCTGGTTATATCTGTTTTCACAATTATAAATATTCTACTTCAAGATTAAAAGTTGTTCCTTTGGAAGATGAAGAAACACTTGGCGTTGATGCCAGATGGATGGATGGTTCTTTTTTTAGATTTTCCACAAACAGGTTTAATGTAGCAACCGAATCACACGTTCCTAAGAACTTCATAACCTTAGAGCCGTTTACTATAAATTGACTAAAAAATAGTTGGGCTGGTCGAACTTTATTTATCGCATCCAACCGCCTAAAATATAGGGCCTTTCCTTTGGAAAAAATACAAATCTCATCATACAATTTTTTACGCTCAATTATTTGAGTAATCCTAGATTCTCTTTTTTCTAACATTGAATGTCGCATTTTAATTGAAGAACGCACCGTTATCAAAACAATCACTACCATGAACAAAACAGATGTTACAGAAATCAGAGGAGAAATTAATTTTTTATACCAGCTATTTAATTTTTCAATTTTTCTAGCAATGCTTTTTTCTTGCTGTTCATGCATTTCGGCACTCCAAAAATCTTCGGAGAAAAGGTTGAGTTTATTGCCCTGTATTTCTAGGCTATCATCTTCACCAACGTCAATGGTAGTATACTTTTCGTCGGTCTTAGTTATTGGAGCGCCATTGACATTTTCTCGGCAAAATCTTTCCGGAAGCCAATAGGTACAAGTTTTTAAATCGGGTATTTCTGCCAGGACTCGATTTTTAGAGGCAACAAAAATTGTTACACAATTTCTGTCTTTTTTTGTAAAAAAACCAGAGAATATTTTCTGTTTGTCTACGGGGAAAGCATTTTCTATGGCCATTCGAGCCATGCTACCAATTTCCTCCCTTTGCAGGGCATCCTTTGGCAGTCTGATGTCATCGAAGAAAAAATACTCATCGGGAATAAGTGCCACCACTGGCTTAGTGGTGGTCTTTTGGCCAAAGTCCAATACTTGGAAAAACTCACTGAGTGCATATCCCATGACTGAGGTTATTGTAATGAATATAATAATTTGTCAATTTTTTTTTAAAAATTTTTACTTAACCGAAATTATTTTACCAGAAATATCAAAAAAAGTACAGATTGATGAGAATTCTATTCTATATTTTTGGTAGTCTTTGTGTGGGTTTTTATGGAGATTTCTGTGTTAATTTATGTTAAAAAAACAACTAAGTCGCGACATAATACCATTTTTTCACAAGTTGCCATTGACTTTTCTAAAGTTCAATGTAAATAACAAACACAAATCAAGAAAGATTAGAAAATTTTAAAAATAGGCCGTTGGAAATGGTGCATGACAACATAACAGTCGTTGATATCGGTAGTGGTTCCATGAAAGCTTCTGTATTTACCTGCACCCAAAATTCGATAACACTCCTGGGTGGAATTTCCAGAGGATTTAGGTTGTGTTCACAAATGGGAGCGAATATTTCCGCTAATAAGATCAGGATCACTGCGGGTTTTTTTAAAGAGGTTTTGGCTCTCGCCCAGGAGCATAATTCAACAAAAATAATTGCCGTTGCCACACAAGCTGCCAGAAAAGCAGCAAACTTTTCCAGATTGCAGCAGAGAATTTTAAAAAAAACAGGGATTAATCTACACGTTATTAGCGGGACAGAAGAAGCCGCATTGACAGCAAAAAGTGCGCGACATCTTACGGAATTGGAAAAATTTATTTCATTCGACATTGGGTGTGGTAGCGTGGAAATAGCAGAATTCAACAAAGTTTTACAAAATACTTGGAGCTTACCGATCAGCATACTCGACTTGTCCAAAGTGCATAATACTGAAATGATCCAGGAAATCATAAAAAATGTATTAAACACATTGCCCGCGCATACTAGAAACATGGTGGAGTATGAACTGATTGGTAGCGGGGGAACTCTAAAAATTGCAAGTTTACTGATTAATGGGAAAACACGAAATTTTATTACCCACGATGAAGTTCAAAGTTTGTTCAATATGTTGAAGGATAAAACGAAAGAAGAACGCATAGCTTGCGGTGTTTCAAAAAATCGTGCGGATATTTTGCCCTTTGGGCTGCTAATAATTTTACAAATTATGCGGCACATAGGGAAGGATAAAGTATTTTTGACATCCGGAAGTTTGCGTACTAGTCTAGCCCTTGAGTATTTTAGAATGATATAATGGTAGGTGATGAACAAACAATCGTAGTTTCGGACAGTGACAAAGGGAAAAGAATCGATAAATTTTTGAGCGAAAACTTTCAAGGTGTTAGCCGTACGCAATTGAAAAAATCATTCGACAGAAGCTTAGTCTTCATCAAAGGAGTATCCGTGCCCGCGAAGTATGTTTTACGTGGGCAAGAGTTGGTAACACTGCGACTGATTCTTCCCGATGACATCACGCTTAATCCAGTCCCTATGCTGCTGGATATACTTTTCGAAGATGAGGACATTATCGTTGTCAATAAGTCGGCTGGCATTGTGGTTCATGTGGGCAATGGGACATCGGCCCCAACCTTGGTCGAAGGAATTTTGTCACACTGCTCATTGAGTGGATCTGGGAATCCTCTACGGCCGGGTGTTGTTCACAGACTGGATAAGGATACAAGTGGAGCGATAATTTTCACTAAAACAGACAGGGCATATCTGCAGTTGATAAAAATGTTCGCAACGCGTAAAATTAAAAAAACATACCAAACGATTGTTTGTGGAACATTTACCAAAAGCTTTGGGGAGATTTGTCTACCGATCCAAAGAGACAGATCCATACGGACCAAAATGGTAACTTCGACAAGCGGCAAAGAAGCCATTAGCAGATGGCATATTCTGAAATCTTTTGGACAGCAATTTACCCATTTGCAGGTGAATATTTTGACCGGGAGAACACACCAGATTCGAGTACACATGGCAGCCATACACCATCCCATACTGGGAGATACAACCTATGGATATGACAAAAACTTTTCAAAATTAGTGGTTTCACTTCGGCCAATGTTACACGCTTCGGAAGTGGTTTTTGACCACCCGTGTACTGGGAAAACAATTTCCATAAAAGCACAATTGCCTCTGGATTTTGTACAGGTCCTCCAGTTACTGTCGGAAAATTTTTAATCATTTTTTCGTCCATGTGATTAGCCGAGTTTGAAATGTGAAATACAGGAGGTTGAAAAGTTAGGAATCTTTTACTTGCATACGTATTTTCGATTTTTAGCATCCAGTAACCTATTATGAGAAATGTAAAGCTGCCTTCGGTTATATTTTTATACGTAATTACTTTTGTGGTGAGTGGGTGCAACTCTATGATTACGAATAACACCCCTAGTCAAATCCCCCAAAATGGTTCTGAAGTTTACACCATTGCAATGTCCGTTAACCCAAATGGAACATACTTTATTCCCAATAGTTGCTCGGCACATATTGTAATCGATGGAGAAATCTA
>JAITIO010000038.1 GCA_031279395.1 Puniceicoccales bacterium | reverse complement strand
TTTCAAATTGAAACATGTCATTTTCAGCTTGAAAACGATAAACATTGAATATGTTATCAAATAGGAACATATTACTAAATTTATCTGTCAATTCTTTGCGTAGAGATAATTCATTCATGCTTGGAAGCGTAATTGGAGCGATTTTGGCTAAAATGTCAAAAGTAATTTACAAAAGCAACTTATTTCTTCCATGAGGGTGCAGCACCAACATAGAAAATGTTATCGGCATAACGACAAAAACATTAATGTGGACAATGGTATCATCGAATGTTGGAAAGAATTGGCCAGGGAGAGAATAGGAATTTTGATGATAGACATGGCTCTTCTATGAGTCCCGAACCTAGGCTTTACGAGCATACTTTTTGGCATAATATCTGTAAATTACACTGCAAATTGCACCCAAAAGCGGTCCCAAAATTATCGCCCCGAGGGTTATGGTAGCGAATATGCGAACGGTAAATTTGCCATAGTGCAGAATCGCATTTTTATCAAAAGCTGTAATCACCGGTAACATTTCTGTCCCTGTCCCAAGCCAACGCACCACATAGGCACCTACTTTATATGTTACAGCCCAAAAGAAAAGGAATGTGGCAATGTTGGAAAAAATTGGCAAAAATATCAGAATGGCCACGTTCGCCCTACACATCAGGGCAGCAAAAAATGCAATAATGATGTGCACCACATAAGGAAGTGGCGTCAGGGTTATTATCCATCCGATGTAAAATGCCGGCACCACTTCTGAGATCCTGAATGACCACAGGTAGGACCTTTTCCGAGCCGCATGGGCAAATTTATTCAAAACGGGATATTTATGGATGGACGACTTCCTGGGCATATGGCGCAGGAATTTCTTAACGAACCGAATGCGTTTAAACTTTGAATTTTTGTCATCCGGATTCCTCTGCTTTTTATTCATCATCACTGTGAGTTATGCTTCAATGGCCAACTTTAGCAACTCATCTTTTGACGAAGAAAAAAATTATTTGGGAAGTCACGCGAAATTTGTATTCACATGAAATTAAATGCTGTTTGGGAACCAATTTATACGAATTTCAAAATTTTTTATTAAAATTTAAAAATTTAGCTTTTTTCTTTGCTAAAAATTTGTACACCTGACACGCGTCGGAGTTTTGCACCATTTCCTGAGAATAGATGTAGCTGCCTACGACTCCTTGGGAAGATTGATTTTTTTTCTAAAGGTTGGGATACTTTTCGAGAGGAAAGACGCCTAGAAACCGAGAGAGTAAGAACTCCCAACAACCCTGGAGAGTTGTTAATTTTTTTATATTGTATCGCTTCATAGGACAAAAAACGAGACCGCTGCACCTCAGACCCCTTATCCGCCATATTCGCGCCACTTTTTGTAGCAATTATGCTCATTTATAACCCCCACTTTTATGACGAAAAACAACTTACAAATCTTCACGCTATTGCTCTTCGTTCGCAATTAACTCCGCATCTGTAGACATTTTTTCTAGTCGGGAAATCCAACTTTCAGTTACTTCTACGAAAAGAGCCAATCTTTCTTCAAAACTTTCTTTTCTTTTTAGGGGAAGTTCCATTGGAAATGCCAGCACGACAGTTTGAGTTTGTTTATCGATACCTATGGTAGCCCCTTGCGTGCCCTTCCAAAAAAGGTTTGATTCCAATAATGTCTCAAAAATTATTTCCCGTCCTTCAAAGGGGACCTCGCCAATGTAGGAATATATTATCAACAATTCCTTCTCTGTGTCTAATTCGATATTTAAAACGACCTTATCATCAAATAATAATACGCAATGGTCATTTTCATCGAGAGCCAAACCAGGCAGATCCAACGATTTACCAATCGTTTTCAACAGTTCATCCACATATTTATGCAAATCCATTTTCAAATGCATCTCGACGTTGACTTATTATAGTGTACAATTTTTCCCACAGGTCAACACTTTTATGAAACTAGATACAATTGCAAGCCCAAGATTGTATTTTTTGAAAAAAAATGTATAAAAAATCATCATTAGCAGATAAAATAAAATGAAGGTGGCTATGGAGACACGTTTTTCCATGCGGATTTGCAAAGCCTTCTGTTTAAATAAAAGTACTGACTCTCGGAGGAAAAATCTTTTTTTAGATGGCGATGGTGTCGAAAAAAGAATGGAAATTTTGGCAAAAAAAACAGAAATGTGAGAAAAAGCGCCATGTGGCATGGGGTGCGGTAGTTTTTATTCTGGCGGTATTGCTGCTCATTGCATTCATTGATTTTTCACCGAACCAGACGAGATTGGTCACCACATGTACGGATGACCAATTGGTGGATCAAAATATTATCGGAGAATTCGGAGCCAATGTGGTATTTTTTAGCATGAGATATTTCGGTTTTGCCGCATGGCTAATACCGATCACACTGTTTATCATTTCTCACATGCTATTAATACCTGAAACAAAACCTCTAAACAAAGGGCGTATCGTTGCGTTAGTCATGATGTTTGCCAGCGCAACGGGACTTTTGGAGTATGTGCAGAGGTACTACCTGTCGACGGAAACATTTTTAAGATTTTCGAATAACAAATTTTCTGCAGGGTTGGGAGGAACGGGTGGATATTTTATATTTCACCATATGGCTGAAAGAATATTTGCCGCTACGGGCAGTGCCATTTTACTATTCTCGCTTTTTGTTCTGTCTTCCCTATACATATTCACGGCGAGTCTATCCTTGGATGGAGCACTGGAAAAAAATATCCAACGCTATGGATATTTTCACACCATTATTTGGGGCGGTTTAAAATTTACCTGCATCACCTTATACAAATTAGTAGCATGGCTCACAAAGAAAATTTTTTTCGCAGTGATATGGATAGTGCGAAAAATATTCCGCATGGATAAGAGGCATATTTCTCAAACGGACACAAGCTTTAACAAACGTGATCAACATGCGGCCGATAAGCCTTCTCCCCATGAACATGGAGAGCCCAGAGGTGATTACATCTTACCTCCCATAGAATTATTACAGCGGGCAAAAAAGACATCCAGCGACGATGATCACGCCGCCATTTCCAAGCAGCTGGTCGATACCCTCGCCCAATTTGGAGTTGCCGTACATGCCGGAGAAGTCCACATCGGTCCCGTAATAACGAGATATGAAATTTCCCCTGCGTCAGGTGTACGGGTGGAAAAAATTATCAACTTGGACAAAAACATTGCCTTAAATCTGCGGGCTCAATCTGTCCGAATTCTTGCTCCCGTTCCCGGCCGAGGATGTGTCGGTGTGGAACTTCCTAACCGCAATCCCCAAATGGTATGTCTGCGTGAAATCCTCGAATCCAATGATTGGCGTACCATGAAGGCGGATATTCCCATTATTCTTGGGAGAGGAACGACGGGGGAGCCCATGATCAATGATTTGTCGAAAATGCCCCATCTACTTATCGCAGGCGCAACCGGATCAGGCAAGACCGTTTGCATAAATTCAATCATTGCGTCGCTGGTATATCATTCCACCCCCGATGATTTGCGATTTATCATGGTCGACCCGAAAATCGTAGAAATGCAGGTATTCAACAAACTGCCCCACATGCTCATTCCCGTAGTAACGGACCCGAAAAAAGTTCCCAACGCTCTAAAATGGTTAATCTCCGAGATGGAACTTCGCTATAAAATTTTTGCTCGACTAGGCGTTCGCAACATTGCCGGTTTCAATGCAAAGATTTTGAAAAATGCCGATGCAGTTGCCCGTGCCGAAGAGCTGGAACGGTCTCTTTCTCCCGAGGAACGTTCCGCCATGAGTGCCGTCATCCCCCAAAATCCAGAAAACGTCGATATTCCCAACCAAAGAATGCCGTACATTGTCTGTATCATCGATGAGCTGGCCGATTTGATGATGGTTGCTCCTGCCGACATAGAGACCTGTGTGGCACGGCTCGCCCAACTAGCCCGTGCGGCAGGAATACACCTGATCCTTGCCACCCAACGCCCATCCGTAAATGTCATCACGGGCATCATTAAAGCAAATCTGCCAAGCCGCATTGCATTTAAGGTAGCATCAAAGGTCGATAGCAGGACGATCCTCGATGCGGGAGGGGCGGAAGCGCTTCTTGGGAGAGGTGATATGCTCTTTCAACCTCCGGGGGCTAGCGGTTTATTGCGCGCCCAGGGTGCTCTTGTTTCCGATGAAGAAATCAATAGAATCGTAGACTTTCTGCACGATAAAAATGGGGATCCGGAATACGCCATGGACATCCATGCTCTTGTGGAAAATGGGGAAGGTGCGGATACCGAATCGGACAATGGAAATTGGGATGATGATATGATTCCCCGGGCTCTCGAAATCATACGCAGCAATGACCGGGCCTCCATATCTTTCCTCCAGCGAAAATTAAAGATTGGGTATAACCGGGCGGCGAAGATCATGGAAACATTGGAAGCTAAAAGGCTGGTGAGCAATCAAAATAACCAGTCCTACGATGACAGCCCAAATTAATGACCTGCAAGCCTAAAATTAAACATGAAACTCGCACAATCCCCCAGGAAAACCTTCGACTTCTACCGCCTTCGCACATTCATCGCCTTCCCTGTTTAGCCTACGGTCCCCTTGCGTTTTATAATTATAAAGTTGCCAGGGACTTCAGGGTTAGGGATTTCAACTCTTCTTCGTTATTGACCATGATTTTTATGTGGCCAACATCTACGGTGATACTACCATCTTCTTCTACTTTTTTGTTGGCACTAAGCCATGTTTGAAAATTTTGTTCCGTCTGTTTCTCGAGTTGCTCCTTACTTTCCATTGACAAATCGGACGTCTCTTTTATAAAATCAGGGACTTTTAGCATGGATCTTAGTGCGTCGTTAAAAAGTAGCCCATCTAAATTGAGGGGGGGTTTCTTGGTTTGGGTACAATATTCCCCATAGGCAGCTTTTAGTTGCGTGCGAGTGCTGTTGCTGCTGCACATCTTATAGGTGGTTTGGACCATTCGTTCAACAAGCTCATGGCTGTACTCATCTTTGAGGCTTTGTAGCTGACTAGCTGAAAATTTACCTGTATCAGGATCCATCAGTATACCAAAGAGTGTCTGCCCCATCCCACCAAGCAAAGGGAAAAAAAACCTGCCTGTTTCTAGGTTATTTCCTCCCACACTCTTTTCCTTGACTGTGATCTGAAGTCCCGCATTGTTGCAAATGTTTAAAAGTCCTTCTATGACCCGCTTTCTACTAGCAACTTGTTTGCTGTCAGTTTTTTTGCCACCAGTGTCATCAGTATCAGCATATTTGGCAGCATCTGTTTCTACAGTTTGGACAAGAGAATTCAGCGCTACTAAAGCCAAGGCTCCGGCTATTCTGGCCTTGTCCGGTGGCTGGCATGATTGGAACGAACCGGCATTTAAATTGCTATTCCTGAGGGCTTCCTGCCTCTTTTTCTCATTGCCCGTTATATATCCTGTCATATTGAATCCGGACATACAAAAGCCACTCATTTTACTTAAGCTCCCATCGGAAAAGCCAAGGCTTTTAAGATTTTTTCCTACAGAAACAGTCTGGTCCGGCATTTCCCAGTTCAAGTCCGATTGTTTCAAAATTTCTTGAAGTTTGTACAGGGTCCCTGCCGTTTTTGCGTATAGCTTTACGGGTGTTTTGCCCACCTCCAGGGACGCCGTTTTATACCCCGCTGCTTCTGTGTCAGGACTTGGCAAGGGTGCTACTTTAACTGTTGGAACTGTTGGACCGCGCACTATCGATACGTCCTCTCCTGGTGTTGATTCTGTCGGTGTTTTTGTACGGTGTGTAAAAATACTCCCCACAGAATGCTTCACAGAATGTGCCGCCGAAGTTAGGGCCGTGACCGCTCTTTGTATCAATGCGATGAAGCCGGTACGTGGCTCCGTAACTGCCGCTTTGGGTTGATTACTGCCATCGTTAGGCGTAACAGAACGTCCTTTCACCTGCGAAGGACCTCCGCCTTCTTCCCCAAACTGAACACCAGTCTGGAACTTAGGCATTCTTAAATCGTCACCACTCATCTTGCCTTTCCTATCCTTTGACAACATTGTGCCAAAAATTTTACACCGTGCAAGCCTAAAAGGTGATTGGGGAAAAATATATGGATCCAATGAAGATGAATTGGGCTCCACCGCTGGGTATGGTTTCATCGATGGCCGGGGAAAACCTATTCCTCTTCCACCGTTACAATTTTGGAAATTCCGATTAGTTTATCTCCCTGTTCAAGGGTGATGAGGCGAACCCCACTCGTCGATCGGCCGATCACTCGAATATCGCTCACGGGGGAACGGACCGTTTGCCCATTATTCGTCAGCATCATTATTTCATCGTCGTCGGAAACGGTCAGAGCAGCGGCGATGCAAATATCTTTGTGAAGTTTCATTGCAATGACTCCAGAACCTCCTCGCCGTTGCAGGCGGTATTCTTCAAATTTAGAACGTTTTCCCTGTCCATTTTCAGCGGCCAAAAGAAAAGTCTGACCATTGTCCACCACAGTCATCGCACGGACCTCATCGCCTTCCCGAATTGTGATTCCGCGAACACCACGGGTAGCACGCCCCTGGTCGCGCAGGTCGTTCTCGTTAAATCGAACGGACATGCCTTTTTTAGTAATAATCACAAGCTCGTCATTCCCCGCTGTTTTAACAGCCTCAATTAGAGCGTCCCCTCCATCGATGTTAATCCCAATGATGCCGCCCCGGCGAACATTTCTATAGTCCGTCAAACATGTCTTCTTAGCAACACCATTTCGGGTACACATCACCAGGAATTGATTTTCCGAAAATTCCTGAAAACAGATCATGGCGGCAACCCGTTCAGACTTTTGCATCTCAAGAACATTTACCAATGCCCTGCCCTTCGAAATCCTTGACCCTTCCGGAATTTCATAGACTTTCTCGACATACACACGCCCACTGTCCATCACAAACATCAAATTGTCATGGGTGTTTGCGATAAACATATGCTCTATGAAATCTTCCTCATGTTGGCCAACTCCGATGACTCCCTTGCCTCCTCGTTTTTGCGAACGGTACAAATTCGCTGGCGTACGCTTAACGAAACCGTTATGGGAGACGGTAATCAAACAACATTCATTGGCAATGGTATCTTCGATCCGAAATTCTCCTGCCTCATGTTCGATCTTTGTTAGCCGCGGGGATGCGTATTTGTCACGCATTTCAAGAAGTTCTTTTTTCACCAGTGCCAGCAAATTCGCATCACTCGCCAAAATACCTCGAAAGTAGTCCATCAGTTCCTTCAGCTCGGCGTATTCATCTTCAATTTTGCTTCGCTCAAGGCCGGTCAATTGGTAAAGCCGCATCTCCAAAATTGATTCCGCTTGCCGCTCGGAAATAGGATATTTGGCGATAAGTTCCATCTTGGCCGCATCGCGATTAGCAGACCCACGAATGATGCGCACAAAATCATCCAAATTGTCTAGTGCGATTATAAAACCTTCCAAGATGTGCGCCCGTGTTTCTGCCTTTCTTAGGCGAAATTCCGTCCTGCGGGTTATGACATTTTGGCGATGTTCAAGGTAGCATTCCAACATCTCTTTGATATTCATTTGCTTCGGACGCAATTTGTCCAAGGCCAACATGATCACACCAAATGAGGATTCCAATTGGGTATGCTTAAACAATTTATTAACCACGACACTGGCCATGGCATCCCGTTTCAATTCGACGACAATGCGAGTGCGGCTATCCGACTCATCCCGCAAGTCACTGACCTCGTCCAAAATCTTTTCGTTGACCAAATCGGCGATCTTTGTCACCAACATTGCTCGATTAATGGCATAGGGAATTTCAGTGATGATAATTTGCTCTTTCCCGTTGGGCAAGGTTTCAATCGTCGTAACACCGCGAACTCTCACTATGCCACGTCCCGTTGTCAAATAGCGGTTGACACTGTCGATCCCCACGACAACACCTCCTGTTGGAAAATCAGGACCGTGGATAATATTACATAATGCTTCTACGTTGATGTTCGGCTCATCTATGATTGCACATGCTGCATCTATGATTTCAGAAAGATTGTGGGGTGGAATATTGGTGGTCATCCCAACGGCAATACCCGTTGAGCCATTTATTAGCAAATTTGGAAGTGCAGACGGTAAAACACTCGGTTCCGTTGTACTCTCCTTGTAATTGGGGACAAAATCTACGGTATCTTCGTCGATGTCGCGCAATAATTCCTCGGAAACATTGTGCAGTTTACACTCCGTATAGCGGTAAGCTGCGGCTGGATCCCCATCCACGGATCCAAAATTTCCCTGGGGAAAAACCAAAGGATAGCGCATTACCCAATCCTGGGCTAGACGTACAAGGGTGTCATAGACAGCCGCATCACTGTGAGGATGATAATTTTTAAGAACTTCTCCGACCACACCAGCACATTTGTCAAATGGACGGTTAAACATTAGGCCTTCCCTCAGCATGGCATACAATATTCTTCGCTGTACCGGTTTCAGGCCATCCCGGACATCGGGAAGTGCACGGCTAATGATTACCGACATCGAATAGTCAATGTAGGACGTCTGCATCACATCCGTAATATTTGTAACTATTATTTTCTCTTCCGTGTCCATCTTATATATCCAAGTATAGTGTGTTTAATGCATTGTCTTCGATGAATGCGCGGCGAATTTCCACGTCTTCTCCCATCAACATGGAAAATGTCGCTTCCGCGATGGCCGCATCGGCAATGGTAACTTGTAACAGGCGACGTTTTTCCGGATCCATGGTGGTCTCAGCCAACTGATCCGCATTCATTTCCCCCAAACCTTTATACCTTTGTATGGTTAAACCTTTGCGGCCAAATTCTCGAATTTTGGCGATTATCTCGAGACCGGAAAATATCTCCAGAGGTTCGGATTTTTTTCCATCGGATGTCCCTGTTTCTCTCAAAAAATACCTCGGCTTACCCGTTGACTCAAACGTTGTGATATCAATGCCAAGCTCTTCCAGTTTTCGAAGTTGTTCACACATCTGCTGTGCTCCATAAATCTCGTACACGGAAATCCTTTGGCGAACGTTCTGTCCATTTACTTCAATGTCGCGGGTGGTAGTGCCATCGAACTCTCCATCATCGATAGCATTTTCCAGAAAAAATTCTGCCCTACTTTCTTCATCCTTCAAGAATTTGAAATCCTCCATGTGCCCCGTACGAATTTTTGCTATGTAACGTGGTAGGGTTTTGGTTTCAAAATTATGGGCATCCAAATAAACTGGCAATGCACACCCGTGGCGGATAACTCCATTGCCCAGTTGTTCGAGTCGAGAAAAAACATTGATGATTTCGGGAACATGATCTTTGGCGAACACATATTCGTCTTTGGCACGAATCAAAGTCATATCTTCCATCCCAAGTTCGAGCAAAATTCTATTCAATTGATCATCGTTGTCCACATACCGTTCCTTGCGCTTTCTTTTTATTTTGTATAGAGGTGGCTGGGCGACGTAGATGTATCCCCGTTCAATGAGTTCCTTCATCTGCCGGAAAAAAAATGTCAACAATAATGTCTGAATATGGGAACCATCCACATCGGCATCGGTCATGATTATTATTTTATGATAGCGGCACTTGCTGGCGTCAAACCCTCCCACATCATTCGAGGAACCGATGCCCGTTCCACATGCGGTAATAATCGTGCGAATGGCATCGCTGTTCAACATTTTATCCAATCTGGCTTTTTCGACGTTTAAAATTTTTCCACGCAAAGGTAAAATTGCCTGATATTTTCTATCTCGCCCCTGCTTTGCAGAACCTCCCGCCGAATCACCTTCGACGATAAATAGTTCACAGCGGGCCGGATCTTTTTCTGAACAATCTGCCAATTTTCCAGGCAACCCACCGCCTGATAACGCTCCTTTTCTCACGGTTTCCCGGGCTTTTCTGGCAGCTTCGCGAGCGCGGGCAGCGTTGATACACTTGTCGACTATCTTCTTGGCCAAAGCGGGATCGGTTTCGAAAGTATACTTTAGGTTATCCCCGATAATTTTTTGCACTACGCCATCAATTTCTCCATTCGACAGTTTCGTTTTCGTTTGACCTTCGAACCGAGGATCGGGGACTTTTACGGAAATTACCGCCGTCAACCCCTCCCGAACATCGTCACCTGAAATTGCGAGATCCTTGTCCTTCAGCATATTGCTCGACCTTGCATAGGCATTGATTACCCGCGTTAGTGCCGTCCTGAACCCCGACAGATGGGTTCCTCCTTCCACGTTATAAATCGAATTTGCATAGGCATAAATTTGCTCGGAATAACCATCATTGTATTGTAAAGCAACGTCGACGATTGTTTTCAGCTCCGGTTTTTCGGGATCCAGAGAAGTTTCACCATGAATAAGAATCGGCCCGTCTTGCAGAACAACTTTCCCTCTATCTAAAAATGACACAAATTGTTTAATCCCTTCGTCGAAACGGAAAACTTCTGATTTTTCTATCCGTTCATCGTTCAGGGTAATCTGAATTCCGGGATTTAAAAATGCCAGTTCCCGCAGCCGTTTTGCCAAAATTTCATATTTAAACTCCCGGGTTGTTAGGAAAATTTCCGCATCCGGCAAGAAAGTAATTTTCGTTCCCGTTTTTTGACTATCCCCAATTATCCTAATTTTTTCGACGGTTTTACCCCGTGAAAACTTCATGGAATAAACATGTCCATCCCGGCGTACTTCGACATCAAATACTTCTGAAACCGCATTGACACATTTTGCCCCAACCCCATGTAGTCCTCCCGAAACTTGGTATGCTCCCTTTCCAAATTTTCCACCCGCATGAAGGTTTGTCATTACCAGTTCCAAAGCCGGTATTTTGTATTTCTCGTGTACATCCACGGGGATCCCTCGACCGTCATCCTCGATGGAGCATGAACCATCTACATGTAACCCAACTTTTATGGCTTTGCAATACCCGGCCAAAGCTTCATCTATGGAATTATCTACAATCTCGAATATGCAGTGGTGTAACCCCCGCTCATTGGTATCCCCGATGTACATGTCCGGGCGTTTTCTTACCCCTTCAAGTCCTTCCAATTTCTGAATTTTCGTTGAATCGTAGTTGCTTTGGCCAATATCCATATTAATTTTCGTAAAATTTCCACGTGCAAGCTTTCCTACACTTAGGAACAAGCGCCTTCATAGTGATTGATTAAACAAAAGCGAACAAAAATTTAGAGCACAATCCGCTTTGTACAAACTGTGGTAAAATGCGATGAACCTCCTTGATGATACCGACCCACTGCTTTTTTAGGGGTGAAGACCATCCATTCACAATGCCATACTATTACTACTAAGAATGATCTATATGTTATTATTATTATGCAGTGTAAATATGTCAATAAGATGCCTAGATCTGAGAGGAACAGACTTTTCTGGATTTAGAAATGTTAGTAACTTTGTTGAAAACCCGGACTTTGATGGCAATACTTTGGACAACCAACTTGTTATTATCACGTTATTGGCATGTTATTGACATGTTTAGCGAAAGGAGTCGACGGCTACGAAATTTTTGGAAATTAAAAAAAAAGGTTTGACATTCCCGCAAAACGCAAAAGAAAAAAACATGAATATGCTTTTTTGGATAAAATTTTGATGGTATAAAAAATTTTGCTTGACATTAAAAAAAAAGTATACAATGTATAAAATCGTGTTGGTTGAAGGAATGCTAAATGGCTAATAAAAAAGCAGCAAGAAAAGCGGAAATGCAGTCGCAAAGGCGAGCGTTGGAGAATTGTGGTGTCCGAAATAGATTGAAAACGCTGGCGAAAAAGTTGCGAAGTGCAACAGGAGATACGCAGGAAGTTAAGCGTGTGACGATAGAATATGTTTCTGCTCTAGACAAGGCAGCCAAGAGGAATATTGTCCATAGGAACTTTGCCAATAAACGTAAGTGCGCCGCCGCTCGGTTTTTGTTTGCTTAGAATTTTCTCCCATCCCAATCCCATCCAGCCCTCGGTAGAATGTCATTCTATCCGGGGGCGTATGGTGGGGAAAAAGGTGTGATTAGCGGATGGTGTATGAGATCGGAGGCCATAAATTGCACAATTCAAAAAGCCGTAGGTCTTTTCGCTTTAAGGTTGGCTGTTTCTTTCCTGTGGCATGCTACCCCTGGAAGATTCTTCCGACAAGTTTGCTTTGTTTTTAGTATGCAAAAAGATATGTCTTTTTTACCTTTCGAAGAGCAATGTTACAGACTTTTTCTTCCAAGTTTCATGTATTAAAAATATGGTAGGCCGACAGGGGCTCGAACCCTGAACCAATGGCTTAAAAGGCCACTGCTCTACCATTGAGCTACCGACCCACAAATGATTTCAATCACCCTACCGCTGATTTTTAGTGTGTCAATACAGTTTTGCGAGAAGCTAGATAATTTCAAATTTTTTGACCAAAAGGCTTGAAAAAGTTGATACCGATGATTAATCTGATGCCAATACAGGAGAAAAATTATGGCAGTAAATGTATCAATAAATGGTTTTGGGCGCATCGGGCGCTTGGTTTTTAGGGCGTTGGTCGATTCTGGAAGGTTTGGAAAAGACATAAACGTCATCGCGATAAATGATTTGGTTCCCGCAGATAATCTAGCATACCTGTTGAAATACGACTCAACACAGGGGAAGTTTAACGGCGAGGTTGTTTCTGATGCAGATAACAATTTGGTTGTAGATGGGCATAAAATAAAATGCCTAGCGATAAAAGAAGGGCCTGTGGCAATGCCATGGCGAGATCTTGGGGTGGATATTGTTATCGAGTCCACAGGGCTATTTACGCAGGATGAAAAAGCAGAAGGCCACCTAGAAGCAGGAGCAAAAAAGGTCATTATTTCAGCCCCGGGCAAAGGAGATCGGATAAAAACGGTTGTCATCGGTGTAAATGACAAAACGCTTACCAAGGCGGATAATATCATTTCCAATGCTTCTTGTACGACCAATTGCTTGGCCCCGATGACCAAAGTTGTCCTGGATAATTTTGGAATCATCGAAGGGTTGATGACGACGGTGCATAGTTACACCGCCACACAGAAAACCGTGGATGGTCCATCTGCCAAAGACTGGAAGGGTGGTCGTTCCGCCGCCATAAATATTATCCCATCGACCACAGGAGCGGCAAAGGCAGTCGGGCTTGTCTTGCCGGAAGTAAAGGGAAAACTGACCGGTATGTCATTTCGCGTCCCTACGCCGACGGTTTCCGTTGTCGATTTGACGGTTCGGACGGAAAAGAAAACCTCCTATGAAGACATTTGCAAAAAAATGAAAGAGGCTTCCGAAGGACAATTGAAAGGAATTCTAGGGTACACGGGGGATGAAGTAGTTTCCAGCGACTTTATTCATTGCCCACTGTCGTCCATTTTCGATGCCGGAGCGGGCATTGGGTTATCTGATCAGTTTTTCAAACTCGTCAGTTGGTATGACAACGAATGGGGATATAGCTGTCGTTGCGTAGAGTTGATTAATAAATTAATCCCTCTGCTATGAGCAATGAAGAAAAAACATGTCCGTGTAAAAAACAGGAATGTTGGTTTGTGAGTCGAAGGTTAACCGTGGATAAATGGTAATATTTTTTAACCCAAGGCCCATATCCACTTTTCTATCCATCCTTCCGAAGGAGAAAATGTCGACGGCGTGGACAAGAGAGGAAATGGGGTATCTTATTAACATTTTCCACTAAATATGTCGATAACGCAATTGGATTGCCTGCGGAAAATAGATTACCCCTGAACAAATCATGGTCATTTTATTCGTTCGGGAGTAGCAATCCTTTCTCACGCAACAGCGTTAGAATTTCTTTCCCCCAATCACCAGCCTCGATCAGAGCAAAGGCAACCCGATTGGCCTCGTCGGCACTTAAAGTTAGGTTGTTCAGCTTGCCAGCCTCGAGCAACGGCTGTAAAAAGTATCTCCCATTCTGTTTACCGGCCAGGGCTATGATAAATTCTTGGGCTGCAGAGCCCTCAAGCTTTGATAGGTTGACCAACTTGCCATTCTTGACCAACCACTCTAAAATGAGTTTTTGTTCCGTCCAGCCGCTGGCCAATTCTTCGACAAGATCTCTGGCTACATCGGCCTCAAAAATTGGTAGCTTATCGAGCAACGGCGCTAAACAGGCTATCCTTACATTTGCAGAGGCCAGATTTATGACAAGATCTTTGGCCTCATTGGCCTTAAACTTTGGTAGCTTATCGGCCAACAGCTCTAAACAGGCTGCTCCATCCTCATTCCGGTCATGGACCAGATTTATGACAAGATCTTTGGCTGTAGGGCCATCAAAAGTTTGCAAGTTGACCAGGCAGCCACGATTGAAAAACAGCTGTAAAAAGACTTTCCTATACGATTTATCGGACAGGTCCATAATAAGTTTTTGGGCTG
>JAITIO010000018.1 GCA_031279395.1 Puniceicoccales bacterium | reverse complement strand
ATCGAAAACATGTTTAGCAAATTGAAAGACTGGCGCCGCATCGCCACTCGCTACGACCGCTGTGCCCACTCTTTCTTCTCTGCCATTTGTATTGCCTGCATCTTCCTCTTTTATTTGATCTTATGAGTCCTGAGCCTAGGCGGGTACGGTTGTTGATATCCCATCCTCCCCGGTGTACCTGGAACTGGGTCTGCACGCTGCCGTGCAGGAACAAACAGCTGTCCGTGGAGAACAGGAACGTCCTCGTCTTCCCAGCACTGTTCTTTGGTAGCGGTGTCTGGGCAGACAGTTTGATGAACAGCATGCCCTGGTACTCGAAGTATTTATCCTCGGCGGGGGTCGGGTAGTTCAGGGCTAGCGGTTTCGTGTTGTTGAAGTACCAGTTGCTGAACCGGTCATCGGTCATCAGGTTGTTGAACAGTCATTGATTGAAATCAATGGAGCACGGAATTTTCAAAAATTCCATGCCCAGATAGGTAAATCTTTAAAAATTTACTTCGTATGCAACCTTTGCAGATTCTCCATTGGTATCTACAACGATGTTGGTTTTCTTTTCAACGAAACACCAGGTCCACAGACAGGAGATTACCGCCCCGACAATAACATCTCGAACGTGATGTTTTTTTGCCTGCACCCTTGATATTCCCGTTGCTATGGCAAGCCCATAGGGCACCATGGCTTGCTCGAATCCATAGCGTCTATGTATGAATGATGCTCCACTAAAAGCACTGGACGTATGTCCGCTTGGAAATGATCTTTTTTTGTCTCCTTCTTGATAATTTGGACGTTTTTGACAGGTTGTTTCTTTTAAAACATGGACGCTCAATTGGGAAGCTGCTAGACTATAGATAAACTGTTTAGTCCCTTCATATCCTTCCTCACCACGTGAAAGCCCGAAGGCATATACGGGTATTGCAAATTGTAAAACATCTCCCATCCGTTGAAAACTATTTGCCCCTAGCTGTCCTATGGGCGTAAAAATTGCCAATATTAATATTAAAACTATACATTTACTTGTTTGTGTCATAGAGTCACAATCTCAGAAAAAATTTTTTTTTGCAAGGAAATTTTTGCAAATCTTTGATATGCATTTATCTTTCCTTGAAAACATCAAGAATTGGCCGTGAAGATTTTTATGTAATGGATGTCCAGGGGACTAAATTTATCCAAACAATTTTATTGAGTTTTTTATCCGTAAAATTTACCTAGGAAACCATAGGTAATGTTATGCCGAGGGAATATATAATTTTAGAATGTACGGAAGCCAAAAAGGAAGGAAAGCCCGTGTCCCGCTATATGTCTACGCGCAATAAAAAGGTCCAAACCGAACGCGTCGAAAAAATGAAGTTTAACAAATTTTTAAAACGTCATACCCTTCATCGCGAAATAAAAGGATAAATTAAACGCGAATGGTTTTGGAAAGGAAAACATAGGTGAGTTGTCATATTTTCGAATAAATTTGTGTAAGATGAGCATTGCATTGATGTTTCCCGGGCAAGGTGCACAATACGTAGGGATGGGGAAGTCCCTTTGTAAGGGGAACCGTGGAGCGAGGGAAATTTTTTCTAGGGCTGAGAAGATTTTAGGTTTACAATTTTCGCAAATTTGTTTCCTAGGACCCGATGAAGTTTTAATGCAAACAAGTATTTGTCAGCCTGCTCTTTTTGTCCACGGCTGTGCGGTTATAAACATCTTGCGCGAAATGGGTAATAGTTTTGACGTTGCCTATGGGTTAAGCTTGGGCGAATTAACGGCCCTATGGGCTGCGGAAGTCATCGATTTTGAAGCGGGGGTACACATGGTCTCGGAACGTGGAAGATTGATGCAGGCTGCATGCGAAAAAACTAAAGGTTCCATGTTGTGCTTGCTCGGAGGAGCTTTGGAGGATGTGGATTCCCTATGCCACGAATCGGGTGTAGAGATTGCAAATATAAACTGTCCTGGACAAGTTGTCATTGCTGGAGAAACGAAAAATATACAAAAAGCACAAGCATTGGCGGAAAAAATGACATTCAAACGCGTACTACCATTAAATGTTGCAGGGGCATACCACAGCAGACTGATGGAAAGTGCCAGCGTTGGATTTGAAAAGGTGTTACAAAACATTGAGTTCCATCCCCCTCGGATCAAGATACTAACAAATGTTACCGGGGAATGTATAGAATCTCCAGAAAAAATCAAAGAAATGCTGGTACGGCAAATTGTTTCTCCGGTTTTGTTTGAAAAATGTTGTCGCTCCGCCATGCGCATGCAAATGTCCGAGTACTTCGAGTGTGGTCCAAAAAAAACACTATGCGGTATGTTAAAGAGAATTAACAAAGATATCATTGCGAAAAGTTTCGACAACATGGAAGATTTTAATTGCCAATGAGCTGCAAGGTTCAATTTTCAACCTAGGGGTATGATTATGTCCAATGAATTGGTTTTGACGAAACAAATTGCTGATATAGTGGAATTGAACAGAAAGACTCGACCTACGTGGAATGACTATTTTATGGCAGTCACCATGCTCATCGCCAGCCGTTCGAATTGTGGCCGTCTGCATGTCGGATGCATTCTCGTGTCCAATGGTGAACATAAAAATCGCATAGTTGCAGCCGGATACAATGGTTTCATGGCTGGCATCCCACACAATTCCAAAATTCGTGATGGTCACGAACAAGCCACTATCCATGCGGAACAAAATGCCATTACCGATGCTGCACGCCGCGGAATAAGCATTTCGGGAGCCACCGCATATATTTCCCATTTTCCATGTCTACAATGTGCCAAATTGCTTGCAGCTTCCGGAATTACGGAAATAAAATATCACTTCGACTATAACAATGATCCTTTGGCGATCGAATTGCTCGGTGAATGGAATATAAAGGTCACACAGCTGTAATACAGGAACATCCTTCGGCAAAGGTGCACATTGATCCTTTGGGGCATTTTTGCTAAAATTTTCAATCATTGTGCTTGAATTATTCATGTAATTTCCCAGGGTTTGCCCTAGTTGTTCTTTCGTGGTGTCAAATGGGTTGGCTCCATGTTCATTAATCTTAACCCCCAGTATTTGGGAAAATTATGGAATCTACAGTTATGGAAGAGCTTCTTGCAGCACATCCTATGGAGGAACTGAAAGAAGACTTGGTTGTGAAGGGTATCGTCACGGAAATTTGCGGAAATGAGGTTTCGGTCGACATAGGAGGGAAAGCAGAAGGCGTTGTTTCTGCCCTTGAATTTAATGACATTGAATCCCTGGAGGTGGGTAGCGAGATCGATGTTTATATCGAGCGTTTGGAAGATAAATATGGCAATCCTTTAATTTCCCACGACAAGGCTTTGCAAAAGAAGAATTGGGCGTTGATCGTTGAAAATTGCGAAGAAGGCTCGGTGCTCCCCGGCCGTATAAAAGGCAAGGTCAAAGGTGGATTATTGGTAAATATCGGAGTGGATGCTTTTCTTCCCGCATCCCAAGTCGACACGCAATCCCCCATTAACCTTGACCAATACATCGGGAATACCTATGAGTTTAAAATTTTAAAAATCAATCAGGAACGCAAAAATATCATAATTTCGCGGCGGGAGTTGATCGAAGAAGAACGTCAGGAAAAGCGTCGATTGTTACTCAACGAGATTAAAATCGGTGATATTCGCAAGGGTATTATCAAAAATACAACGGATTATGGAGCATTTGTCGACATCGATGGATTGGATGGCCTTTTACACATAACTGACATGAGTTGGGGACGTATTTCTCACCCAAGTGATATGGTAAAACCAGGGCAGGAGGTTAATGTTATGGTCATAGGAATTGACCAGAAAAAAGAGCGATTTTCCCTTGGGCTGAAACAAACCATACCAAATCCTTGGGATAGCATCGAACAACGCTATCCAATAGGGTCAAAAGTCCACGGAAAAATTGTCAACATGGTTCCCTATGGAGCATTCGCTGAGATCGAAAATGGCGTTGAGGGATTGATTCACCTAACGGAAATGTCATGGACAAAACGCATCAATAAACCGAATGAGGTTGTCAGAATTGGTCAGGAAGTGGATGCAATCGTCATAGAAATTTCTAAGGATGAACAAAGAATTGCTTTGAGCCTAAAACAGACTGAGGAAAACCCATGGGAAATGGTTTGTAGAAATTATCCCGTGGGAGCACACGTTCGCGGGAAAATACGCAACATGACAGCATATGGTGCGTTTGTTGAACTGGAAGAAGGTATCGATGGGATGATCCACGTCAGCGATATGAGTTGGACGAGAAACATTAGTAACCCGAACGAATTCGTTAAAAAAGGAGATGAAGTCGATACAATCGTACTAAATATAGACCAAGAACAGCAAAGAATCGCCCTAGGGATCAAGCAGTTAATTGAAGACCCATGGCCAGAAATACAAAGAAAATATAAGGTCGGGGTCGTGGTGACTGGAACGGTAATGAGGATTGTCCCCTACGGTGCGTTTGTCAAATTGGAAGATGATCTCGAAGGCCTAGTGCATATTAGTCAGATTTCTGAAACCCATGTAGATAAGGTAAAATCAGTGCTGGCCGTTGGTCAGGAAGTATCTGCCCGCGTAATAAAAATTGACTCAAATGACCGCCGAATCGGCCTATCAATAAAAGCAGCAAACTATGATGAAATGGCGTTTACCGAAGAAATGAAAGCTTTTGATAAAATTAAAAACACCAGTGAATTGGTTAGTTTATCTGACATGTTTTCTGGCATTGACGAATCTCTAAACCAAAGGGAAGAATATTAATGAAAATAGTCCAAGGAGCTTCCCTGGATGTTCTTTTAGCTAAGGATATTTAGCATATGGTTGAATTTAAAGAGAAAAAAATTGACGGAAGCGATGTTTATTCTGTCCGCAGGGCAAAGCTGGAGGATATGCGTAGGAATGGTTTTGATCCCTTCGAGCAAAATTTCCAAAAAAAACATACGTCCGAAGAAGCAAAAAGGCTCTACGAGGAAGGTTCTGAAAATCAGCAAACGGTCGATGTGGCTGGAAGAATTATAACATTTCGGCTAATGGGCAAGGCAAGTTTTGTGAAAATTTTAGACAGCGATGGACAGATTCAATTATATGTGTCGATGAATGACATTGGCGAAAAACACTATAAAAATTTTTCAAAATTTGATATCGGAGACATCGTGGGGGCAAGCGGAGAATTGTTCAAAACAAAAACTGGAGAAATTACGGTTCGCGTTAAAAGTATTTTAATGGTTGCAAAATCCCTGCGGCCACTTCCGGAAAAATGGCATGGTTTGGTGGACAGTGACCAAATTTACCGACAAAGGTATCTGGATTTGATAATTAACCAGGAGTCCCGCGACAGGGCAAAAAAACGGTGTCAAATCGTAAAAGAAATTCGACGATTTTTGTGGGACAAAGGGTTTGAGGAAGTGGAAACCCCCATTTTACAAAATATTGTCGGAGGTGCGGCTGCACGACCATTTGAAACTTTTATGAATGCCCTCAACCAAAAATGTTACCTAAGAATAGCAACGGAACTTTTCCTTAAAAGGATGCTGGTGTCAGGATTTGATAAAGTCTTTGAAATCGGTAGAATTTTTAGGAATGAAGGGCTATCACGCAAACACAATCCAGAATTTACAAGCCTCGAAGTATATCAAGCATTTTCCGATTACAGGGGAATGATGACGCTGGTGCGTGAAATATTGCAGCACCTTTGCCAAACCGTCATCGGGACAACGACCATAACATCCCACGATGGAACAATCATCGAACTTGGAGAGAAATGGGCTGAAAGGCACTATGAAGACTTGATCATCGAAGCAACAGGTGACGCCGATTGGTTTTCCTTTTCCAAGGAACAAAAACTAAAACGATGCAAAGATCTTCCCATCGATGTGAATCCAAACAATGAAGATTTTGAAATAACGAATGATGTTTATGGCAAAATAGTCGAGCCCAGGCTTATTCAACCTACCTTTGTTACCCATTTGCCGAAAGAATTGTGCCCGCTTGCTAAAATAAACAAAACGGACAACCGTTATCTGGATGTCTTCGAATTGTGCATAAATGGTCAGGAAATTGCACCGGCCTATTCCGAACAAAATGACCCATTTGTGCAGCGGGAAATGTTCGAAAAACAAATCGGTGAAGAGAAACATAACCTGGATAATGAATTTTTATTATCCCTGGAATATGGCATGCCTCCGGCTGGCGGCATGGGCATCGGAATAGATAGATTGGTCATTCTGCTAACGGGAGCCGCTAGCATCAGAGATACAATACTCTTCCCCATGTTACGCCCTCAGGAAGGAAGCTAGGGGGTTGAAATTTCGAAAGTGACCCATTTTTCTCATTCTAAAAAAAGGATTGAAGCAGGATATTTTCCTGTCAATTGCTTAACAATTGCCCATTTTTAGAGTTGAGCAATTCGTTGGTGGATATGGCTGCGGTGCCGTGTTTTGCGACGACGATACCGGCGGCTATGTTGGCAAATTTTGCCGCCCGAACAAGAGGTGCTCCGGCGGCAAGTGCTACCGTCAGGCAAGCAATTGACGTATCTCCAGCTCCTGAAACATCGAAAACCTCCCTCGCATATGTTGGAATGCGAAGTATTTGTTTATCTGTGTTTCGTATGAGCATGCCCTCCGAGCCAAGGGTGATTACTAGGTTTTTTGGTGAGTATTTATCGCATATTATGTCACAAATTTTTTCCAAAGGAAGCTCCTCGTGTGGTTCTATTTCAAGTCCTGCGAGCTGGACAGATTCCGCTTTGTTTGGAGTAATGAGCGATACACTGGAAAAGTTTAACCTATTGATAGGTTTGGGATCCATCGCAATAAAAACACCTTTTCCGTTGGCCGTATGGATGAATTTTGAAACGTTGTGATTCGAAATTGTCCCCTTGGCATAGTCAGACAAAATCACCGCATCCACTCCCCTAATCTTTTCACAAATTTCATCCACCAGGGTGTCATCCGTTATTTCATAGTGCGGCTTTCTATTCTCACGGTCGATACGGCACAGCTGTTGTCCCCTAACCACAATACGAGATTTTGTAATCGTATCGGCGGCCGCATTTACAAACTTTGGATCAAGGTGAATTTTATTTTCTCGGAGCAGACTTTTTGTTAGTTCACCCATGGAATCCATACCGATTTTTCCGACAATTTCCGTATGGCATCCCAGTTGGGCAACATTGAGTGCCACATTGGAAGCAGCTCCAAGGGTATATTTATCATTTTCAACGACAACAACGGGAACAGGAGCTTCCGGAGAAATTCTTACCGTATCACCAATCACATAGTGATCCAACATAATATCTCCAATGACCAACACTCGAAGTCCTGAAATTTTTGCCAAAAGATCTTTCATTGTATCATGAAATCATATTCGTTTTCGACTTACAAACATAAAAAGTTGAATTTTTTAGCCAGTGTTTTTTCAATGGAAAAGCTTCTTATATTTGAGGTTATCTTGAATTTTTTTGAAAAATTTTCAAGTTTTGTCAGAAAAAATTTCTCAAAAGCCTTGATAAGCGGATATAGAAATTTTCTGGGGAAAATGGTAATTGCCAGCTCAACGGCACTACCCCGTTTTAGGGTTCCCAGCTTGGCCCGTTTCCCCCACCACAGCTGTTCGAATAGTGGTTCTATGCAATGGGGGAAATATTTTTTACCATTGATGACTACCGTATCGGCAATCTTCCCGCAACACCAAATTCTAGTCCGTTGATCCATGAAGCCATACAGCCCCGTATGGGTAAACGCAGGCAAAACCGAATCTTTAAAAACGATCTCGCCGAAATGTCCAAGGGGCAACATTTCATAGCTACATCCATGATCATTTTTTTCGGAAACCCGTATTATTCTGACATCAAAGTTTTCCTTCGCATACCCCAAAACAATTCCTGCCCCACAACATTGTAAAATCCAGCATCGACCACGGAATTCCTTCGGAGACAGATGAAAAAATGGAAAGTTTTTGTAAATTTCATTGGCAATGCTGCGAAAATTACGCATTGCTAAAAAATATTTTAATCGTGCCCCCATAGACGTTGCCAAGCGATTTGACAACATTGGCAACAAAAGCTTGTCGGGCAATGGAAAAATTCATTAAATTGTGGCCATAATTTTCGAATGTCGCAGGCGGAAAATAAAAGTTTATCCCAATACTATGAATACATTCGCAGCGAACGTAGATTTTCTCCCGCTACCCTGGCCACCTATAAAAATGCCATTGACGTATTCATTGATTGGAAATTTCAAAAAGATGCCATCGATTTTTCAATGGTGTCCCACCGAGACTTACAGGATTTCATCATCGAGGAACAGAGGAATCGGAAACGAACGACGGTCCACAATCACATTTCTGCCCTACGCTCATTGTTTGAATTTTTGTTCGAAAATAAATACCTAGAAACAAATCCTTCCCTCGAGTTGATTACTCCGAAACTTGAAAAGACATTGCCAAAAATTTTCACACTGTCGCAGATAAAAAGCTTACTATCGGCACCATTGGTCGCCCTAAATAATGGCAAAGTTACACGGCAGATTGCGTTTCGCGATATCATGATTCTAGAACTTTTCTACGGGGCAGGGCTACGCATTAGTGAACTTAGAAATATCAAATTCGGCGACATCGACTTTGACAGCTGTGTATTAAAAGTCATCGGGAAAAGGAGTAAGGAACGTCTATGCCCATTCCCAGTTGCAGCAAGCAATGCCATAAAACAATATCTAAATACCTGCGCCATGCCATTGCAAAAGCAGATTCTTGAACACAATGGGAAGCTGCTTACCGTCCGAGAGATACAGTATCGGTTGAAATTTTATTTGCAGCTATCGGGTCTTCCCATGGATTTATCACCCCATAAAATTAGACATTCCTACGCGACCCATTTGCTGAATGCAGGTGCAGATTTGCGACTGTTACAGGAATTGCTTGGCCATTCCAACCTTTCCACCACTCAGATTTATACCCATATCGATTCGTCGAGGATGAAAAGTGTTCATAAAAGTTGCCACCCACGGGCATAAAATATGGTCCCTCTGGGAAAAATACAAAAACAGGACCATACCTTTTTGCTTGCCAAGATTTTGTTACGTCAATATAAAGCCCCTATGATTGATGGCGTAAATGATACCACTATACTCGATATTATGTCCTCGGACAGTGGTTTAAAGTTTAGCATTGTTGCTATTATAAAACTTGTCGAAGCAAAATTAGCCAAAAATAATACCGAATATTTGTCCGTTACTATTGGAGACAAAAATGCCACCTGTCTGTGTAAAGTTTTTGGTAGTTCTTCCATGTATAACTTTTTTAAAACGGTAGAGCCTGGAACAATAGTGTTCGTAGAAGGAATCACGAAGAATTACAAGGGTGTATTTTCTCCGGACATAACATTTGTACGCATTCTGAGCGATGACGAAATTGCACAGGGCGATTATTTACAAAAGGTAACTATCTGCGCCGATGAGGGCATGGAGACTTTAAAGAACGAATTGAATGGTATGCTTGCGACCATTGGCGATGAAAAGCTCAGACTGGTCATTGGGGAAGTAATCAAGGAACTTGGGGAAGATTTTTACAATAAGGCCGCCGGAATTTCCATGCATCATGCCTATAAGAATGGGTTATTGGAACATACGGTTCACACCGCCAGGGCAGGGAAAAATCTCTTGCCTCTATATCCTTTCGTGGACCACGACATCGTTATGGCGGGCTTACTGTTGCATGACATAGGAAAGGTTTTAGAATACACGAGTGACGAGGTTCCCCAGCGGACGAAAATAGGCATTTTGCAAGGACACTTGGTTCTCGGCTATAGGCTCATTCGAAAGGTTGCCATCCAAAATAAATTGAACGGTGAAATTTTGGAACGCCTTGAACATATTCTTCTAAGCCATCACAATGATCCTGAATTTGGGGCTGTTGTGCGTCCTGCCACTCCAGAAGCGATATTTGTTGCTCTGGTTGACAATCTAGATGCAAAAATGGGGATGGTGGAACAATTGTTGCGTTCGACACCGAGTAAAAATGTTTTTTCCGACTTTCACAAAGGGTTGGAAGGTAAATTGCTCGTTCAGCCCATTGATTTACCTGTCAACGAAGAATTGGATTAGCTGTGTCCCATGGGTTGCAAAGGTTTCTACATGGGGAAGCTGCCATCGTCAAATATGACGAAAATGGCCTTGTGGCTGTGGAAAAGCCATGTGGCGTTTTGTCTCACCCAAATGCGGAAAACGACGCATTGAATGCTCTTCTTCGATGTCCCTATGCCTTTGACGAACAGGCCTATATTTGCGAAGGGTTCGGCAAGGTGTATTTGCTCAACCGTTTGGATGCCCCGGTATCCGGACTAATTCTGGTAGGTTTGAGCCCAAAGGTTGCGGAATCCGTAAAAATTGCCTTTGAGAGCAAAAAAGTTTTTAAGCAATACGTGGCCTTGGTCAAAGGATATCCAAGGTACAAAAATGCCGTTTGGCGTTCTCGTTTGGATAAAAATGTTGTTGGAAAATCCATAAAAATGTCGCTGGGAAGTGAATTTTTCGCAGAAACGAAGTGTTTCTGGGTCGAATCCTTTCGCCTATGGGGCGTAACCCTAAGTGTTTTAAATTTGTTCCCTGTTACCGGACGAACCCACCAGTTGCGCGTGCATTGCTCCCAACATGCACTGCCGATCGTGGGGGATGAAACCTATGGTGATTCCAAATTCAATGCGATATTTAAAAAAAACTGCGAAAGTTATCGTCTTCTCCTTCATTCCGAAAAAATTTCTTTGACATATGCACTAGGAGAAAAAACTTTTACATTTCATGCCCATAGTGCAATTAATTTTATCGAATTTTTAGAAGGTTTTATAGAAAACAACCTCCGTAGTTCATCTTAGAGCATCCATCAATCATGGCGAAAGGTGAATTTTTTCTAAAAAAGCCATTGCTTATTTTTTAAAAAAATTTTCCATAGGCGAATAGATGACACTACACGTATTAGGACATCCTCTTGCAAATAAGATTTTGACGGATTTGCGTGACAAAAGTACTCCAGCAGCAAGATTTCGTGAGTTAGGAAAACAGTTGACATATTTCCTGTTGATTGAAGCAACCCGAGGACTAAAAACCAAGCTGAAAAATATAGAAACACCATTGGCGGATTTCGATGGTGTGGACCTGGGACAATCGATTGTTGTTGTGCCGATTTTGAGAGCAGGATTGATCATGTTGCAGCCGGCAATAGATATATTACAGGATGTTTCAATAGGATATATTGGCATGGAACGCGACGAAACGACGGTGTTGGCTCGAACCTATTACTGCAAGTTGCCAAACCTGAATGGTAAGTTTGTGGTCGTGATTGACCCTATGTTGGCCACAGGGCATTCGGCTGAATTAGCCCTTGAAACTGTCCTCCAGCAGAACCCTAGCAATGTTGTCATGGTTTCCATAATTGCAGCTCCGGAGGGGATAAGACATTTGGAAAATTTATTCCCCGACATTCCAATTCATACGGCTGCAGTCGATGAAAGATTGGATAAGCATAAATTTATCTTTCCCGGGCTTGGAGATTTTGGTGACCGGGCGTACGATACAAACTGAAGTGATGATTTTAAGGAAAATAATAAAATTTTGCGATTTCACAGATCGGGTGATAGTCAAGTGTTTGCTGGAAGGTATTTGTGTTGGTATATTTTCATTTTTAGCCATGTTAGCCGCATACGTATCAGGTGTGTGCAAATATAATATCAAGTTATTCAGGGCGAAGCGTGATGATACAAGTATCTATTAGGCAATGGATCCTAATGCTGGCAAGCATGGTCGCATTGATGTTCGTGGGGAGCACATTAATGTTTGACCGTAGGGATTCCTTGAAAAATGATCGCTCCATGCCCCAAAGTGGTATATTTAGCTTGGCCTGCCATGGCAAACAATTTCTATTGTTCGTACTTTTGATATCCTGCTGTGCGGCGAATAATTTACAGAATTTTATCGGTTTGCTGACCATTGTGTGGAGCATTTCCTTATTGGTACATGGATATGGGGACACCAGATATGTTGCAAAAAAATTTGCAGCCTGCCATTGTTTGTCCCTCGTTTTGTGTACCTGCGCAGACATATTATACAAAAGCATGGGTTGGTGTACCTGCCCAATCATATTGCATATCCTTGGATTTGGACTACTAATGCCCGTATACCCACTGAGCAGCTGGATTGATTCTTTTTTTTCACGGGCCCCATCGTTATTTTTAAGTACCTGGTTGATCATCATACGCCCCATTGTGGTTTCATTTTTCTTATCGGCCATGGAGCCACTGATTTCCATGAAAGAGAGCACTTCAATTTGTCTCCTTTTGTCCATAATAGTGTATGGCTCACTGGGATTCGTTCCCATCCTATTTTTTTCCAAGATAAAACTACGTACCCTGACGGCATATATGGCATGTTGGCAAGGTGGGTATGTTTGGCTCTTCGCCACGTATTTGCCGGTGGAAATATTTTATCTGATCACGCTTTTAGCCATTACGCAGGGAATCTTTATGGCCATCATAATACAAGCTACAACCGCCCTATACAAACAGGCCAAATCCGATTCCCTCAAAAACCTCGAAGAACTATTTGAATCAAATTATTTTGCCGCCATTTTTATAATGTCTTCCATGGTGTTCTTGGCAATTACGCCGTTTATTTTTGTTTATAAAAAGTCCATGCCTCCGTTACCACATGCCTTTTCCTGTCAAATATTGGCCAGCGTGATATTGCCCATGATATTCAACCTAAAAATTTACAAATTAATGGGCAAATCATCCCTTAAAGCCGATGAAATCTCATCCTAAATACAATGGTTGTTCCCAAAATAGCTATTTTTCTCGATAGGGATGGGACAATCATCGCTGACAAAAATTATCTTAAAGACCCAGATGGTGTTGAACTACTGCCTGGGGCAAGGGATGCCATTTCAAGTTTAAAATCGGCGAAGTGCATATTGTTTCTATTTAGCAATCAGAGCGGAATAGGACGAAGGATAATTTCCATGGATGACGTGTATAGGTGCAACTTGCGCATGATGGCACTGCTCGGCCATGGCTCGAACATATTCGATGCAATCTGCATAGCTCCGGAATCTCCCGATGATATTCCGGTTTACAGAAAACCATCGCCAAGGTTTATAGTCGAAATGGTAGAAAAATTTGACCTTTCGAAGGAAAATTGTTACATGGTGGGGGACAAAGAAAGTGACATTCTTGCCGGCATAAATGCACGAGTGAATGCAATTTTGATTGCAACCGATGGTGAAACAAAAACATCTTTCCTCACACATCAAAAAAACAAAAGCATCAGGGTTTTTCCCACACTTTTTGAATTTTCGGAGTGGTTGCTTGGTGAAATATTCAGGCGGACTCAAAAATAGAGAGGTAAGACAATTGTTTCGAGGTTGATCAAAACATAAAAGAATGTCGTCAAATCGAGAAAGGAGGAAAATTGGTAGCGTCGAGGGTTGATTTCTCTAAGGCTTGCTAATTTTTTTTGCCAATTTTTTCAGTTTGATGATACCCTCTAATTTGCCAATATATGACGTTTCTTCCTTGACTTGTTCCATATTTTTTTCACATGTTAGTGCCATGGTAGATTCATCGGAAACATTTCCACTTGTGACCCTAGTGAAGAAAAATGGCAGTACTGCGAGTTTTTTGAAAATGGCACGGACACTGGCAAAAGAGGAAAATATCTCCCTTCCCAAATACCTGGTGGGTATGATTTGGCATACTCTCCATGGCTATGACCTTTCCAAAATTCACTTCTATCAGGATGGCTCCGGCGATACCTATAATGTTGAGTTTATTGATAAGGCATTTAAGCAAATGGAAGCAGATGATGCGGCAGGTAAGCTCAAAATTTTCAATAGTGCAGAAGAGGGACTAACCTATTTAGCTGAGATACGAAAAGCTGTTAATGCCGGAAAGGAAGTAGATTGAAGATGTTCGAACCAAAATATTCTGAAAGGTTTATCAAAGAATACGAAAAGCTGTGCAAATGGGATAAAAGCGCAGCGGACAAAGTTGATGCATTAGTGGTCGGTACATTACAACATCCCATGTATGGGTTGGGACATCCGGAGCGGTTACGACATGTAGGAGAGAACATATGGTCGTGGCGCATAGACAAAAAGAACCGCCTGGTTTATAAAATTGTCGGTAATGTAACGTGGTTCGACTCTTGTGGGAGCTACTACGAAGACTGTTAGTGCCAGCCGGTTACAATTTCGACGAAATGTCAATCAAGATAGCCGCGAAAGGTGAATAGGGTAGGTGTGAAAATGCAATGGTCTTGCAAAATTGCCATGGTGAAAGATTTATCGGATGTTGGATTATGTTATTACACTTGATAAATCGTATTAACTTAATTTGAGCACTGCCAGGAAATTAAAATAGCTTTCTTCCTTTTTTCTTTCGTTATGCTTTTCTTGAGCAAAACAAGTATAATCTCCTAGGCTAACTATGTCATTAACGTTTCCAGCTGTCAAAAGCAACTATTCTAGGCTAACTTTAAGCGAAAACCCTACAATATTTTACCTCTTTTTCCTTATTTCTCTTCTGTTCCTTCGTGTGTCTTTACTAGGTGAAACAACTACACTTTCTACATCATGTCGACGGGATCCACGTCGATGGTCCAAATGGCATCCTTTGCGCTTTTAAAAGCCTTCATGCTTTCATGGATTTTTTCTAAAGCCGTGGCTACATTTTTTGAAAAACATATGAGGGAAAAACGAAAGTGGTCCTTCACCTTATATGTTACGGCTGGAGTTGGCCCTCGAAGTTCAAATAGTCCTTGGGATCGTTTTCGCAAATCATCGCAAATTTTTTTTGCTAAAAATTCTGTCTTTACTTCATTTTTTCCGGAAAAAATTATCCGAATAATGTGAGAAAATGGTGGGTAGAAAAATTCACTGCGGGATATAAGTTCATTTTTCAAAAAGGATTCAACATCGTTTTGGATTGCTAATTTGATCAGATTCGAAGATGGAAAATTGGTCTGTATTACAACGATTCCGGGTTTATTTCCACGACCTGCCCGGCCTGATACTTGAATGATCGATTGGAAAACTCTCTCATTGGTCCGAAAATCAGGGAAATTCATGGCATTGTCCACATTAATAATACCTACAAGTGACACATTCGGAAAATCCAATCCCTTGGATATCATTTGCGTACCAACCAAAATATCAATTTCCCCGTCTCTAAAGCGGTTCAAAATCCTATAAAAACTATCCTTTGTCGTTGTTGTATCGGAATCGAGGCGTTCAACTTTAGCCAACGGAAACAGCGTACAGATGACGTCCATAAGCTTTTGTGTTCCCACGCCACTTTGCAAAATTTCATATCCTCCGCATCTAGGACATTTGGTTGGCAGGCTTTCGATGTAATTGCACATGTGGCACCGCAATACATTTTGCTGCCTATGGTATGTCAATGAAGTACTACAATGTGGGCAAGTGGCAACGTAGTCGCAATTTTTGCAAAATACCACCGACGAATACCCTCGTTTGTTAAGAAATAAAATAACCTGTTCGTGTTTTTTTAGGCGATCCTCAATTAATTCCAGTAGCCGTGATGAGATAATGTTCGGTTTCCCCATGAAATATTCATGGCGCATGTCGACCACTTCAATCCTAGGCAATGCGCTGCCATCAATCCTATTTTTCAACGTATTCAGTTTATACTTCTGCACCGATGCATTGTATAGGGATTCGATGGATGGCGTGGCGGACCCTAGGATACATACAGCGTTGCACAATTTGGCACGGTAGACTGCAACGTCACGGGCATGGTAACGGGGAGTTTCTGCCTGTTTATATGTCGTTTCATGTTCTTCATCGACGATGATTACCTTGGTATTTTTTAGGGGAGCAAATATTGCCGAACGTGCCCCAATGACAATTTTTGCTTCACCGTTGGCCATTGCCAACCAGGCATCACGGCGTTCTCCTTCAGATAGCCCACTATGCCAAACCACAACTTGAGCGGCTGGCAGATTTACACCACACCTGATGCGGCGGACCGTTTGCGGTGTTAGGGTGAGTTCCGGAACTAAATAAATTGCATCACCACCTGATTTTAGGACATTTTCTATGCCGTGCAAATAAACTTCTGTTTTTCCTGAACCCGTAATGCCATGTATCAAATGTGTATAAAATTCCTCCTTGGTTAGGCTTTTAGCGATATCGGTAGTGACATTTTGCTGTTCAGTTGTCAAAATTATATCTTTCCTCCTGACCTCGCTTTCTCCAAATATTTGACTGGCATAGACAATGCGATTGGCCCGTTCAAAGGACTCACCAATGATTCCCTTGTCGACCAAAGAATTTATGGCAGAGGTTGAAAAAATTTTCAGTGCTGATTTTTCAAACGCACCGCTGGATTTTAGTAAAAATTCATATAGTGCGTATTGCTTCGGTGAACGACGTCTCAGCACTTCACAATCTTCGTTGGACAAAGTTTTTATCAGGGAAAGCTTTGTCATAAATTTGAATCCGGTATTTTTTCTTATGGCCAGGGGGATAATGGTTTCCAGCAGGGATTTATATGACACCGCATAGTATTTGCGCATCCAAAATATCAATTTTATCATGTCCACACCGAGTAGAGGGAAGTCATATTCAATGCCTATAATTTCCTTTACCTGAAACGATGATTTATCTGGGTCCGCTTGGCAAGTATGAAGGGTGATGCCCAATGTCTTTGTCCGTCCAAATGGTACCTTAACGAGCATACCATCGGTCAAAATATTTTCCAATCCCCGAGGAATGGCATACAACAGTGGACCATCGAACATTCCAAACGTTAGAACCTCTGTACAAAGACGTCCCATGATTTAGACCAGTGGTAATATGGCCCTAAGGACAGAATATATTAAAATCGTGAAAAAGGCGGATACCGGTACGGTTATAAGCCATGTGACAAATATTGTAAAAAGCAACCGCAGGTTCAGTCCTTTGATACCTTTTTCCAATCCAACTCCTATGACAGCACCGGTTGCAGCATGGGTGGAACTAACCGGCATTCCGAAAACGGATGCTAGGATGATCGTTGTAGCAGTCGAAAAATCGACGCTAAAACCTTTTGAATTTGATAGCAATGTAATGCTATGTCCCATCGTATCAATGACCTTATGGCCAAGGGATAAAACCCCCATCGACATTCCCATTCCCCCGACCGCAAGCATCCAAATGGGGATGGAGTAGTCGGCAAATGAATCCGGGAGTATACCAAGCTTTGTAACAAAATATATGGCAATAACCGGAGTGACACTATTGGCAACATCATTCGATCCAACGGCAAATCCTATCAAGCACGAAGTGCCTGCTTGAAAACGCCTAAAGACATGTTCAACGCCAAATTCCCTATTTTTGAATTTTATGGTTAACCTACGCGTTATGAGCCTAAATATTACGTATAGTACTGGAGAAAATGGCAACAATATCCCCCACGCCCAGTGCGGATGTGTACAGTTTTTCCAAACTTTACTTCCTCGTACTATGGCAATGATAAGTGCGATAACAATTATACTGGCGTAGGTAGGGATCCAATTGTATGCCCGCTGCATAACCTTTGAGCTTTCTCCCCGATAAATTGTCAAATTTATTAACTTTATGGTGACTAGCGAACATGCAGCAGCTAAAAATGGCGTAAGTATCCACGACAGGGTCAACAGGCCGAACAATTTCCACTTGACAGCTCCAATACCTCCCAGAGTAGTGGCAATACCTACCATCCCCCCGACGATGGAATGGGTTGAGCTCACCGGCAATCCGGTACGGGTGGAAATGAGAATAAAACTACCTGTGGCAACCATGCACGCCAACATTCCTGCGATGTAGGCATTTTTGTCATGGAAACAGCTAATGTCCACAACGCCGTCGATTAGTGTTTTTGAAACATTAGACCCTAGCACTACCGCTCCCAGAAAATTTAAAGTGGCTGCGATTAGAAGTGCATGTTTGATCTTTAGAGCTTTGGACCCCACGGCTGAAGCAAATGCATTTGCGACATCATTTGCTCCATTATTAAATGCAACAAAAATTGCCCCAATTGCAGCCAAAATCAATACAAACGCCATACCGAATATGTTCCCAACAATTTGTCTTTACTCTTACTGAAGGTAAGAATAATCATTGCCACTTTTTATCCAAAAAACAACTTTTTATTGCAACAATAGATGTTCCGCGATCAGTATATCTCCTAATTCTCCTGGAATTTACATTGATTGCACTTTCTTACATGTTCAAAGGAAAAATATATTGTCTTTTACGTTACGGTTGCTAGAATACCACCCCGTCATGGTGGGAGAGAGGGGCACCGTTCGGTCCGTGAAGAAAATATCTTTACAAGTGTTGGAACGTCTGTGGGAAGATGAGCAATTTAGTATCGAGGCAAACAATCTGATACTGGAGTCCCTATCAAAAGTATTCACGGATGGTAGAAATATTGCGGCACGTCTTCCTTCTTCAGAGGCAGAATTGCCAAAAGGTTTATCCAAGGCATTCGACAAGGATTTTACGAATCGCTCGATAGAAAGAAATAAAATGATGGATATCAAATTCCCTGTTTTTAAAAAATCTTTTCGTTCGTTGCAGAAGGAATCCATTGATGCATTCAAAAAAGAATTCGATGAACGTTTGGCTCTAGGCTCAGGACTCATAAGATCAAATCAAAGAGGAAGATGCAGGCAATACAAAAGGCAGAGAAGAAAGAGTGGGCACAGCGGTCGTAGCGAGTGGCGATGCGGCGCCAGTCTTTCAATTTGCTAAACATGTTTTCGATTTTGTGGCGTC
>JAITIO010000030.1 GCA_031279395.1 Puniceicoccales bacterium | reverse complement strand
CGGTGCAATTATGGCAGAAGTTGTGATCCATCTATTGGAACCTTGTAATGATGGTGCAGGTAATTATGAACCGAATCAAAAAAAAACTCCTCGGCAAATCCGAGAGTGTTATTTTGCCTTCCACGATACTGGTTGAGTGCACGACTAGTGTCTGCATATTGAGAGCGAACATGTGCGGATTTGTAAAGACGTAGGATTTTCGTCTTGCGATCAATAACCTTTGTCGTGTCGATGAAGCAATTCGGATTCGGCAACAGGGACCATACTTCGTAAAACACAATTCGCAAATTTTTCCTATATCCGCTGTGCCGCAGAATCCTCTTGAAAAGTTTATTGACTATATGGTTGTGGTCTGGGTGGCGGCCGTGCGGAACTGGCACGAAAATATAGTCGTATTGTGCCGTTCTTAATGCTTTCAAGTATTCCCTAGAAAGCTCATTCATCTGCGTAATTCCATTCAGTCCCATGGTCTGGACAATCCAATCATCTTTTATTTCAAGCATGTTCACAACATCGCCAAACTCGTCCGTACGAATTGTCGCACGCTGTTCGGCTGTCAGACTCTGCCAGGCATTTCCGCTTGACCCCATAACCACGACATCAAAGTTTTTAGGATACAGGCACATCACCCCTCCACCACCAATCATTTCGTCATCCGGATGTGGAGCAACGAATAAACATTTTGTTTTGGCGATGATTTCTATTTTGTGCGGGAAATACATGTCGTGCAATTTGTGGCGCAAATCCTGAAACGGAATCAGCTTGATAAGAAATTTCCTAATTTTCATACCTATGCTCCTTCAGAAATTTGGACTGCATGACTATGCCAAGGTACTGCTTGGAAATGTCATTTGTCGTGATTCTAAGTTTTCGCCACCAGTTTAGTTTCTTTTGATAAACCATCGCTTCAAAAAACAACTCAGTCGGTTTATATTTTGCACCGGATTTTAGGAGAAATTCCCCGTGCCACGCTGCCTCGCACGAGCAAAGACGAATGCAATGTGCCGCTCCCAGTTCTACGTCCAGCGCGCGGCAAACGGCGGATGAGAACATGAACGGCGAAGTTAAAAATCTGTAATCTTTACCTTTGCGCCCGAAAAACTTCTTTATGAACTGTTCTTTTTCATGCATTGCGTTGGTATTGCCGAACTTTGTATTCAGAAGTGTCCCCGCCTTTCCTTCGTGGCATACAACATATGGTGTTTCATCGTCAAACATAAAGTCATCAACGAAAAAGTCTTTAATAAAATAAGAATCGCTATCAAGTATCAGGTAAAAATCGCAAAGATTGGTTTTGTAGAACTTCAATTTTACAACCTGCTGGTCAAGCCAACCCATCCCCAGCGACTCGCCGTCCAAAATTGATTCTTCCGGCATAGCTGCGATTTTGTAATCTTCTTTACCGGTGATAATTGCGGATTTGATTTGCTCTAAATCTTTTGCGGGTACGACGATATAAAACGGAATTTTGTCGACGTTATGCACGTCAATGCTTTCTTTCAGGATTTTTAACGGAAGCAGGTCTTTGATATATGTTTTGCACATAAATGCCATATTCGTTTTTATGCCGGCTTTATGGTCAGACTTCATTGCGGATTTCAGATTTGTCAACGATCGCCCATAAATTTTATCGGCAAGCGATTGCAACGCCGTTTGCATTTTTACATATTCCGAGCCGTTCATTTTCATCGCGGATTCCATTGCGCCGAACAATTCATTGTCTGGGTAAAGAATTGCGCTTTTATCGGATAATTCATAATGTTCGCCGAATATGCGGCTAATAAGCATAGGTTTCAAGAATCCGAGTGATAGTTGCAGGTTTCCGGTCGTACAACCGACCAAATACTGGTAATGCCCCGCGCAAAATGAGTCAAGCCCTGCGATTATGAAATCCGCTTGCTCGATCTCGGTGTACATTTTAGGATAATCAATACGGCCAAGATAGGTGATATATTTCCTTAAATCCGCAGGTATTTCCATTTCTTCGATGCCTATAACACGTACAACGAAATCTTTGCTGCTTTTGGCAAGTTCCCGCACGGATTCAACCATTGGATCATAATTCTTTGCGTTTATTCGTCCGATTGTAAGGAAAATTGTCTTCTTGTTCTTCTTGTTTTTAGAAAATTCACCGAAATAGTGCGGGTTCAGTTGCGGCATTTCCGGAAGATGCGACAGGGTAAAAATACGATTTTGTCGCGCCAACGTCTTTTCGTTGTATTGCTCGAAAAATACATTTGGCGCATGATCTATAAACAAACAGCCGAGTTTTCCCTGTGGCATAAATCCAAGATAGTCAGAAAAGTGCATATGCGACGAAAAATCCCAAATGACGGAACTTGCGAGAAAGCAGACTTCGTATTCCGCAATCCGTTTGTCGCCCAGCCATTTCTTTAGCATCGGCAAACTACCAGCGAAAATGCGCGGTGGGTTTTGGTATCTGCAAAAAGGTTTTTCTGCAAAATTTTCATAGCGTGTAAAAATATCCACCGCATAGTCCAAATCTTGAAAGTACTTTGTCCAGCCGGGCAGACATTCCCCGTGTGCGAAATTCGGCTCTCCAATAAAACCGGATTTCTTGTGGATTTTGATGGATTTATCGAATTTCGGTGTATGGCGAAACTTGCAGTCAATCTGCATCTCCACAAGTTTGCGCTCTATGAACTTGCGGATCGGGCGAATGGTCAAAGTATCGCCTATGATTCTAAACACTTTTTTCATCATAGACTTCCTCTATCAAGTTAATAATCTGTTTTGTGTTGTGCTCAGAGGAAAACCGGTCAAGATTATCCGTCGCCGTTTTTATCAGTTTTGCCGTGTCAATCTTTCCATTCCAAACATCGGAAAGAATCTTTGCCAATTCCTTGTGGTCGCCAGGGTTGAATAATATGCCAGCCTTGCCATCAAGCAATATTTCCGGCGGACCCGATTTGCACCGGCTTGAAATCGACAGCGTGCCCAAGGCGGCATTTTCCAGCAGAACCATTGGAAGTCCTTCACTATAACTTGACAAAATATGTCCAATGGAGTTTTTTATAAGCGTGTATGGCTCATAAATTTTGCCAAGAAACTCTATCTGCGGACAATCGGCGGCCATGCTCTTCATTTTCTTTTCCAAGTTGCCTTCTCCGGCAATGTATAGTTTCGCATCAGGTTGTTTTTTTGCCAGAATCTTGAATGCACTTATTATGGTTTCGTTATCTTTTTCGCCATCAAAACGCGATACTATCACGAAGTATTTCCCATGCGATTTGTCGGCTTTTGCCTTCCCTTGAATTTCTTTTGCATTTACTGAGTTGTGAATTCTGACAATTTTATCTTTGTAGTCTGGATACTGCTCGGAAAAATCTTCCTTGAACGAATCTGACAAACAAACAACTTTATCATAGTCGCCAATATATTTGAGTGCTTCATCGCTATTGCGGTTAAAATAGTTTATTCCGCCGTGCAACCAAGTTATCTTGGGAATGGCGAGTTTGTGGATTTCCTTTGCAAAATTGAAAGATTGAAAATCGACCAATACATCATATTTTCCCAGAGCAATGATAGTTTTTGCAATTGGCAGAGATAATTTTTTGTAAAATGGATTTACTAGCTTATAGGCGAGTTTTGGTAGAAACTTTTTTGGCTTTATCAACGTCCAATGGTCTTTCAATTTTATGCCGTGCTTCTTAAAAAAGTTTGTAAAATATCTGTCTTTAACCGGGCGACGGGAGTATATAACAATACCCCATTGGGGTCGTTGTTTTCTTATTTCGGTCAAGATTTCAAGTAGAACCTTCTCCACACCACCCATAATGACATGGGGCAGAAAAAATGCTACCTTTCGGATTTTCGGCATATTTCCTGCTGTTCTGCTGTTGCCTTTGGAAAATACAAGTTTGTCGCTGTTGGAAGAAACAATAACGCCATCAGATGACTCGTAGGAAGCTTTTATATTTCCAATATGCTTCTCCTGCAAAGGGTCAAATCTGCTGAAAACAATGTGGAAGGTCGTCATTGTTTTTTTACCCTCCACCAATAGATTGGGATTCTGAACACGCGAATGTAGCGAATGTGATAACGCCGCTTCTTATCAAACCTGTGCTTTATGCAGAAAACGAACCTCGGCAACATCATTAAAATCTTTTTTAAAATCTTTTTCAAGTTTTCAAGCTTCCCATAGACGAGCATTTTTGGGTGGCGTTTCCAAATAATGTGCTTCATTTCCAAATGATTCGCAGTGTTTTTGCGACTCACTGCCTGTGCGTTTCGAGAAATTTTTTTTGCTTTGACCCTATAAAAGAACAGCGGCTTTGGTAGGCGTGTGAATTTCTGCCCATCATCAACGAAATGGAGCATAAAATCAAAATCTTCCGCACCTATGCGATTCAGACCTTCATAATAGCCGCCGTATTTTTCCCAAAGTTCTTTTGGATACATGGCGGAATTGTGTATGGCATTGCGCCAGCTATACATATTCCACTTCGTCGGCTTTGGCAAATCCCATTTACCGCACTTTGCATCGAAGAGCTTGCCGTCCGTGCAAACCAAGGTATAGTCGGTTGTTGTGATGGTGTTGTAGAGTTCTTCGAGACAAGTTTTCGCAATCTTGTCATCTGCGTCCAGCGGATAGATGTATTTTCCCCATGCGGTGGCAATTGCTCTGTTCCTTGCAAAACAAACACCTTGGTTCTTTTGATCTATGACCCTTATGCGCTGGTCGCGGCGAGCGTATCTTTTAAGAATGGAAAGGGTGTTGTCTTTGCTGCCGTCATTTATGCAAATTGCTTCCCATTTTTGGAAAGTTTGTGCGAGCAGGGAATCAAGACAATCGGAAACATATTTTGCGTCGTTGTAACAAGGGACGATTACAGATACTGCGGGTGAATTATCACCCGTAAAAGGAACCACAAACTTATCTTTTCTGCCTATAACTTTCCTGTCCCAGCGTTTTGTGTAAAACAAATTTAACAATCTAATCTTTGTGAATTTTTCTAGGCATATTTTTGGTATTTGCAACCTGTTTCTAACATCAAATCCTAATTATCGTTAAATTTTGAATACCTGCTCACGGCGATAAAGACATAGAGAGTCGGTACGTTCCCTCCGCATTTTGCATTTTTGGTATTTCTGACTTCAGCAGTTTTGCTATCTCTTAGACGAAATCTGTGGCATAAGTGCCGCTATTCTTCCAGTTTCCAGCAGCCATTGGCATATTTTACCCCGCATGTTAGATTTGCCTCACAAAATTTTCTTAGGCATTCAAGTTTTATGGATTTTATAGTTATTGTCTTCGAAGGCAGTACATTTGCCTTTGATTGCTATCTTCTTATATACTTTTGTCAAGCAGGACGATTATACACGTTGTCTGCGGTGGCTCTGGTCGGTCGGTGAATACTTCTTCGGCACAGGAAACGTCGTGCAAATTTCCCGACTTCAAGCTTCGGACTCATAAAAGAGAGATTGACATTAGGGAGAAAAACGAAATAAGAAGTCTCTTCCATGGCTATATGGTTGATGGAAGAGGGAAATTTCGAAAGGCTAAAGCTATATTTTCCGAAGTCGCAAGAAGAATCACGGGTAGGCGACCGAAGGATAATCAGCGGAATAGTATACGTATTCCGCAGTGATTTGAAGGCAAGATGTGCCGAAGAGACATGGTCCATCCAAAACGCTTTACAACCGCTTCAATCGAAGGAGTAAACTGGGAATTAGAGAATGTTGAGAAATTTTGAGGTTGATTTGCCAGGTTTCCACACCATTGGCAGTGGATTCCCCGATGGTGTCGATAATTTTGGCATTCCATTTATCCCGTTCTGGTGGATCAAATGGTACAGCATCGTACATAAAGCAAAGGGCGACAATGGACCGATGTCCTTCCTGGGCCAATTTAGCAAGCGTTTTAAAATGCCGCAAGCCTCGGTCGAAATATGATTCCGATGATGGACGGGAGAAAGTATCCCCGGAAGATAACAGCAAATCATGGATGGGAGTTTTAAGTTCTAAAAAAGTGTACGTTTCCCCATTATCCACCGCAATATCAATGCGGGAATCACCCACCCTAACCTCGTGGCATATGGAACATCCTTCCGTGTTGATCATGGCGGATAGGACATTTTGGCGTAACAAAGATTCAATCCATCCATTGATACGATTCTGATTAATACCGATCCAATCTTTTCCACGATTCAGCGAAATAGCTTCAACGGTTCCCTGGGTTTTCCGCCCTTTCACATTGGTTGCCGGCGTAAACAGACATGGCATCCCCTGAAAGTTATCCACCTTCCCAATCTTGCCTGTCACTGGACAATGCCATCGTTGCAAGTGCCCATCAACCATTCCTTCAAAAATGAATCGATTGGGGCGATTAACAAGTTCACCGATGCTGAGATCTAGGGGAATTTCCATGGACCTCATGATAGAAAGTTCCCTCAAACCGGCAAGATTTGAATATTCGTAAATGTATGGCAAAAAGGTGTCATAAAATTTAAAAAAATTTCAAAAATCCCGCTAAATCCTGCTGAATAATGATTCATATACCTTCCTTGGTGACTTTTCTACGATTTCAATGGTTATAAAATAGATATTTGAATTTAATTTTATTGCTAAAGGCATGAAAGTTCCCATTATGAATAGTCAGGTTATTGGATGAATCTTGAAAAATATTTTCCATCGGATGAGAATAATGAAGGTTATTCCTTTTCGTTAAATGAAAAGGATTGGCATTCCTATCTCGCTGCAATAGATATAGAAACCGGCAAGCTTTTTGAGCTTTTTGTCGAATCTAGACATATTTCCAATCACCTCGACATGATTTTCGCTGCTATGCAGTGGAAAAAGATCATTTTTTCAAGTAATAGGCTGGACAACGGTAATAGTATTGAAGTTGTGACTTTTCACAGAAATCCAGTCTACATCGCATCAAAGGCCATATTTTTCTTTATGGAAAAAATTTGGGATATCCTTGTTGCCGAATGGAAACCTCTGGAAGTTACCATCTGTTGGCACTTTGCAAAGCTGATGAACACCATGCAAAAAGAGATGTTTGGTGGAATTGCTAGCGTTGATTCCTGTGAATACGTTTTGGCTGTCTGCCATTTTAAAAATGTCATGGTAGCGGTGAATGATGCCATGTTTTCCCTAAAAAAACTGCCACTCTTTGAAGGTAAGGTGAAGGGCTTCGTCTACGACTTTACCGTTTCATTGTTTGACATACGCGAACTCGCATGGCAGAGCATTTCCCTATGTAATGTCGCAGAAAAACGTTGTAACGAGGGCTCTTAATTTTAGTGGATTTCAATGACAAAGAGACGCTACAGTTGACATGTTACAGGCTGGTATAGTTGGTCTTCCAAACGTAGGGAAAAGTACGCTGTTTAATGCTTTGACACGGTCAAGGAAGGCGGAAGCACAAAACTATCCATTCTGCACTATCGATCCAAATGTGGGAATAATAGAAGTTCCCGATGGACGATTGCAACGATTGGCGGAATTATCAAAAAGTAAAAAAATCATCCCGGCAGCCATTGAAATTGTTGATATAGCAGGCCTGGTTGCAGGAGCAAGCAAAGGAGAGGGTCTCGGGAATAAATTTTTGGCCAACATCCGTAAGGTCGATGCCATAGTCCATGTGGTCCGCTGTTTTGAAGACTCGAATATCTCACATAGCACAGGGAATGTCGATCCTGTAAGGGACATGGATATTATCAATACCGAACTTCTATTGGCAGATATGCAGTCCATAGAGAATCAGCTTGAAAAAAACTTTAAAAAAGCGAAAGGCAATGACAAGGAGGCTAAGGAGAATGTTGAATTGCTACGTCTTTTGTTGGAACATCTCAACGGAGGTAACCCTGCCATATCCCTTGCGGTCGACAGCGATACGATATTGCGCATGAAAATGTTCAATTTGCTAACATCTAAATCGGTGCTTTTTGTGTGCAATGTTAATGAAAATGACATACTTGCGGGTGTAGAGAGTAATAAACTTGTCAAGGCGGCAAGCTCCTATGCTAAGAAATATGGTAATGCGTCAAGCTGTGTAATATGTGCACAAATGGAATCGGACATGTGTGATTTTTCTTCCGAAGAAGCGGAAAAATTTTTAGGGGAATACGGCATTGAACACAGCGGAGTCTCTCAGCTAATACGCAATGTTTATTCCCTGTTGGATCTCGCTTCTTTTTTTACGACCGGAATAGATGAGACCCGAGCATGGACATTTCGAAAAGGGTTGAAAGCTCCCCAGTGTGCTGGAATCATACACGGTGACTTCGAAGCTGGGTTCATAAAAGCTGAAGTAATTGACTACGACGAGTTTGTTTCCCATCACGGATGGGCTGGTGCACGCGATGCCGGGAAAATTCGCCTGGAAGGGAAGGAATACCTATTCAAAGATGGAGATATCACTATTTTTCGTTTTAACAGATGAAGAGAAAGTTGAAAATAGGTTTCGCTTTTAGAATTTTTACGAAAAAGTGTGACAAAGATAAAATTCCAAGATATACCTATTGCCATGAAAGAAATAACAGCGAATGATGTTGCGAATTTTATAAAAAACGGGGATTATGTTGCATTTGGAGGGTTTACGCCTGCTGGTACCCCTAAGGTTAGTGCCTCCGCCATTGCCAGAAAAGCAGAAGAAGAACACGCTGCCGGCAGACCTTTTAAGATTCATGTTTTGACCGGGGCATCAACGGGGGATACCGTCGACGGTGTCTTGGCGCAGGCAGACGCGATAATTTCTAGGGTTCCTTACCAATCGGATTCCAACATTCGCAATTTAATAAATGAAGGTAAAGTGCACTATTACGATGTGCATATTTCCCATTATGCCCAACAGATAAAACAAAAAATGTTTGGCGAAATAGATTTGGCCATCGTGGAAGCGGCTGATATTTCCGATTCTGGAGAAATTCTTTTTACCACTGCTCTGGGGTTGGCTCCGATTTTTTGCCGCCATGCAAAAAAAATAGTTGTGGAATTGAACGAATATCACCCAAAGAAAATTCGTGGATTACATGATATCTACGAGACCGAATTGGCTCCCCACACCAGACCAATTCCACTGGTAACCGTTCGAGATAGAATCGGCACGGAAACGATAAAGGTTGATCCGGCCAAGATCATCGGCATCGTTCGAACCAATATCCCTGACCAGGTAAAAGTATTTTCAAGTTCAGATAAAGACACCGACCTCATTGGGGAGCACATTGCAAAATTTCTATCCGATGAGATTCGTAGTGGTCGTATTCTTCCGCAATTTCCAATCCAGTCAGGCGTAGGCAATGTGGCAAATTCCATATTAAAAGCAATGTCGGCAGAAACGTCGATTACACCCTTCACGATGTATTCCGAAGTCCTGCAAGATTCCATCGTAGAAGCCATAAAATCTGGAAGCCTATTGTTTGCGAGTGGAGCAGCCCTAGCTGTGACTCCGAAATGCCTTGAAGAAATCTACGACAACTATGACTTTTTTAAAACACATTTGATTTTGAGACCCCAGGAAATATCCAATCACCCGGAGATCATTCTACGCATTGGACTTATCTCAATAAATACAGCCTTAGAAGTTGATATTTGCGGCAATGTTAACAGTACCCATGTTTTGGGAAGCAATGTGGTAAACGGAGTGGGAGGGTCCGCCGACTTCACTAGAAATTCGCAAATTTCCATCTTCGCATGTAAATCTACGGCAAAGGATGGTAAGATTAGCACCGTTGTGCCTTTCTGCAGCCATGTGGATCACTCGGAACATTCCGTAAAAATTCTGACAACCGAATGCGGCATAGCGGATCTGCGGGGAAAAGATCCTCGCCAACGAGCTCAAGAAATTATCAACAATTGTGTTCATCCAGACTATAAAGACTTGCTCAGCAAATACCTATCGCTAGCCTATAGGGGACACATTCCATTTTCTCTGGCAAATGCTTTCAAAATGTACGAAACCTTCACTTCCGAAGGAGACATGCGCAAAACGAACTGGAACGTGTAGGTTACGTTACGGCCCCCAAAAAAGCATTGGGCAAACCTTTAGTGGGAAAGGGCTCATTGTATTTTCTGAGGACATATTTTCGACAAAACATGGCGTAGGTCCCCGGAAATACCATGCTTTTATCTTCTTTTGGTCCGTTTGATTTTTCTGGTTCCAGGTTGTTTTCCTATTCCATGAGAAAATACAAACTCCATTGATTATTACCGTTTCAACTTAATTTGAGCCTTCATCTTCTGAAGCTTTCTATTGTTCCGAGGGTGGTCGTCTGTTTGCCCTGTTGCCCTCTCTGATCCATGGTTTCATTTATCACGGCTGGAATATGCGAACTTATTGCTATCCCAGATATTGTGTTTTTGTCGAATGAGAAGGAATTTATTTCGTTGAACTTCTGAATGCTCTCTTTATCAGGTATGCAAGCGGTGATATTAAGATCAATATTGAAACCTTTGTCCATTCGCATCGTTGGTTGTGATCTATGATTGTTAAGTATTTCGCACATAAGCTTGAACCTATTTTCCTGATCAACTTTGCGGGAAGCAGCCCCATCACCATTAACCAATTTTATAACAATACCCCCCAGAGTATTCCCGGACCCGGTAAAATTTTGTACAAAAACCCTAAATGCCTTGACAGCTTCATCTGTACTTCCATATGCTTCCTTAAACTGACCAAGTATATACTTCAAATATTCATCCCGACTGAATGGCTTCCCTGTACTTTTGCAGTATTCGCTATTGTTTCTTCCAAAAATACTCAAAATTTCTACCCCATTGGGTAAAATAATATGGGGAAAATCATACCTATCTATGCCATCCTTGCAGAAATAGTTGGATGTTACGGTCTGATTTGCAAGAAAACTTTTTATCCGAGTATCTTGATCGTCACCCTCAAACAGTTCCGGGTTGATGAGGTCTAAAATAGCTGGATTATAGCACTTATCACCGTACATTAGTAGTAACCCATCATTACAATTTATTCCCCGAAACGATGTTCGCTTCAAATTCTGCCTTCCGGCTAAAGCTTGTGCTTGTTCAGGAAAATCGTTGCAGAATGCTATCAAGTCCGGTGTTATTTGGTCTGTCGGAAGCTTTTGTGCCAGCGAGTGCAATACGTAAGCAGATTGCGTAAATTGAATTTCTGGTTTTGACAAATCAATCTCTTTTAATGCTCCAGCAAAAGCACAAACAATTTTTGGATCTTTGGATGATGGATTTGAGGCAATTTCCCGCAATATGCCATCCACTTCGTTTAGATGATCTTTTAGGTAATCTTGGGCGGCCAAATTTAGTCTTGCCTGATTCAACGACTTGGTCGAAGAATTTGAAATGTAGTTCAAAATGGTACGAAAAAACCCTATGTCCTTACTCTCGTTACCTATAACTTCTATAACACTGGTACGAGCAACAAGACTCATACTTGGCATGTCTTCCTGTTGCTTTGTTGCTTTTTCTATTTCTGCGGCTGAGTCGAGCGAGCCCGGGGCAACAGGATGCTCCCCGACTGAACTCCGTGCGCTACCTGTCTCTGGAAGCATAACTGAAGTTTGATCTGCTGGAGGAGGTATAGGTATTGTAGGATTTTCGCTCATAGGTATGAATAATTGTTAATGTTTTGGGGTAAATGACATGGTTTGCCCGGCATAGATGGCACCTTTGCCGAGATGTTCTTCCATGCGCATTAGTTGATTGTACTTACAAATTCTATCGGTCCGGCTCATGGACCCCGTTTTAATTTGTCCAACGTTGGTCGCCACGGCGATGTCGGCAATGGTTGTATCCTCCGTTTCGCCCGAGCGGTGTGATACTATGGACCTAAAAGATGCCAATTTCGCTATTTCTATGGCATCGAATGTTTCGGTCAATGTCCCAATTTGATTAACCTTTATTAGGATCGCGTTGGCAGATCTTTCTTCGATGCCCCGTTTTAGGTATTTTACATTTGTGACGAAAATGTCATCGCCAACTATTTGGATTTTATGGCCAAGTTTTTTCGTAAACTTCGCCCATCCTTCCCAATCATTCTGGGATAATCCGTCTTCGATGGACACTATGGGAAATTTTCCAACGAGCTTTTCATAGAAATCTATCATTTGATCGGACGAATGCTGGGATTTATCCGATTTTTTAAAGACGTAGGCATTGACCTTTTCATCGTAAAATTCCGATGCGGCAGCATCCAATGCAATTGAAATATCATGGCCCGGTCTGTAACCGGCAGACTCGATCGCTTGGACGATGATTTCCAGCGCATGTTCATTGGATGAAACATTGGGAGCAAACCCACCTTCATCTCCGACGGCAGAAGATAGATTCAAACTTTTCAAAATCTTTTTCAGCGCGTGAAATGTTTCAGCTCCCATCCTAATCGCCTCCCGTATGGTTGGAGCATTGTGGGGCATTATCATGAATTCTTGGATATCGACGGGTGCATCCGAATGGGCTCCCCCATTGAGGATATTCATCATGGGAACGGGTAGGATTTTTGCATTGCTCCCGCCCAGGTATTTAAAAAGTGGTATGCCTAGACTTTTTGCAGCAGCTCTTGCGGCTGCCATTGAAACGCTAAGAATCGCATTGGCTCCCAATTTCGACTTATTTTCTGTCCCGTCCAACGCAATTAGTGCCGCATCGAGTGCTATTTGGTCGGTTGCGTCCATGCCGATTATATTTTTCGAAATTGTCGTGTTAACATTGTTTACGGCGGCAAGGACCCCTTTCCCGCCAAACCGTTTGCGTAGGTTCTCGTCACCAAGTTGTGCCTTTGGGGCAACACCATCGCGCAGTTCAATCGCCTCCCGTTCTCCAGTACTTGCACCAGACGGTACGGCTGCTCGCCCTCTAACGCCATTATTTAATGTCATCTCCGTTTCAACGGTAGGATTTCCACGTGAATCAATGATTTCCCTTGAAAAAACACAGTCAATTAATGTATTTGATGTTATCATAAGTGCCTCTAATAGAGATTATTATGATAATCATTCAATTTCAAATTACAAGCGTTTTTGTAAACCGCATTGGAACCGAATATCCAATACCACATGAAGCTATGATATCATGGCGAGCCTGGAATTGACAATGATTTTTAGCGGAACTGCTGCCGTTTATTTTAAAGGACATTTCCAACAAAACTTCCTTTTTTCCTTTTTTTTCGAAAAATCTTCCCTAGGAATAGGACAGCAATGAATGAGTGTGTTGATTTAGATAAAATTCGTCATTCCGCGGCACATATATTGGCCGCAGCAGTGTTACGACTATTTCCGGAAGCCAAACTTGATATCGGACCATCAACGCGAACAGGGTTTTACTACGACTTCGACCTGGATCATAAATTCTCCCAAGAGGATTTGGGAAAAATCGAACGGGAGATGTTAAAAATAATCTCGGAAGATCAAAAATTTGTCAAAAGCCTCGTTAGCCGCGATGAGGCGATGGCCTTGGTGAAATCGAAAAATCAAACCTATAAACTCGAACGGCTAGCAGACATTTCCGAAGGAGAAGAAATCTCGTTGTATACCAATGGGGAATTTACAGATCTTTGCCGGGGAGAACACGTCAATTCGACGAAGGAAATTGGAGCGGTTAAATTGCTGAGTATTGCGGGCGCCTACTATCGCGGCAGTGAAAAGAATAAACAACTGCAACGAATTTCGGGGACTGCATTTGCATCTAAAAAAGAATTGGATGAACACTTAACAACGCTCGAAGATGCAAAAAAACGAGACCATCGCAAGTTAGGAAAAGAACTGAAACTTTTCACCATAAGCGATGAGTTTGGTCAAGGCATGATATTATGGTTGCCCAAAGGGGCCATTATTCGGCAGGAATTACAAAATTTTATCCTCGAAGAACTCGAAAAACAGGGATATCAACAGGTGTTTACTCCCCACATAGCCAAGCTTGGACTTTTCAAAACATCAGGGCATTTCCCATACTATAAAGAGTCACAATTTCCTCCGTTACCGGATAAGGAGTCCCTTGAAAAAGCCACAGTTTCAAACCAATCATGCAAAGCGATGTTTGACGATCTTGAAGGAGGAAATGCGGATGGTTTTTTGCTGAAACCAATGAATTGTCCAGGTCATATCATGATATACATGTCTGACCAGCGGTCCTATAGGGATTTGCCATTTAGGGTTGCGGAATTCGGGACCGTTTACCGGTGGGAACAGTCCGGAGAGTTAAGTGGTATGACTCGGGTGAGAAGTTTTACCCAGGACGATGCCCATATTTTTTGCACACAGGAACAACTCCACGATGAAATTAACGGATGTTTGTACCTGGTAAAAGTCATCTTCAAAACCCTCGGAATGGAAAAATTCCGTGTGCGAATTGGGTTACGAGACAAGAATTCCGATAAATATATTGGTGACGACGAAAATTGGGTGGCTGCGGAAAAAGCACTGCGGGCGGTAGCCGACGAATTGGGGGTTCCCTTTGAAGTAGCCGATGGAGAGGCCGCATTTTACGGCCCCAAGATTGATTTTATTGTCCAAGATGTTATCGGTCGCGAATGGCAATTGGGAACAGTGCAAGTGGATTACAACCTTCCCGAACGTTTTAAAATGTCATACGTCGGGAGCGACAACAAAGAATATCGCCCGATAATGATCCACCGTGCTCCATTCGGATCACTTGAACGTTTTGTAGGGCTATTAATTGAACATTTCGGAGGAGATTTTCCAACGTGGTTAGCTCCAGAACAGGTTAGGATCATCCCGTTGAATGATGATTTAATCGCCCATGCCAATGGAGTTAATCGCGAGCTAAAGGCATACGGTATTCGCGGATCCGTGGATGGACATTCCGATAAATTAAATGCCAAAATTCGGCGTGCGGAAATCGATAAAATTCCTCACATGCTTATCCTAGGCCCCAAGGAGGTCGAGACGGGCACGATTTCCATACGTTCGCGCGTAGATAAAAATTTTACCGGTACGCTAAAACTATTATCCGCTCTTGAGTATTTGAAAAAAGTCATAGTCTCCAGAGAATTACCAAATGGTTAGTGGTTTTTTGCATTTTTTGGTATTTGACAACGGTGGGGATGTTTCATATAGCTTGTAAGGCTAAGGAATGTTATGAGCATAGGGAATTTCATATATGAGTTCGGTGTAAAGACCGATGGTGATGCTAGCATGCGTGCTTTGTTGGGAGGAAAGGGGGCCAACCTTGCAGAAATGGCGAAGATTGGGTTACCTGTCCCTCCAGGTTTTACGATTACAACGGAGGTCTGTTCCGAGTATTATAAAAATAATGGCAGATTGCCGGATGATGTTTGGTCAGACGCCAAAATGGCCTTGGCCAATGTGGAAAACCAGCAGGGGAAAAAGTTCGGCGATGTCAAAAATCCCCTACTATTTTCCGTTCGTTCGGGTGCTCGGGAATCCATGCCGGGAATGATGGATACTATCTTGAACCTAGGATTGAACGATGAGACTGTCATTGGCCAAGCTGAGAATACCAACAATCCTAGGTTTGCCTACGATTGCTATCGTAGATTTATTCAAATGTATGGTGATGTTGTGATGGGGGTCCATGCGGAAAATGACGAATCCCGTGACCCGTTTGAAGAAATTTTATCGGATGTTAAAAGAAAAGCTGGAGTGCACAGCGATCCTGATTTGACAGCTGAAAACCTCAAGGATGTCATTGGCCGCTACAAAAAGTTGATCATTGAACGGACCAGCAAAGAATTTCCACAGGACGTTTTTGACCAGCTGAGGGGAGCCATTGGCGCCGTTTTTGAATCCTGGCACAATGAGCGTGCGGTAATCTACCGTCGAAAATATAATATCCCGGCGGAATGGGGCACTGCGGTCAACGTGCAAAGCATGGTATTTGGCAATAAAGGAAATAATTGTGCAACGGGAGTTGCTTTTACCAGAGATCCAGCAAACGGTGAAAATGTTTTCTACGGCGAGTATTTAATAAACGCCCAGGGGGAAGATGTGGTTGCCGGAATTCGCACGCCCCAGGCAATTGCGAATTTGAAAAACGACATGCCCGTCGTTTTTGATCAGTTGGTTAATGTTTGTCAAACCCTCGAACATCATTTCCGCGACATGCAGGATTTCGAATTCACCATCGAAAATGACAAATTATACATGCTGCAGACACGAAATGGTAAGCGGACAGGATTAGCGGCTGTTAGAACAGCGGTTGAAATGGTCAACGAAGGTCTCATCGACAAGGAAATGGCCATAAAACGTATCCCAGCGGATTCCATTTCTTCGCTATTAGTACCAATTTTCGATACAGCGGGGAAAAAGAAAGTGAAAAAAATCGCCAGTGGATTACCGGCAGGACCTGGAGCGGCATCGGGAAATATATATTTTTCGGCGAAGAAAGCGGAAGAAATGCACGGCAAGGGTGAAAAAGTTATCCTCTGTAGGACGGAGACGTCCCCCGAAGATATTCGGGGTATGCTGGCCGCCGAAGGGATCGTTACTAGCCATGGTGGAGTCAGTTCCCATGCGGCTTTGGTCGCAAGGCAAATGGGAAAGGTTTGCGTCTGTGGGGCAGGCGGCTTGGTGATCGATTATGCAAAGAAACAAGTATCTGCAAATGGTGTTACGATAAAAGAAGGAGAGCCGATTTCCATTGACGGGACGACGGGAGAAATTTTCATCGGTCACGTAGAAACTGCCCCATCCGAAGTTACCCAGGTTCTTTCGGGAACGATGGTGGCGGAAAAAAGTTACACATTCCGAATATTTGATTCCGTAATGTCCTGGGCAGACAGCTGTCGCAAACTCGACATTCGAACCAATGCCGATAGTCCTAAACAAGCAAAAGCTGCCATCCAATTGGGGGCAAAGGGCATAGGTCTTTGCAGGACAGAGCACATGTTTTTCGAGGGAGAACGTATTGATTACATGCGTGAAATGATCCTGGCGGATAACATTGAAGATCGTCAAAGGGCGCTGGCCAAGTTAAAACCTCTGCAACAGGGAGATTTTGAAGGACTTTTCCGTGAGATGAAAGGATACCCTGTTACCATTCGACTACTGGACCCACCGTTACATGAATTTTTGCCCCACGAAAAGCATGCCATCGAATCCCTAGCAAAAAAATTAGGAAAGAATCCCACCGATTTGGAATTGCGTGTGGAAGCAATGTCTGAAAGTAACCCAATGCTCGGCTATAGAGGTTGCCGCCTGGGAATTTCATATCCGGAAATTACTGCCATGCAAAGCACAGCAATTTTTGAAGCCGCCGCAAAGGTTAAAGGGGAAGGGATAGAGGTTAATCCTGAAATTATGGTACCGCTGACGACTTTTGCCGCCGAGTTCAAACATCAGGCGAAAATCATCCGCGACGCTGCGGAATCAGTGGAACAACGTCTTGGATGTTCCCTCGCCTATAAGGTGGGTACGATGATAGAGATTCCTCGGGCATGTTTGAGGGCCGGAGAAATTGCAGAGGATGCGGAGTTTTTCAGCTTTGGAACAAACGACCTGACTCAAACGACCCTTGGAATGAGCCGTGACGACGCCAATGGGTTTTTACCCCAATACCTGGAGTGTGAAATTATTAAAAATAATCCATTCGCTTCCATCGATGAATTGGGGGTTGGTGAATTGATCAAAATTGCCTGTGAACGCGGACGAGCGACCCGCAAAGACTTAAAAATCGGCATATGCGGAGAACATGGTGGAGATCCAGCATCCATCAAATTGTGCAGTAAAATTGGGCTATCCTATGTCAGCTGTTCGCCAAACCGTGTTCCCATCGCAAGGCTAGCGGCAGCCCAAGCAGCACTGGAGAAAAGATAGCAAATGTACTTGCCCGTTAAATACTTTTTTTGAGCACAACAACAATACATCGATTCGGCGCCACTTACACCATATCCTCTTTTTTGTGGATAGATATTGCTTTTTCGTAGTCTTCACGTTTCTTATTGTCCATCTTGTTATACTCCCTTGTCTTTTTTAGTGTGATTTGGAGATGGTGGCGCAGAAATTCGACAAAGAGATGCATACTTTTCTCCATGGTACTTGCAGTATGTCCGAAAGCAACGCCTCTCCAGTATCCCTCCTGTGCCTCTGGCGAAACCACTGGAGCATAGAAATAATCTGTACCGGCAGAGAGATGTTGCCACTCGGTGAAGACCGATCGACCATCCGTTGCGGAATATCTCCCCAAGCTATGGCCACCATGCGCAATTTGATCATTTTCTTGTCCTACAGATTCGGAACCTCCTTCGCCGATTTTATTTGCCTTTGCTCCCATTTCCGTTCCTTCCCCGTTAAACTTTTGATGGAGAACTAAATAGCCCCGAGCAAGAACCAGATAACCCAAAGCTTTCTAATTTTTTGAAAATTTTTCTTGACAGTTTTCAACTGCAATCTATACGGCCTATATTCATAATATTATGGATCTACGAAAAATTTTTTATGTGCTGAAAAATAAACAGAATCCCCCTTCTGCTAGTGTACCCGACAGGCAAATTCAGTCGATGGAAGCTATTTCATCTGAGCCTAAATATATCAGTGATATTGTTTTGAACGAACTTCTAGGTGATACCGGCAGGAGAAAGAACAATACATCTGGAGATGGACATAACAACTGCGGATTCAATGCAATATTAGAGCAAGTGGGTGATGGAACTCACGCTGCAGAAATGGTTGATTTGCTAAGACACAAACTGGGTTACAATGATGCGTTTTCCGGTGAAATGTTTGATTCAAGTGTTTGCCTATCCGTTGCAAATTTTTTCAAGCATCCAGTCGCTGAAATATATCACAATGATGGTAAAATTGCACAACTATCTTTTTCTATACCGGGCATAGATCTGGGCTTATACTTTAAAGGATCTAGCATGCTCTCTTCAGATTTGACTGCGTCGTTAGTAAATGACGAATGGAATCAAGAGAGAGTCGACACCCTATCCCAGTGGGCTGAAACTAATCTTTTTGCCTTAAATTTTGGTCAAGCTACGATGTATGATATTGTACTACAAATGTTACAATATCCCAGGACAATAGTGTTGGTTTCAGTTGAAAGCGGTGGACACTTCGATGCAGCTCCACATAAAGATCGGCAACAGGAGGATAGTGTGTTGGAGTTTCTCCGTGGAGCGAAAAGTTAGAATGCGTGAGGATTCAGACCAACGGCAGAAGTAAGCATATGGAATAGGAGAAAAAGCAGAGATCCTTTGGAGGAAGAAATTTCGGAGGTTTCTTTGGGAGGGTGAAGGCAAGCAGCACATCGTGCAAGTCGCTTATCGGCAGTTTAACTCCGTGCTGTTTTTCCAAATCAGCTGATTCGGTATCATAATTGTCAAAAGGGAATGTTTTTTGATTACCACCTGATGGTAAAAAATATCCCCTCCAATCCGAATGATTTTTGCATTTTTAACAAAAATATTAATCTTTTTTGACAATTCACCTACTTCCATTTAATATGGATCCATGAAAATATTGTTCGCAACCCCTGAATGTAGTCCATATGCCAAGGTTGGAGGACTGGGGGACGTTGTACCTTCTCTGGCATCTGCTTTAAAAAAAATGGGGCATGATGTGCGCGTTGTTTTGCCAAAGTACGGTTCCATAAATTACGTTTCCAAATGTGAGATTATTGAAGGTCCCATGATTATCAACATGGGGTATGGTGTAGAATTTGCCCAATTATTACGGACGGAATATGGGAACATTCCGATTTATTTCATTGAGTTCGATAGATATTTTGCTCGCTACGGGGTTTATGGAGAGTTTGGACATGGATACCATGATAATTGGGAACGCTTTGTATTTTTCTGTCGAGCCGTTATCGACATGTGTCCGTTCCTAAACTGGGCACCCGATATCATACATACAAATGACTGGCCAACGGGCGTAATTCCAGCTCTATTGAGCTTACATACCAAACCGAGCATTTTAAATGATACGAAGTCAATTTTCACCGTC
>JAITIO010000023.1 GCA_031279395.1 Puniceicoccales bacterium | reverse complement strand
AATCGTTATGCCAAACTCCGATTTCATTTTATCTTCTATGGCATCATTTCCACACCAATGGGCATAGGCAAATCCTGGATTTTTCTGTTTAAAAAATTCAATAAATTCTTTCTGGGAGTTTATGTGCTTTGATTTTTCTTCCCGATATTTTTTGGCGCGCTTGAATAATCCAGTTTGGATATCCGCTAGCATGTCGGCTGCTGAAGAAATGAACTGCATGTGCGGAATAAATTCCCTATCTTTCGGGAGTTTGTCCCGCCTGTAAACGCAGATTAAGCCACTCTGAATATCTCGAGGGCCGACTTCAAGGCGGATGGGAACACCTTTTTTTATCCATTCCCATGACTTTTCTCCACCACGGACGTCGCGATCGTCGATTTCAATGCGCAACTTTTCACTTTCCAGGGACATTTGCGACAATTCTGCTTGTAAAGCTTTACAATATTCAAGGACCTGATGCTTGTAATCCTCCCTATAAATTGGTAAAATAACAATTTGTGTTGGGGCCATGCGGGGCGGTAGAACAAGACCATCATCGTCGGAGTGGGTCATGATTAAACCACCGATTAGCCGCGTGGACACCCCCCAAGAAGTTGTCCATCCAAATTCTTCACGGCCGTTTTCATTGACGAATTTTATGTGGGATGATTTTGCAAAATTTTGACCTAGGAAATGAGAAGTTCCTGCCTGCAAAGCTTTCCCATCCTGCATCATACTTTCCAATGCAAAGGTGGAAACGGCACCAGGAAATTTTTCCGATTCCGACTTTTTTCCACAGATGACAGGCATGGCCATATAATTCTCAGCAAATGTTCTGTAATATTCGAGCATGTCTAGGGTTTCTTTTTGGGCCTCTTCAGCGGTGGCATGGACAGTATGTCCTTCTTGCCAAAGAAATTCTGTCGTGCGTAGAAACAGCCTTGGGCGCATTTCCCAGCGTACCACGTTTGCCCATTGGTTAATTTTTATGGGTAAATCACGGTAGGATTGAATCCACTTGGAAAACATTTCTCCTATGACCGTTTCAGATGTTGGGCGAACAATCAATGGTTCATCCAATTTGGATGTCGGTTTTAGACCACCTTTTCCATCAAACTGCAAACGGGTGTGGGTAACAATCGCACATTCCTTCGCAAAACCCTCCACATGTTCCGCTTCCTTTTCAAAATACTTCAGGGGGATGAAAAGGGGGAAATAGGCATTTTTATGTCCAGAGGCTTTGAACATTGCGTCGAGATATTTTTGAATAAGCTCCCAAATGGCATACCCCCAAGGACGGATTACCATGCACCCACGGACTGGACTATTGTCTGCCAAATCGGCCATTTTAATCACCTGCTGATACCATTCCGGAAAATTTTCCTCCCGCGTGGGAGATATGGCATTTTTTTTGAGTTTTTCCTTCGAATTTGGCGATTGTTCAGTAACCATATGAATCTTCGTAAGCTATGAAACGAAATGATCTTTCAACACAAAAATCGACGTTTCAAAACTTTAAGCATTCTTTGCCAAAGTATGGCATCAGAACAGCTGGAACTTTTACCGAAGAATCACTTTGTAGGTTATTTTCCAATAGGGCAGCCAGCACGCGTGGGACCGCCAAGCCGGACCCATTAATGGTATGCACATGGTGGAGCTTTCCGTCGGACTTCGATCGAAATTTTATTCCAGCACGCCGGGCTTGGAAATCCGTAAAATTGCTGCAGCTAGATACTTCGAGCCAACGTTTTTGTCCCCCCGACCAGACTTCCAAATCATATTGCTTGGAATGTGCAAACCCTATGTCTCCCGTGCAAATGGACAGTAAGCGGTATGGAATTTCCAATTTTTGTAAAATTCTTTCCGCATCTGCCCTCAAATTTTCAAGCTCCTGAAAGCTGTTGTCGGGATGGACCCACTTTACTAGTTCGACCTTATCGAATTGGTGCAATCTGTTCAACCCGCGGACATCTTTGCCCCAACTCCCTGCTTCCCGGCGAAAACATGGCGTGTAACCGCAACGAAAAATCGGCAGTTCCTCTTCTTCAAAAATTTCATCGCGAAAAAAATTTGTCACCGGGACTTCGGCGGTGGGAATGCAATAGAGATCATCCTGAGAATCGTGGTACATCATGCCTTCCTTGTCCGGCAATTGACCAGTTGCCGTAGCACTGTCCGGGTTGACCAAAATGGGACACATAAACTCTGTATAGCCATTATTTTTTGCTTCATCCAGGAAAAAACTTAGAAGGGCACGGACAAATCGAGCCATATCACCGATATAGAACGGAAAGCCAGCACCGGTCACCTTCGCACCCCGTTGAAAGTCAATCCCGCTCGAAAACCACGGAATGTCATAGTGGGGCATTGCATGAGGCGATACATCTCCAATGTATCTCCACGTGGCAACCGTCACATTGTCTTTTTCCGTTTTCCCAATGGGAACGGATTCATGAGGAACGTTCGGAATGGACAAATATAACGTTCGCCATTCTCCATCGATTTCTCGAATTTTTGTCTCGGCTTCTTTTACCTTCGATGAAAGATTTTTTAGGTCTCTAATGGCATTTAAAAATTCCGCAGATCCCTTTTCTAAAGCTGCTATTTTATCATTTTTTGATTTCTGCTCAGCTCGTAGTGCTTCGAATTCAGACACATAGACCCTCCGTTGGGTATCGACTGCCAGAAATTTACCAACGTCGCATTGAAACTTCTTTTTGCTAACACCAGCCTTTATTTCATCAGACTTTTTTCGTAAATTTTCTAATGACAACATTACAACCGCTCCTCGCAAAAGACAAAAACGCAATGATTAGCTACACCCACTGGATATTTTTCAGTTCCAATTTTACTAGGAAACGACCTTTTGAATAAGCCCCGCTTTTATGGCTTTAACTGCCACCCAAGCCCGCTTTACCTGTCCGCTTGGCAACAATATGCGGATATGTTGTAAATTTGGTTTGAACAAACGTTTTGTTCGTTTCACAACGTGGGTACCAATTCCACCGCTTTTCTTAGATTGTCCTTTACGAATGATACGACACCCTGTGCTGCGAGTCTTTCCGGTTATTATACAAATTCTGGCCATGTCTCTCCAATGGAAGGAATGACTTAATGGATAACTAACGAAAATCAAGAATTTTTGTGAAAAAATTTATATGCCATGGGGTTTAACAGCCGTCTCCAAAGGAAAAAAATAAACTACGCCCATTGGCGGAAAAAACTGCAAAGTACAAAAATTGCTAAAATAATTCTGTACCATGCAAAAATCATCATCCCGTTGCGCACGATGAAAGAAATCAAAAATTTTATTGCCAAGATGGATGATAGGCAAGCTACGCTAATCCCTAGCAAAAATATCTTTGGGCTAAAATGTAAAAATATGACATCAAAATCTTTTACGAATTCGTACATGGTCGCCGCAGATAGCGTTATAAATCCAAGGAGAAAGCTATATTCTGCCGCTTCTGACCTGCGCAATCCACATTGGTAACCACCAATTATGGTTGCCATTGATCTACTCGTTCCAGGGATGAAAGCCAGGCATTGCCAAAGTCCAATGAAAAAACTTTTTGCAAATGTTAAATTGTCAATCCTTCCATAGCCTTTCATCCACCTTCTACGGTAAGATTTCTCAATGTGAATCATGATTATGCCACCGATAATTAGCGCAATGGCAACGGAAAAAGCATGGTATAATATTTTTAGCCATCCGCCGATGAAAGGGCCGATTATCGCTGCCGGCAGAAATGATGCCATCAGGTTGAATATCAGATTGCGTCCATGATAATTGTGTCCAAATAGGCCCAGGAACATGTCGACAAATCTACGCTTATATAAAAATAGTACGGCGAGCATTGACCCAATTTGAATTATTACGAAGTAAGCGTTTTTAGCCTGCGTCCTCAAAGTTTTTGAGTCGCCTATATCTTCCGACGGTAAATTCCCATGGTCTAAAAGAAACCGGTCGACCAATATCAAGTGTCCGGTCGATGAAATCGGTAGAAATTCCGTCGCTCCCTGGGTAATTCCAAGAATAATGGATTCTTTTGTGGTGAAAATATCTTCACCATGAGAATTGGTTAAGGACGCTATGGCAATGGTAAAAACTAACAAAAATTTTTTCACGGTGGTGTTTAGGGAATGAAGGTTTTTAATTTGTTCGTCATCGCTTGTAATGTTTCAAGCTCTAAGACATTCGGATTAAGGAAGTAATAATTTGCGAGAATGTTTGCAATTTGCATAAGCCAGTAAACATCATTTTGAGTCAAAAGGTTTTCTCCCGCCATGGAAGCCAGTAAAGTCTCCCATGCGAATTGTTTCATCTCATCGATCGATGAACTCGCTTGTAAGACAAAGCAATACATGGCGGCGATCTCTATGTGTAAAGATTTATCGGCAATGGCAAGGGAATATAGCCGTTCAAGTATCATTTTGGTACGTTCTATGAATAGATCATCCTTGTTTTTTTGGGCAAAAATCGACTTTGCTAGGCAAAATTCGGTGAAATAATACCGCCTGTCAAACGGAAAATTTTTCAGTAGCTCCTCGTATACAAGTTGAGCATCACTAAACCTCCCGATCAACCGTAATAGATCCGCCAATTCCAAATGTGCCGCATATATAATTTCATGGTTTCCATACTTGAAAATCAGAGTCGATAAATGGGCGATTGCTTCGTCGTAGTAAGCCATTCCCAGCGACTTACAATATTCGGCACATCGATAATAGGCAAATGGGGAGTACCTACAATTGGTTTCTGCACATGTGAGCAGAGCATTACACGCTTTTGAAATATTGCCTAGTTTGAAAAAATATTCCGCCTCTTCAAAATATGACAGCATCGCAACTTCCTGGTCGGCATAGTCGGACCTCAGCCGTTCAAATGTTAAAAAGGCAGCCTCTTTGTTCTGCGATTTAAATTCGCAGACTCCTTTCATGAATAATGCTTGTCCAACAATTTGAGAAATTTCAGCGGAACTACTTTTGGTTGGAAAAATTGTACAGATATTGGTTGCGGCGATATGGGCCTGCTGATAATGTTGCTTGGAGAATAGTGAATATGCTTGAAGCAAATAAAATTTCACCAGGTAAAATGGTTGGATTTTGTGTGCATAGGTGCTTAAAAGCATGGACAGATAGTCCATGGCTCGCTGCGGATTATTATCTCCTATGAGGGCATTGATATATAACAATTCCGCATGCCATCGATATTCCGTGAATAAATCGTGGCATTGTCGAGCACTTTGCAAATGCTGTTCTGCCAACACCAAGTTTTTGGATTTAATGTCAGCCTGGATGAGTTGGCACAGTATTTTGTCATACTTCACATTATCCACGTTCGTTTTTAAAACTTCTTCGTAGATATGGGCAGCGATGTCATAGGCTTCACTCAAGTAGAAAGCGTTGCCGATCTGGACTGTCATATTGACTTTTTCCGCATTATCTGAGGTAATATCTCGCACCTTACCCAGGTAATGGGCGGACATTCGGTAGTCTTTCGGTTCCTGCTGCCAAGCCAAATAGGCAAGTGCATGGTATATGTTTTTTATGAGCGTTTCCTTGGGAAATTGGAGAACAATTTCTTCTGCTATGCGCTGTGCTGCAGTGAGATTTTCGGCATCGATTGCCAATCTGAGTTTGGCAAATGAAATATTGCGCATGATGTTTTTTGAAACGGAGGTTTGAAGTTTCACATCGGATAATGTTTTGATTGCTTCCATCCGTTGATTTGTATTTTCGACCGACAGGAGGAGTAGCTTCAATGCTTGTTTTTTTAGCTCGTCATTGGCTGAAGATAGCAGCAGTTCGAGAACCGTATCTAGCCCACTTGCGGAAGAGAGTCCATCGGCAAGGGCGCGGTATAGGTAAAGTGATTGCAAATCTTGAACGTTTAAATCTTTTACTTTTGAGATTTGTTCATCCAACAGATCTTTTGCTTTTTGCCCATTTCCGCCATGGATCAACATGAGGGCATAGGCTTTTACAAATGGGCAGCTTGTCCTTTGCAATTTATACTTTTTATACATGGCATCGGCAGTTCCGAGGAGGTTGTTTATGGCCGTTGAATGCGTTGGGAATTGCAGTAAAAATTGGATTACGAATGCTTGAATGTGGACGGATTGGTCGACGGACGGGGAGTGTTTTTTGGCTTCTTCTAGGTTGTTTTCCATCTCTTCGAAGTTGGCAGCCATGGCGAATATGACACTTCTAACGGCGTGATACCATGCGAGTTCGTTGTCATCGAAAGCTTTTATGTCCAATTTTAGTAGAATTCTGTTTGCTATTGCGAAATCATGCTTGAAACACGCTACAATCGCAGCATTTAATAGGAACCTACTTTTAAATTCTCGGGGAATCTCGACGTGTGCTAATTTCAAAACCACATCGAACGATTCCATCGCATTTGAAAACTCCCCTGAAGCTAAGCATGATTCCAAAAAGCCCGTACAGGCCACACATTTCTGCTCATTGGATAAATCTTTGATCGCCAGTGCCTCCATGAAGAATTTTTTAGCAAGGGTGAAAAAGCCAATTTTATATGCCCCATTACCAGTGTTTATCAAATTTTCAAACTTTTTGCCGAAATGGACATCTACGGCTATGAAATCAGCGGTATCTTTGGGCAATTCGCTCTCCGACAAACCGACACTCCGACAAAAAATCAGCGCCACCCCTAGAAACAATTTCGCGAAACTTCTCATTCAAGTTTTACTCTACGGTTACCGATTTCGCCAAATTTCTTGGTTTGTCTATGTCACATCCCCGTGCTTTTGCAATATAATAGGCGAAAAGTTGTAGCGGAATTGTTGCCAGTATGGGTTTGAGAGCATCGTGGGTATCCGGAACCACCATCAAATCATTGACATGATTGGATGAAATTTGATGCCCCTCCGATGTCACCACAATTATCTTGGCATTTCTGGCTTTTACTTCCTGTATATTGGAAACATTTTTTTGCCAAATATCTTTTTGTGTTGCTAAGAAAATACATGGACATTGGTCTGAAACCAGAGCTATTGGACCATGTTTCATTTCCGCTGCCGGATAACCCTCCGCATGAATATATGAAATTTCTTTTAGTTTTAGTGCACCCTCGAGGGCTATGGGAAACATCGACTGCCGCCCGAGAAATAGCATATCCTTGTAGTAGGCATATTTTTTTGCAATCCGTTGAATTTCATCCTTTTTGTCTAAAATTTGTGAAATCTTTTGGGGCAACTCCAACAGAGATTGGACAAATTCAGCGCCTTCATCAAAACTCATATTGTGTAACCGTCCAAATAGCAATGCCAACATGGCGATAATGCACAGTTGTGCCGTAAATGCTTTCGTCGATGCCACTCCAATTTCCGGCCCTGAGTGTTGATAAATTCCTCCCTCCGATTCCCTAGCTATGGTGGAACCTATGACATTCGTTATTGCCAACGTTCTGTATCCCTTGCGTTTAGATTCCTGCAACGCTGCCAGGGAATCCAAGGTTTCCCCCGATTGGCTAACGATAAAAACGAGGGTGTTCTTATCCAAAGGAACGTTCCCATACCGAAACTCCGAAGAATAGGCTACTTCAACCGGAATCCTTGCGTATTTTTCTATCAAATACTCGGCAACTAAACAGGCATGCCATGCCGTTCCACAGGCACAAAATAAAATCCTATCGATTTGCCGCAATTCACGTGGTAGCAGCTGCAACCCTCCAAATTTTGCCGTACTGAGATCGTCCGAAAGCCGTCCACGCATAGCATTTTCTATGGATATGGGTTGTTCACAAATCTCTTTCAGCATAAAATGTTCGTGTTCTCCCCGGGAAACGTCTTCCACCTGCCAGTCCAATTCACATTCTACGGCATCGATCGTTTCATTTTTCATCGTTGTGATCGAGAAATCTGAGCATGTGATATGGGCAAGTTCCCCATCATTTAGGTAGACAACGTTTTTCGTATACGCGACGAAAGCACACGCATCGCTCGCCACAAACATTTCATTTTTCCCTATCCCTATGATCAGGGGAGAGCTTTTTCTAGCAATTACTATTTCTTCGGGATTATTTTTGCAAAGTACCGCGAGTCCATAGGTTCCCCTAACATGTAACAATGCCTTTTGCACACTAACAAGAAACTTATTTTTCGAATCGGATTCTTTTATAAAATGATATTCGATTAAGTTTACCAAAACTTCCGTGTCCGTTTCAGAGTAAAATTTGTATCCCTGCTTTGCCAGGTAGTGTTTAATCGATTCATAATTTTCTATTACCCCATTATGTACAATCGCAAAAAGTCCATGAAAGCTTATGTGTGGATGGGCATTCTTTACGGAAACCTTTCCGTGGGTTGCCCACCTTGTGTGGCCAATCCCTAAATTTCCGAAATTCATCGAAGGGTTTATCGCATTTGAAAGATTTTTAACCCTTCCTAGCTGTTTTACAGTGGTAAATGTTCCATCTTTTAATCCCGCTATGCCGGCGGAGTCATAACCTCGATATTCCAGCCTTTCGAGCCCATCGAGTAAAATTTGGGCGACATCTTTTACTCCAACATAACCTATGATACTACACATGATGAGATTCATACTCTTCATGCTAGACCCTTTTGCGAGAACATTTTTTTAGGCATATCTCGGGTGGTAAGGTGCGGGATAAGTAACGCCCCATTGATCCTCTGCAATGGGCATTATAAACCCACATTTAAAAACAAAACCCTCCCTTCGTTTGAGTAGCCAATGCTAGTTATAACAATGTGCGACGGGATGAAATATTTGCAGCACAATTACCAAAAGTAAATAAATTGACATAAAATTTTTGCAATTTCGTGGAAAATTTCAAAAATTACAAAATTTGTTGTTGACAGCTAACCAAAAAAAGTGTTGGAATGGCGTCCCAATCAACAATTGGAAATTATATGGAAATGTTATCAAACGTTCATAGTGGGCAGCAGGCCCTAGATCAAATACCTGCTACAATATTAGATTTGCCAAAGCCAGATCCTGATATCTTTGGGAGGAGAAAAGTTCGCTGTGTTTCCCCATTGGCAAACATACCATCAATTATAGCACAAATGCCAAATGGTAGTCTACGAACTGTAGAATTTAGGACGTTAGCACGGGATAAAGAAGCTATTAGACTCCTTTTTCAGGAAGTAGGACTCAGCCCCGCGCAGCTTCGGCAGAAAATCGACACCTCGGGAGATCCAAGGGTTCGAGATTCTCGCATTCGTAAATTAAATAGGCTAGCTCCTATTTATGCAGGAGGTGGATATTTCGATCTTCATTTAATATATGGGTTATTAACTATTTATCCAGTTATTTTAGGTAGAATCCTAGTAAAACTAGGGCGATAACGCAATATGAGGTTTTAGCGAAATGCTACAGCCAGCAGAACTGAATCGACGCATAATCTATATGTGACATCACTTTTATGCAAAGAATATCAAATATTTCTTTGCATAAAAGTGACAAACCCTAGATGGATTCGGCACGGATGAAATTTTTTCATCTTCCATCCTTAGAGATAGTATCAATGCCGGGTAGCTCATCGGCATCAAATAACAAAAATATTTTGTTTCTTGCCATGTGCTAAACTATTCTTACGCTTTCTTCAGGAGTTGATATGGAGAGAAGAATGAGCATAGGTGTTACCGCAAAGGGGATAAATATTTTGCCAAAAGGTGGAGAGATATACGACATAAAAACACGACTTTTGTCGTTTAAAAGTGCGAGGGGACATACCTCTTCCCGTTCTATTTATCAAAAAAATTTGGGGGTGGAAAATTCGTTCGATGGCAAATGCAAAGCCGATGAACGGGTGGAAGAATTTTGTAAAAAATTTTTGGGTGATCTCTATGCCGGTCCCTATCTTCCTTGGAACGATTTTATCTGCGACAAATATGGTGTGGCCAGGGTCCTATCGCTCCCAGAAAATTCCGACGAATTTCACTCCGACTACGTGGATTCCTATCGGACATATAATGGTATCCTTCACAATCCATCCACGGATAAGAGGACAACGAAGGATGTTTTCCATATCGTCGAAGGTGGACCTATCGTCCCTTCCGACAAAAAAGAAGTCCCAAAAGTTACATTTGCAAAAATGTTGCAAGTGGCATTTAATCCGGATGATAAAATGTTGGTTGTACCATTTACCGCTAATGGCATCAGCCCTGCCAAACTATTTGTTTCCAACTATATGAAGCCGATGATTTGTCCGAGAATGGAAGGTATTCAAGAAGGAAAAAAGATGGAAGTGCGGTTCTTTGTCCCCGGAAGCCTGGTCAGCATCTTGGACTGTACGGAAAGTATTTTTGGTAATGCCGGATCCCCATTCTTGCCAGAAAATGATGCCGCCCTAGATCCAATAACATGGACAGGACATACGGGGTGCATAGTATTTGCTCCGCAGCTGAGAAAATGTACTAAAAAATTTCTGGGGCTGCCTCACATTGATAAGGCTTCCGAACGGCAAAAAAAAGATGGCATGTGCTGGGAAAAAGAAGATGAATTGTATCACGATGGAAAACCATTTAGGGTCATGGCCCGCGATGGGGACAATGTCGTAATTTCCATAGTTGCCGATAGCTATAATGGGTATGGCAAAAAAGAAATAAAATCGCAAATGTCATATGTGGCCAATATGCTTGGCATGTGCGAAGAAGAACATTCGGGAGGGACTTTGGTTTTCCCGAGGTACGATCTGGGCGATAGATTCAACTATGGCAAAGAGTTTGGGTATAGCCATGGGTTTGAAAATACGATAAATTGTTGCTCCAAGTCATTGAATTTGCAGGATGGTTTTGCCATTGACAGGCATTTTCCAACTATCGTATATCTGCCCGAACATGCGAACTTTTGCCTACCAGAATTGACAATTTCATGGGAAGTCGGAGGAAAAACTGTAAAACTACCATTGGAATTTGAAAAGGTCTATATTTTACCTTCCGGCTATAGAATTACACTCGAAAAACCCGATGGGCGACATGGCAGGTGGAAAATGATAGGAACTTCTGCCTGTGGAATTTTTTGTTACAAACCAGCGACAGTCTCTGGTGGTGGGAAATCGGAAATCGCAAAGCCAATCGACGAATTCATATTAACCGGTCCAACCATTGTTTTCGACTATGATAAAGATTGCAAGTTGGCACAGGAAATAATTCAAAAGGATTTTTCAAGACGCTTCAAGGATAATAGCAGGACAGATAATAGGTCCATATTGGACTCCAAGAGAAGCCTTGGAAGCGTCATAAAACTGCTGACTCCCAATGACTATTACAACGATACATATAATTCATGGCTAAAAACTATCCCGCAACACATACTGGAGTTGATTTTTACCATAAAACGGTTTAGTAAAAACTTTGAAGAATCCGACTGGCAACAATTTTTTACCGTTGATAAAATTAATGGAGAATATGGCAACGAATTGAGGTACAACAATGAAAAGCTTTTCGAACATTACCTAAGGGTCGGGTTTGATTTTTCGAATCATTGGCGCCTGTTTTCACTGCGCGATGATTTTGTCCCATCGGCAAAATTCCAACTGGCAGATGACATTTCGGTCTCTACCACCGTTCCCGCTAAAAATATTTCCTACCTGATGGGCAACAATACCAATCCTTCCATCAAAATTGTACATAATTGTGAATATAGGTTATACCAACGTCCCGACGAAACGATAGTTCCAGGCTATGACCCGGGAAGCGAATACGACTTGACGCTTAAAAACATTTTTACGTGTAACTTTAAAGCCCTGACCAGGTATGACGTAAAACAAATGATGCATAATCGCATAAAATTCGAAACATACTCCGCTCCCATGAAAAAGATGTTGGAAGATTTTGTGCGGGATGAAAATGCACCAAAATTTATCGTTTGTCCATCGGAATTGCGGGTAATGCCAAACGGAACAATAAGCAAAAATCAAAGATATTTGCAAAATCGAAATGATATTTGCCACGCATTTAATACCTATTTGACGACGGTTTCATCAAAACTATGGCGGAAGTATGACCGCGATTTCAATGCGGAGCGTACGCCAGTCAGCGATATTCTTTCGGGACGGAGAAATAATCCTCCGGAGGCAGGAGTTCGGCCATTATGCGTCTATGGTCCATTGCACTACATGGATTTGCCGGAACTGTTTTTAGAATACATGTCAAGCATGACGGGAAAGTCTCCATCCACAACCGGTGCCGGACTGGAAGGAGGAATGACAAAGGGCCCATTCAATTGTCTAAGCAGTGTGTATGATTTAAACAATGCACTTTTAAGCTTCATTCTAACGAGCTACTCTGGATTTCTGTCGGCAGCCGGATATGTGGGGCCAAATTCCAAGGTTGACCACGATATTACATACTTATTGCCAGAAATTTGGTGCCGAATGATCGATGAAGAACGAAACCCAAAGTTTCTAATCGAGCATGGATACCTTGAACGCTGTGAAAATTTTGTACATGACGGCAAATTGGTACATGCGGAGCGCCTGGGATATAGAATTACACGGAAATTTATCAGGATGTTTGCAGGACGCGTGTTCCAATTCCCGGACAGGACATTTTCCGACCGCATGCTACGCCCTGAAACGCAGAATATGGACATTTTTGCCGACAGCATGAATACCATCCTCGAGGCTCATAGGCGTGCTGCTTTGCTAATAGTCAACAATGCCGAATTTGACAATGCTATCCCTCCACTGCGAGCCTTATTACACATTGCCGTCGACGGGCAATATGATGGGATGACTCTGCAGGATAAAAATTTTAGGTCAATGTTTACCAGGGAAGCAATTATCAATAGCGATTGGTACATCGCCCGATTAAAAAAATACCAAGCATCTCAAATTGAACACCTATCAAAAGGATTGGAGTATGTTAAAAATTTTAGTAAACACTGGAGCGATGACATTGCAAAATTCCACATAAACCTTACAAAAAGAGAAAGGGTCATTGCCAAGGAATTAAATTTTGTCAAAAGCAATGCCTACGTAAAAGGATTGATTGGGACTCTTGGAAAATAATGGCAATTGGCATGGTCAATGTGACCTTTGATCGTGCTTTAAAATGCTTTGTTTTTCCAAAAAAAACTTTAGTACCATTTGCCATGAAAAATACTCCTGACATTGCAAAATTCAGAACCAGGTACAAAGTTCTTCAAGAACAAATGGGTCGTCCAGACTTTTATTCCGACCGTAGGACATCTTCGACCATATCAAGGGAGTACCAGAAAATAGGAACTTTAATCACCAAGGAAGAACGCATACGGAAAGCATTGGCAGATCTCGAATCCGCAAAGGCAATGTTGAACGATCCTTCCTCGGACGAGGAATTAAAAACATTGGCAAAACAGGAAATGGAGAATTTGCAAAGTGCCGTCGAACAGCTCCAACGGGACATGCTAATGCTCATGATTCCTCCTGACCCCAGCGATTCTCGCAATACTGTCATTGAAATTCGTGCGGGGACTGGAGGAGAAGAGGCATCTCTATTTGCTGGAGATCTTTATAGAATGTATGCCAAGTTTGCAGAGTCCAGGGGATGGAAAATAGAAGTGATGGCAACGAGCACGTCGGATACGGGAGGATTTAAGGAAATAATATTTCTAATCTCCGGTGAAGATGTCTATAAATTTTTGAAATTTGAAAGTGGTGTCCATAGGGTACAGAGAGTACCAGCAACGGAGGCAAACGGACGGATTCATACGTCGGCTGCCACGGTGGCAGTTTTACCAGAAGCGGAGGAGGTCGACATAACAATTGCCCCCGAAGATTTGGAAATCTCCGTATGTCGTGCCAGCGGCCCCGGAGGACAGGGAGTCAATACAACGGATTCTGCCGTTCAAATTGTGCATAAACCGACCGGAATGGCCGTTTACTGTGCCGATGAGAGATCACAGCAGAAAAACAAAGTCAAGGCGATGAAAGTCCTGCGATCCCGCCTGTTACAAAAAAAGGAAGAAGAAGAACGGGCCAAATATGCTCAAACGCGAAAAGACCAGGTGGGTTCCGGAGACCGATCCGAAAGAATACGGACCTATAATTTTCCCCAGGGTAGGGTAACCGACCATCGCATTGGACTAACGTTATATGGCTTGAATCAGGTTATGGACGGACATATCGACGCTTTGATCGATGCCCTACAGTTGGCAGATTTTGAAGCGAAAATCAAGGATTTAGCCTAGTATGGACCTATCCCTTACCTTTTTTTGAATTTTGACAGGATAATTTTAGTGGAATATGTGCGGTTTGGCATTTGATATTTGATAGCATTAGAAGATCGTCCACTTCTTGAACTCATCCTCAAAAGTTTCATTTTCTATGGATTGACGTATTGTTTCCATCAGTCGTACCATAAATCGTGCATTGTGGATGGTCAACAATTGCCCACCAAGCATTTCTTTTGCTTTGAACAAGTGGTGAATGTACGAACGGGAAAAGTGTCGGCAACAATAGCAATCACAGGTGCCATCGATGGGAAAAACGTCCTCTCGGTAACATGAGTTATTCAAATTTATGAATTCTTTTCCTCCATGGAGGAATGGTGCATACAATGCCCCCCCATGGCGAGCTAGGCGAGTTGGGCATACGCAGTCGAAGGTATCGATTCCATTTTTTACACCATTCCAAATATCCGCAATGCCTCCAATTCCAAGTAAATGGACGGGACGGGTACGATCGACGAGTCGACCAATCATTTCAACCACTTCATGCATCTGGGATTTTGTTCCTCCCAGACTACCCCCAATGGCCTGTCCAAAGAAATCATTGTTTGCAACAAAGTTCGCACTCACCATTCGCAAGTCTTCGTAAATACCTCCCTGAATAATCCCATAGAGGACTTGTTGGTTGTTGTCATTTTTTTTAAACTCTGCCAGGCTGCGCAATTCCCACCGGTGGCTTCTGTCCATCGAAGACGCGGTATATTTTCGGTTGGCGTGGAATGGGGTGCATTCATCGAACGTTAAAACTATATCTGCTCCAAGTTTTCTTTGTACCTGGATCGACACTTCCGGTGTCAACCAGTGTTTTGTTCCATCGATGTAGGAACGGAAAAGCGCCCCTTCTTCCGTAATTTTCAACAGCGTACGATTATAATGGGATGGAAAATTTCTCCGACCCTTAATCTCATTTGTCACTCCGCCATATCCAAGGCTAAATACTTGAAACCCCCCAGAATCCGTCAACATCGGGTTATTCCAGTTCAACATTTTGTGCAGTCCTCCATGCTTTGCCACGATATCAGCCCCTGGCTGAAGCATCAAATGGTAAGTATTCGACAGCATAATTTCTGCTCCCGTAGCTTTCAGGTCCGCCGTTGAAAGCGATTTCATTGCCCCCTTTGTGGCACAAAATATGAAATTTGGTGTGTTAATTATGCCATGAGGCGTTGATAGGATCCCGCGACGAGCCATGGTATTTTTACATCCATGAGTTATCCTAAATGCAAAGGTATCAGTTGCCATAGTGTGTGCATTTGAAAAGAAACATCGCCCTTTCCAATAAAAAAATCCTCTAAAAGATCGAAAATTTCCGTGGATAAATGTTTGCAAATATGCTTCTTTTATAAAACATGGCTTCTGTGGAAGAGAGGACAATTTTTGAAAAAATAATTAGCAGAGAGATCCCGGCCGATATCATCTTTGAGAATGACATTGCCGTGATCATTCGAGACATTAATCCACAGGCACCGGTTCATGTATTGATCATTCCCAGGAAGAGAATTAATAGAATTGAAGCGGCACAGGATGGCGATGCGGAACTGCTTGGAAAATTATTGATCATGGCAAGAGACTTTGCCAAATCCAACGATTTGATGGGATTCAGGTTGGTAGTAAATAATGGACAACAGGCGGGAGAGACTGTCCCCCATTTACACATTCACCTGCTATCCGGTAGACCGATGGCTTGGCCTCCCGGATGACTTCCCATGTTTCCGACGCAAAGCAGCAATATACCTCTAGTGAACCCCAGTTAATTCATAGCGGCATATGTGATTGGATGGGTCTATCTTATCTTTGGGGACAAAGAAAAAACCACCCTAGGGTGGTTTTGATTTTCTAAAAAATAGAACGATTTTTTACCTAGCGGTTATTTCTTTTTTCCACCGCCACAGCCACAACCACACATATGCTCCTCCTTGTTACTAAATTTTGCCATAAGGCATATTTCCATTCTAAGAATTTAATGAAAAAATCAATATTTTTTTTGCCAATTTTTGTGCTCCGACGAAAATTTTCTCATTTGGCTATTTTGGATACTTGATCATTGAAGAAGTTTGCCAATATAAAGTTCTTGTTCAAAAATTTTAGGATTAATTCTGCTTCCGTACGCCTATTTTCAGAAAAAATGTCATTCGTTGGAAATTTCCTATCGACAACGGCAAACATCAAAACTTTGTCATCATCCATGGGCATTAATTTTATATGTTCAGACTTTTTTAGGGATATCAGGGCTTCTCTGTATAATTGATCGACTTTCTTTTCTTCCATGTTTCCAATGGAAATACCTTCGAAAGTATCAAATTTTAGGCCATGCTTTTCAAAAATTTCTGGAAGATTTTTATCAGATGCAAGGCTATCCACGACTTCCCGGCGAATGTTTTCTATTTTATTCGTAAATTTTAGTAATTTTCGTTCCCTTAGAATATCTTCTCCGATGGTCCGTTTTGCTTCTGCCAGAGATAGTTCTTTGGCGTCTTTTCTGCGTTCCAAGAAAAGAACAACGCACCCAAATGTTGCTGGACATGGATCTGTGTAATACCTGCCGCTTTCCAAATCGCACACATTGAGCAAGTAGGTGGGTGCTACCCCATTCACAAGCGGAAGTTTCTTTTTGGAATAGGATGCAATTTTTTCCTTCTCAATTTCAAAATTTGCCAGCGTGTCCTTGAATGCCTGGCTGTTTAATTTTATATCATTTTTGTATAGTTCATCGACAAAACCTTCCGCTTGAGCATAGGCCATTTGCGTTGATTCAGCCTTTAGGTAGGCATCAAGTACGCGATCTTTTATGTCTTCAAACTTAGAATCCTTTTCAAAATAATCCTTGTTTTCTAGGAAAAATGCTATCAGTGTTTTTTCATCGGGCATGGGAACGGTTTTGACAAAATCATCGCTCCTGAATTTTACCATAGAAACAGCATGCATCGGCGGTTGCATATACCGATGAGGATGCTCATTGTAGAAGTTTTCCATTTCTTTATCGGATATGTTTTCATCGATTACGACATCATCCATTGCAATCGTAGCGACCATAAAATCATGCTCGGTGTGGGACCTCGTCAAAAACGATATCACCTGTTCATCGAATACTATCCCATTGCCTGCCATAATAGATTCGATCTCCCTGATTCTATAATTTTCGCACAAGATCTCCATCAATCGGTCCTGTCCTACGGTATTGCGCCTAAACATTTCCAAAAGGGACGCATAGAGGTCGGCAGAGAATTTCCCTTTTCCATCGAGACAAACTGGCAATGTCTTGATATACTCTTTCAAAGTCTCTGTCGCAGGATTTGGTATTTTGAATTCATCTGCTAGTCCCAAGGCTATGATTCTCCTGAGGACAAAAAAGTTTAAATTTTTGCTAATCAAATTAATGTCTTCCAATTCCAAGATTCCGCTATAGGTAAGGTTTTCTGCTATTTTTTGCATTTCATCAGCATTTGCCAGGTTATGACCGTAACAATGGCGCGGTTTTACCCTTGCCTTACCGATGCTCGGAGCAGCTCCTATGGTAAAAACAAATGCGACGATAATTATAAATAGTAGGATACTAAATAGCCACTTGTGGTGTTTTTGTAAAATATTTTGCAAAAATGAAATCATGATTTAATTACTCTCGCCGCCATAACAGTGTTTTTCAGAAATTTTTCAAGAAAAGACCCAATTGAAACAATCAATGGTCATTGTGAAAATTTTTCCACCATTGATGTAAAAACTTTGACCCCAGGGCAGAAAAAACTATATCAAACCGACACAGACATTAGCGATCGACCAAAACTTTGGGTAAAATCGAAAAAAGAGTTCCGAGGTTTTGTATCAGTCGACCGCCGACGTATTTGGTTTGTTGCCACATATTAGACCAAAATACAACTAATGTTATGGAAATGATAGATCCAAAGTATAATACTCAAGCAATAAAGTCCTATGAACATTTCTCATTTTTGATACCTACAACTCAACGGTGGTTTTCGCCCAAGGAGATGGCCGCAATAATTGGAAAGACAGATCAATATGTGCGCAATGCATTTGATAATCAAAAAATTCTTGGACATCTGTTGAATGGAAGTGCTCCTAGAGGGGAAGAAAAAAGACGGACCTATATGATTTCTCGCGAAAACATATTGCTGTTTCTTTTTGAAACAGCAAACTTCTCTCCTGACGATTTTATTGAAAGATTGGGTGAAATTTTGAAAAATCGATCCGTGTCCCAGCTGTTAAAAATTCAAAGTCAAATAGACCACATAATCCATAGTCGGACCTCGAATTTATTTGGTAGACGAATATCAACGGATAACTAACACCACTGTATATCAGGTTGACCATGGTCAACCTGATATACAGTGAATATTTTGAGAGTGGTATCCAAGGAAACAATTTTGCAGTGTGGAAAAAATAAAATTTTAAGTTCAGGACTCGTAAATAACAATCCCAAGAGAATCAATTTTAGACCCTCGGGGCATAAACCTGACAATAATTCTACTCTCACAGGAAATCGTTGCTGCACTACCATCGACGACACAAGGCTTAGCGAATGTGTCCGGGATGGGAACGGATGTAGAATTTTCACCAGTTTAGTAAAAAGCTTACGGCCGAAATCCATCGTTTACATAGTTTGCTCGCCAATCCACGCAGCTTAACCATTTTCCAAAAAATCTTTTAAAATTTGGTCATTTGGTACAACGCAAACACGGTTGTGGTGGAATTTTAGCGGGAGTTATTGGAAGAAGGATTGTGATTTTTGAGACAAGTGCGTCCGGTAAGTCCACGATGGCGGTTGCATCTGGTAAAAAATTAGATATTCTGGGCCACTACCTCGATCAACTCTGCTTTATCCTGAAAATTTTTTGTGATCTGCAACCCGCTAAAGAAATTCAAAAATTGCATAGGCAAATCATCGACTGCGATGAGTGGGCAGTTATGGTGACAGGATAAGGCAAGTTAATTTTAGAGAATTTTGCGATTTTCTCTTTTAATGCAAAAACAGCCGGTAAAATGTTGCATGTTTGAGTTCAAATATTAGAAGAGTGCTTTGTTTAAACATGTGGAAGGTGTTGAATTTATGGGGCGAAGAATAAAGACGTTTTGTTATGTTTCAATGCTGCTGCTATCGATAATCTTTCCACCCCATTCAGGGGTGGCTTTCGATGGTAGTGCTCGCCCGAAAATATTGTTTTGGGAAAAAGTGAAAAAGGGGGCCAATGTTTTCAATGAAAAGATTTTTCAAGAAGATATTCGGGCGGCAAAAGTTTATGGAATAGGGTTTATTAGGTTGGCCTTGGACAAATTCCCGAGCGCAGGACAAGATTTTCTCATGGGCAATGCTGATTGCTATGAACATCTCAATGGGGATGATTTGGCACTGCTGAAGAAAATTCTCGATGTTTGTGCGGAAGAGGATATGCCAGTCATCATTACCATGTTGGGCCTGCCCGGTTCCAGATGGAAGCAGCTCAATGGCGATGAAGATGACTTGAGAATTTGGCAGGATGCCGATTTTCAACAGCAGGCAGCAAGGTTCTGGAAGAATTTGGCACAGGAATTGCGCGATTACGAAATAGTTGTGGGCTATAACATTTTGAATGAGCCCCATCCGGAACGGCTTTTTGATCAGAAAAATTGCCATATCTCAAGCGTGGAACAGAAAAAGATCCAAAAAATGCTATTTGATTTCTACAATTTGGTAATCGGAGAGATAAGGAAAGTGGATGCGAACACACCGATTATCGTCGATAGTTCGGCCTATGGAGATCCCAACGCGTTCAAACAACTCAGAAAGTTAGACGACAATAATGTTATCTATTCCTTTCACATGTATGAGCCCTATGAATACACAAACCACAAGTTAAACGCCGGAACATATGTTTATCCGGGAGATATGGATGGGCAAAATTGGGACTACGAGGCTTTGCACAAATATATGGAGCCGGTCATTGAATTTCAAAGGGCCCACGCCATTCCATCGAATAGAATTTTGGTGGGAGAGTTCGGCTGTTATAGAAAACAAAAGGGCTTACCCGAATATTTTTCGGACCTCATTTCCATCTTCGACGAGTGCGGATGGCATTATGCTTTTTATGCATTCCGGGAAGATAATTGGGATGGTATGGATTACGAATTGGGAGATCAAAACGTACCAGAGGCCTATTGGCAAGCCATTGAAAATGGTGAAACGCCCAACGGCAACAGGGAAAGCACAACCGCACAATTCGCCATACTCCTGAGGGCTTTATTCGATCAAAATAAATGACCGGTCGATCGGTCAGAATTGTTTAATTTTTCAGTTTTTCTTTTAAACTTTTCATTTTACGAAAACTTCTATTTTGGCAGATCCATCGCTAAACTAAATGGGGAGACTGTGTCTCTATAAGATCTGACTCTAACCTCAACCTAGTGTAAAGGCATTTTCCGTTCTAGGATAGCTTCTCTCGGCCCGAGTAACGCCTTTAATTTAGGATGCCAACGCATAATATACAGATCGCTCCCGGACAATAGGGCTCTATTCAGTAGAGTATCCAGTCTTTTCACAGTAGATTCTTTTTCTGTAAAAACAATACCATGCTTTTTCCCCTTAAATTCTAGAAAACCGCCATTGAATGACATTACCACATACCATGATTTCTTGTTGGACCCTTTTTTTTTGCGCTGTATAAGAATATAGTCCGAATCTCGCATGAGGCTTAAAACTGATTTTTTCTCCCTGAAAGAATATTTTTTTTTGGTATCAAATGTAAATAGTTTTTCTCCCATCGTACCTAAATCATCTGATTCACGCCCCAAGGTCCCGTTTGACACAAAATATAAAAATCCAAAACCATCGAATCCACGAATCCTGTATTCTTCATTTTGTAAAAAATTATCTTTTTCTTTAGTAAAAGAATACATTTCATTTAAATCAATCCTGTCAAAATTGCTTGCTCCGGTACAGTATGGAATTTTCTCGCTTACACACCTGTAACATGCTTTTCGAAACTCTTGTAGGCTCAACGGATAACGTTTGTTTTGCAATGCCACCTTCCAAAATTCACCTTTTACCGGTGCCATCGAATTTCTAATAAAATTTACATGGGTAAACCCCCTTCCCCTAATTGTTTCGCTTACACAATATTCAACCTCAACATTTTCATTTTTCCCCATCTCTACGATCCGGATCGTAGATAATGGCAGCAATACGATATCAAGACTCTTGCAACAACTTCCTTTGGGACCACTTTTATATGTCAAATTTATAATATCATCGTTGAATATCGGAACATAATGATTATCTTTTACCTGAAAAATGTCCCCTCCTTGTATTTCGTTGAAACAGTATGCATGTGTTAAAATAACGGACAAAATCGGAAGTAAAATAAATTTTATCGTTTTAATTTTTTCCATGGTTTCCTTCAGTGTATGGTATTCAGTGTATGGTAATTTCCTGCATACTCAATAATTTAACACTAAAACACTCATTAAGTGTTCTTACAAAAAACACATATCATCCCTGATGTCAAGCCTAAAAAAGCGGTCGAAGAATTAACATGAAAATGCCCTCAGTTTTTTACCTTATTTAGATGGATCTTTGCTCCCTCCTTTTTAAGTTGCTTTTTACATAATACTTGTATATTTTCATTGGGAATTGTTAGAAAATTTTACTCCCCGTCCAGAGGTTATTTTCCTCGGGAAAGAGTTTTTTGAAAAAAATATGACAAAAATTGCTGAGTTAAAACTAGAAAACAAAAATATTGCCATTATTTCCATTTCCGGTACTTGGAGCATCTATGAAAAACATCCCCATGCCGAAGAGTTCATCGAAACAATATTATCAAAACCTTCCATTCAAAAAGTTGACCTGAAATTCGTGGACCTAAAGAGTTGGGATTCCGCTTTGATCAACTTTTTAATACACATTTTAGACTCCTGCGAATCTAAAAATTTAACCATCAACGGCGACAACGTCCCTTCGGGTATACGCAGATTAATAGAACTATCTAGAACTTCTCCGGTTAGAAATACACCGCCTGCTAGCCAAAAGAAATCTACGATGTTTGAATCCATTGGTTGTGTTGGATTGTTAGTTTTTTTTAACCTAAGGACTTTTCTAGGTTTTGTGGGGAAGCTATTGATAGGAATAGTATTTTTTATTGGGGGCAAGGTAAAAATTCGTGGCCGAGAATTTGCCGTAGTGTTACAAGAGGTTGGAGTAAAGGCATTGCCAATTGTTTTCTTGATAAGTTTTCTAGTTGGCTTCATAATAGCATTTGTCAGCGTTTTGCAACTATCGCAATTCGGAGCGAATATTTACGTGGCAAACCTGGTTGGAATTTCCATGATGCGCGAAATGGGGTGCATTATGACCGGCATTATAATGTCTGGTCGTACGGGGGCAGCGTTCGCTGCGACCATAGGGACAATGATGGTCAACGACGAAGTCGATGCACTGCAAACGGCGGGATTTTCTATCATAAATTTTCTCGCTTTGCCACGAGTCATAGCATTAACGTTGATGATGCCACTGCTATGCATATTTTCCTCCTTCATAGGGATTCTGGGAGGGCTATGTGCTGCAATATCTACAACGAATTTGACCATTGTTCGTTATTGTGCACAAACAGCCAATGTCGTTTGCCTAAATGATTTTTTTGTCGGGATAATCAAAAGTTGCTTTTTTGGATTTTTTATCGCGGCAATTGGATGTCAAAAAGGCCTTCAATGTAAACGTAGTGCCGAGGATGTCGGGTTGACAACAACGACAGCTGTTGTAACAAGTATCACAGCTATAATCGTAATGGATGCAATTTTTGCGGTAATATTTTCTTTGCTTGAAATATAATGATGCCAAAAATTTCAGTCAAAAATCTAAACATGGCCTACGATAATTATGTGATCATGCGAAATCTTTCATTCGACGTGCAGCAAGGAGAAATTTTCCTGATAATCGGCCAGAGTGGGTGTGGTAAGAGCACACTGTTAAAATACTTGCTTGGGCTTAAGCGAGTTAGTCATAAAAAAATTTTTTACGATGGCAAGGATATCAATTCCATAATCAATGTCCACGGTTTTTACGGCGAAAAAATAGGGGTACTGTACCAGGGTGGAGCACTGTGGAGTTCTATGACTTTGGCAGAAAATGTAGCACTGCCATTGGAAACGTATACATCTTTGAACGGAAAAGAAATCGAAGAAATCGTCGCTTTGAAACTGTCATTGGTTGGGCTCAAAGGATTTGAAAATTTCTATCCATCACAGATTTCCGGGGGTATGCAAAAACGTGCCGGTTTGGCAAGGGCCATAGCCCTCGACCCGGAGATATTATTTTTTGATGAACCATCGGCTGGTCTTGATTCTGTTTCTGCAAAACGGCTGGATGATTTAATCCTGGAGCTCAGGGAAAGTCTTGGAATTACGGTTGTTATTGTTACCCATGACCTTGCGAGTATTTTCGCAATTGGAACTCGAGCTATCTACTTAGACGTTGAATCGAAAACAATTACGGCAACGGGGACACCCCATGAACTTTTGGTATCTTCGAATGACAAAAATGTTGTAGCTTTCCTCTCGAGGGAAACAAAAATCGTCCAGAGTTAGTTCCCGTGAAGAAAGGTGGATCGGGAAGATTAATGTGCCTGCCGAATGCAAATTGTCCTAGAAAAATCATCATTCATTGAAAACGTGATCTTAAAAGTGCACGTTTCTAAGAAATTGTATAGCCGTTCTGGCCATTCCACAACCAAATAGTATGGCGGGAGTAGAAAATCGTTGAGCATTAGTGTTTCCGTTGCTTGTTCGGATCCATCGAGGCGGTAAGCATCGATGTGTAAGAGAGAAACACCGGATGAGTAGATGTTTAAAATATTAAACGATGGGCTACGAACGGTATCGGATATGCCAAGTCCATGGGCTAGCCCACCGACAAATGTTGTTTTCCCCGTACCAAGGTCACCGATTAGGGCAATGGATGAATTGTGGGGCAACAATTTGGCAAAGTTCATGGCTAAATTTCGCGTATCTTTTTCGGTTTTACAGATTATTTTTATGTCAAATAGTTGA
>JAITIO010000035.1 GCA_031279395.1 Puniceicoccales bacterium | reverse complement strand
ATAACCGGAGGAGCCGAAGTGGAAAAACAGAGGCTCATAGCGGCGAAAAAAGAAAACATTGAGACCCAGCGATTGCTACAAGAAAACAATGAGTTGCTACGAGCAAACAACGAGTTGCTCAGGCAAGTGAATAGATTGTAGGTGCTTGAGGCAAAAAAGCAAGCGGTTTTTGACGCGATGGATCACGTAGAAGATGAGAGCCTCAGGTAAGACGACAAGCAGTTGTTGATGAGATTGCCGCGGTGGAAGCCAATAATATCACGACAATGCTTAATTTTGCAACCTATAGAATTTTTCAATTAACCGATGAAATTATTCAAAACTCTCACACCTCCGACTTCCTTGTCCAGTGGAACTATTTACAAAATTTAATCAATGATCCTCAATTTGCAGATGACTATGCAAGAGTCAAGATAGCGCTTGATGAATGGAAAAAATGTTTAGACCTTATTAGGGAGTGTTAGTTACCAGGAGCGTATGCACACAAATTGTGTAATTACAGTCGTCCTTCGCTTTTCACCTGGCTAGCTTCTGCAAAATTTTGGCAAACACTCCTTCTTGGCCTCATCGGGTGAAACGGCTGTAGAACATCCTATACGGACCATATTCCTTTGGCAGGTCGCCACCTTAACCCATTGGGAGGATATGAGAACTATCCCATCAATTTCCCTGCGATTGTTCCTTTGGGTTTTTCTAGCGATTTTAGGAAATAGGGCCGTATCCCTCCAAATGTTTCTTCTCCCATCAAGTTCACAGTGTGTGCGAACTGCTTCTGTTCTTTTTTCGACATGTCGATGCTCTTTTGCCCTAAACCTGGGGGCATAAAGACATGTTAAATGAACGGTGGACGTACCTTAATTATATTTGAACTGAAAGCCCATATTGGATTGCAATTTTGGGAAAAATGTTTTTCGTAGGGGTGATATTGGTTATCGGTGATTAGAATGTTGAAAAGTTGTTTTGCCAGATTGGCATTGTTCCTCACAGGTTTTGTGCTATTGCCAAATATGGCATATTGTGCGGGCCATGGGGAAGGTGTTTGTTCTTCATCGACGGCAGTATTTTCAATTGGTAAATTCGTCATAACGGACTCCGTTATCCTTACATGGATAATTTCAATGCTAATAATTTTTTTGGTGAGATTTGCCCTACGAGGAGGAATAAAAATCATCCCATCCATCGGACAGGCGATAATAGAGTCTGTCATCGGAGGATTACATGGAATTATCGAACCAATCATAGGAAATAAAGCGTTCCGGATGGTTTTTCCATATTTGCTCGGCATTTTCTTTTTCATTCTACTACAAAATGTATGTGGTCTATTGCCCGGCATTGGAAGCGTGGGAATCAATGTAGACGGTGAGTTTATTCCATTTTTTAGGCCCGCAAATTCTGATTTAAATACAACCTTGGCTCTGGCACTGGTGTCTTTTTTTGCATGGGGATATTTTGGTATCCGATGTGCCGGTGTGAAAGGTGTATGTTTCGAAATTTTCGGAAACAAGGCTGAAAAATTCGAGATTTCATCGGCAATATATGGTGGACTATGTGTTCTCTTTTTAGCCGTTGGACTGGTGGAATGTATTTCAATTCTCTGCAGAATTGTTTCACTGTCTTTCAGGCTATTTGGAAACACTTTTGGTGGTGAAAACTTATTGCACAACATGTATGGTTTTCCCAATGTTTTGAAAAACATACCGATTGTAAATTATATAGCTTACCTAATTCCATTGCCATTTTACTTTTTAGAATTTCTTGTTGCAATTATACAATCTTTTGTTTTTACACTATTGGCATCTGTTTACATTGGGCTAGTGTGCAACCAAGAAGATCACGCCCATGGATGAAATTTTTAAGAAAGGGAAAATATGTTGAATATAATAGCTGAATTGACCGGTGATATCGCCAAAGGATTAGTCCAAGCTTTCGGTTGCGCCACTGCAGCCATAGGAGTCACCTGTATCGGGACAAAGGCCGTTGATGTGGTAGGACGAAATCCGGGTGCCTCTGGTAAAATTTTAGTGCAATCCATTCTTGGCATGGCCTTGGCGGAAGCTATTGCATTCTATGCATTGTTTTTTTCATAGTGCCTAATTTTCTTTGGTTATTCCATGAATAGTGGCTTGATGTGATTATGTGATTATTAGTTATGGTTGATGTTGGTAGTCTTTTGAATAAATTTGGTGTCGATTGGCATCTATTGCTCATCCAGTCGCTGAATTTTTTGCTCGTAACCTTTTTACTATATAAATTTGGTTTCAAAAGCGTCATCAACGTAATGGCCGAAAGGCGTGAAAAAATAGAATCTGGGCTGGCCTATGCCGATAAAATGCAAAGAGAAGTCTCCGCCTTTGAAAATTCACGTAGCGAAAGAATTGCGTCCGTAAAGAAGGAAGCGGAGGAAATCATTCAGTCAGCAAGAGGTAATGCTAAAATCCTTTTGGAGCAAGAAAAGATGAAATCTCGCAAGTTGACAGATAATATGATATCCAGTGCCAAGAAGGAAATTGCCCTGCAACACGATAAAATGCTCCAAGATGCCAAATCGGAAATCGGAACACTTGTGGTCGATATTTCTCAAAGCGTGCTATCTGCACAATTGACTGCCGAGGAAAGAAACAAATACCTTCTATCGGCTGAGAAAGCGCTGATGCTGGAAAATTTGCGATGAAAAATCATAGATTACAGTTATTGGTGGCCAAATTAGCCAAGCTCTCTTTAGGAAAGGATTCGTCGTTGGACACCGAGAGAGTGTGTGGTATAATTGCGGTTTTGAAGGAAATTTATGAGGGAAGGGAACTAAGATCCATACTATGTGCATACTTGGCCGCCATTGAAAAATTTGTCACTCAAACATCGATGAAAATTGAACATTGCGGCACTCTATCTAGTTCTAGCATAGAAACCCTACGGTCTCATTTTGAAAAAATTTTAGGGAAAAGGTTATCCGTTTTTGTCGAAAGTTCCGATGATCTTATTGCTGGAATTCGCATATTCATCTCAGATCTAGTCTTCGAAAACTCCATTGCTGGAGTTCTAAACGCCTACAAAAAATCTATTGGGACAAAGTAATTTATTTGTCCTTTTTTATTAGGTGTTTTATCCCATTGCTAATATTAGTGCCAATTTTCCCTGCGAGATCTTTCGTTTTAGTTGCAGCATCTAGAGAAATGTCTTTCATTTTAATGATTCCGTCGGTTGCAATGGAGGGAACCACTGGAATTGATGAAATTATGGAATCTATCATGACGGATATGCCAAATTTTCCAAGATCACCGATCAATTGTTTTTCGATTTTTGCAAAGTCAGTGACGTCATGAAATTCCTTGTGGTAGTCGATTTTATACTCTCTCGATAAATTTTTACATTCATCAACGACATGAATCGTTGAAATAGATAGGGTTAAATTTTTTATCAGAACTGATTTTTTGGAGCTATGTTTATCGGTATCTGCCGTTTTTGATGCTTCTTTTTTTGTCGTTCGACCTCCTTGCTCAAAATTTTTGACCAGGACAGTATAATTATTTTCCCCTTCTCCATTAGTTACCACTGTCAAATCACCGATATCCAGGATTATTTCCTCGACAACAATCGTGCCTTTCCACAGGCTCGATACATTGACATCGGTAACGATGTTATTTATGGAGATAAAATCCTTTGAATGAAACAATGAGTCCGGGTTTTGCATTTTTAAATCCTTCAAATCAAAGCGCCCTCGAAAAATTGAACCATTAGATTTTCCAACCGAAGTTTTAAATCCAGACACGTTCGTTAGGATACTTTCCAGTACCGTTGGAATCCAAAAGTTCCCAACTGAAAGAATTAGGCATATGAAAATAGCAACCACGACTACCAGTTTCAAAATAAACTTTATTGTCCATTTGATAGGATATAATGTCAACATGGTGAAGAATTTAATCATGGAGGGAAGCTAATAGGGTAGTTCGATTTTTCAATGGCAAAAATAAATATTGAATCTAACACCTCATAGCATACCATGCATAAAGCAATATAGGCTTATATTCTCAGCCATCTGCTAAAATTTGCTGGAAAGTGATGCATGGAAAAAGGTGTCTGTTCTTTTTTTAGCAATCTTCTCCACGCAAACACTATCCATATGCCAATGCCATATTTTGTTTATCTCCTTCACTCTATGGCTCTTGGGGTGCCAGATTCTCTTCCTAAAGTTTTCCACATAGCACATCTCTATGTGACCATGGTCAAATGCCATTTTCAAGTGAAATGACCACAAAAATATCAATCTTTTTTGCCGACGATGGTTTTATAATTGAGCAGGTGTTTAATTCCAACATTTTCGCTGGAGGCATTTCCTCCCCATGAACCGCAACCGAGAATCAATGACGGAGTAAGGCCGTCATTGGAGAACCCGATGGCTCCCTGGGAAGCCGGTAAATTGATTAGTAACCCACTCGTAAGCATTTTACTGGCGAAATAGTCGATGCGCCGATGATCGTTTGCGTCGGTGTGAAGGACAGACGTGTGGCCCAATCCTCCAATGCTAACCAGCTGTAGTCCAATTTCCACGGCCTGTTCAAAATTCGGAGGGCCATACAGGGAAAGAATTAGGGATAACTTTTCCGGGGCATAGGGATTACTGGAATCGTAGACTTTTTCTTCGCTGACAAGCACGCGGGTCGATGGGGGAATCCTGAGGCCGGCCAATTCTTCAATCTCCTGGACACTCTATCCGACGATTGCCGGGTTGGGGCCCTATGAGTTGATGATGATTTTTCCGAGCGTCGCTGACTCCTCTTTGTGTAAAATATAGGCTCCCTGTTTTACGAATTCTTTCCTCACGTCGTCATAGACGTTTTCTGCGGCAACGATGGATTGCTCGAAAGCACAGATAACACCGTTATCGAAAGTTTTGCTTGCGAGCACGGCTTCTACGGCCGCTGGTACATTTGCATTTTCATCGATGATGGCAGGGGTGTTTCCGGCTCCAACTCCCAGTGCGGGTTTTCCGCTGGCATAGGCAGCTTAATCGCTTTTTGGTGGCCTATATTTGACGATTGAATCGACTGGCTGGCCATTTGCAAATTTGGGTCTCGAAAAAAC
>JAITIO010000024.1 GCA_031279395.1 Puniceicoccales bacterium | reverse complement strand
CCTCCACATTCCGCATAAAATGGAGTTTTGTCGAAGATTAGAAATGTTTTCCCTGCCCTGCCAATGACATCCAATGTGACCGCCTGAATGTTTTCAATGTTCCCAATGTCATAGCCGACAAATTCCGTCTGTGGTGTGACATTATTTGCTACTTCGATGACAGATTTTTTCTGGGCTGAACGGGCGAGCATACGCTGTTTTTCCATGGCATATTTGAAACCACCAATGTCGATGGAAATCCCACGTTCCGCCGCCATTAATTGTGTCAAATCCAGTGGAAATCCGTAGGTGTCGTACAGCAAAAATGCACAATCTCCTCCGATGACGTTTTCGGATTTTTCGCAGATTTCATGGAAAATTGTGATCCCCCGGTCGATGGTTTTTGAAAACGACTGTTCTTCATTTTTTAGTACCGTTTCGATGGTTGACTTTTGTTCAACTAATTCACCGAAAATTGTCCCCATTTTGTCGATGACCACCGATGACAGTTTTGAAAAAAATCCATGGGGCAGTTTTAACAATTTTCCAAACATCACGGCTCGCCGTAGGATCCTGCGTAGGACATAGCCGCGGCCTTCATTGGATGGGAATATTCCATCGCCTATGGCAAATGTTAGGGTTCTGACGTGGTCAGCAATCGCACGGAACCAGAAGTCAATGCGCTCATCCGATGACATGTTTGTTCGAGAGGTGGGAACGGTTCCACGATATTTTTGGTCGCACATTTTTTCAGTCGCAGTGAAAATATCCACAAACAGGTCACTGTCGTAGTTGGATGGCAATTGTGAAAAATCGGAAAAGTTTTTAGTCTTTGCTAAAATTCCCACAACGCGCTCGAACCCAATCCCCGTGTCGACATGTTTATCTTTCAAATTTTCAAAGGTCCCATGGACTGTGGCATTAAATTGGATAAAGACAAGATTCCATAGCTCTATGCACCAGGGATTACCAGCGTTGACGAGACTACCGTTGGTATCACCCTTTGGGGTTAGGTCCATGTGTATTTCGGAACATGGTCCACAGGGCCCCGTGTCTCCCATCATCCAGAAATTATCGGCCTTGGAACCCTCGATGATGTGAATTTTGGGATCCATGTTTTCCTCCAAGAAAATCTCTTCCCAAATGGCATACGCTTCCTTGTCGAAGGAGGAGGGTTCGTTAGGCTTTGGGGAATAGATGGTGGTGTAAAGCCTATTTTTAGGGAAATTCCATACCTTTGTCAGCAGTTCCCAGGCCATTGCGATGGCTTCTTTTTTAAAATAATCACCGAATGACCAGTTACCAAGCATTTCAAAGAATGTGTGGTGGTAGGTATCAAACCCGACATCGTCGAGGTCATTGTGTTTTCCTCCTGCCCGGATACATTTTTGGGTATCAGCTACCCGTAGGCAGGTCGGTTGGGCTTGTCCGAGGAAAAATGGGACAAACTGGTTCATGCCGGCATTCGTAAACAATAGGTTCGGCGTGTCGGGCAAAAGGGATGCCGACTTTACTATTTTATGCCCATGGCGGGAAAAAAAATCAAGGAACGACTGCCTAACCTCATTGGAGTGCATTTTCTGTGTCCCACGCTAGGGAATGGAAGATATTTGCCAAATAAAAAATGTTCCATCGGGATTATTTTTGCAACAGCTTCATGAGCAATTGAAATTTTTTCGGCAATGGGGATTCGATTTTTTGAGAAGAAGTGATTCCAAGGCATGACAGATGGATCGGCAGATATTGCGTACTCCAATGGTTTTCAAGATTCGGTGTTTTTAGAAATTTTTTCGTGACATTTACGCCGTGGGAAGCGTACAAATTTTCCCCGATTATTCCTATGCCGCACTCATGGGCATGCAGACGGATCTGGTGTGGCCTTAGGAAACATGCGGTGGCCTGCCAATGTTCGTAGGGACCGACATTTTCGATAAACCGAAAGTCCGTACGCGATTTTTTACCGGTTTTGTGGGAAACGATCATGGCATGGCCGGAGAAATGTTTTGCGATGGGGAGGTCACAGGTGATTGTTTTGTCCATGGCCGTGGGAAGCGTCAGCAGGTCGAACGTAAACGTAAAAAGTTGGGAACCATAAAAATTTCGCAGTTCAGCCGCTGATTTTTTCGTTTTTGCGATCAAAAATATTCCCGAAATTTCTCCGTCGAGGGCAAAGATTTCTTTTGGGTAACCTATGCCGAGTCTTGCCCGTTGTTTTGGGAGGTGTTCAATAATTTTTTCGGAGGGGACATCGGGCGGTTTGTCAATGGCAAAAAAATCATCCCGATTTACCAAGATCTTTACCTTTGCACTGGTTTCACGGATTGCATGGGGTGGAAACCCGATAAAATTTCGTTCCATTGGCGGTTACGCGTTTAGGGCAGTCCGAATTATCGCTTCCGTCGAAGCATCATTGCCGAGCCGTTCGATGGACTGCCGAATGGCCCGTTCCGCATCGATCGTTTTATACCCCAACGACAGGAGAGCGGCCATGGCATCGCCAATGTTGCTCGATTGGGCAGAGGATTTTTTACCCACCGCCGTGATAGATTTTGCTGCGATGGCGGAAACGTCTTTGTCGGACAGCTCCATGATTATTCTCTCCGCGGATTTCTTACCGATGCCGTGGCATTTGGCCAAAATATCAGCATTCCGCGTCGAAATAGCATCCTTGAGCACCGGGAGGGATAGCTTGCTCATGATATTTAGGGCTGTTCGCGGGCCGATTCCCGAGACTTTTTCAACGATCAGTTTAAAAAAGTCCCGTTCTTCGGCCCTTAGGAATCCATACAATTCCTGCCTATCCTCCCGATAGACTGGGTAGATTTGTAATTTCACATATTCGCCCAGTGCTGGCAATTGGCAGCTAACGGTCAGGGGGATATTTATGAAATATCCCACCCCTCCGATTTCTACCGTTGCCGATGTGGCTTCAGATCCCACGAGCATACCTGTGAGAAAAACTATCACGATTCCCATCTATAAATAATTCCTTCCCGAATACAAGCCCACTTTCGGTTTTTTCTCCAGACACCCAGGCGATGGTAATTTCCTCCCTAGCCGTTACGCTTTGGATTTCTTTGTGCGGCCCGTACCGTTTCCGACTTTACTGGTGTCGGCTGCTGCGGGGGCGGCGGTGTCGGCGGCGGTGTCGGCGGCGGCGGCGGCAGCGGAAACTCTTTTGTTGCTTCTTCTAACATTAACCTGATGTTCTCACGAGATGGAGCTATTTGTTTCACTTCGCGTCGCATGGCTTTAAGCTCATCTACACAAACCTTAACCTCCTGTTGATTGTTTAGAAAAGCTTCCCGAAGTTCTGTTAGTAGTGTCGGTCTTTTTACCATGTCCATACTTAGTACTGGATGTTTTACATCAATTTTTAGGATATCAGCCTTCATAGCATTGTTGGTTATAAACTGCCTGAAGTCTTTTTCCCTCATCCATCCATAAATCTTCGACAAAACCTTATCTCCAGTATCTTTGGATATATTTGAAGTTCGTAGTGCTATAATATGTAACAAAAAACTGCGCAGTAATTGTGATTGATCAGGAAGACCTTTCACATCGACTTCTAATTTGAGCAAATGTGTTATCTGTTCTAGGGTTCGGTGTGTGTTTTCAGCTTGAGAAGTTATATCGACCAGTTGCTGATCAAAGACTGCTTGCAGTTGTTCCATTTTATTCACCTGTCTCATTAATTCTTGCAATCTTTGCTCTATTGCCGTTCTTTCAACGCTAACCTTATGTTTTAGTTCTTCGATCTTCCTACGTTCGGATTCCAAACTTTCTCTATCTTTCGTGATTTTTGTCTCTCGTGTTTTGAGTTTGGTTTTCTCACTTTCGAGGATTCTTTCTCTTTCTGCGAGTTTGGTTTTCTCCACTTCGAGGGTTCTTTCTCTTTCTGCGAGGTTGGTTTTCTCACTTTCGAGGTTGGTTTTCTCCACTTCGAGTTTGGTTTTCTCCACTTCGAAGGCTCTTTCCTTATCTACGAGGGTTTTTTCTCTTTCTTTGAAGGCTCTTTCCTTAGCTACGAGGGTTTTTTCTCTTTCTTTGAAGGCTGTTTCCTTATCTACGAGGGTTCTTTCTCTTTCTGCGAAGGCTCTTTCCTTATCTACGAGGGTTCCTTCTCTTTCTTTGAAAGTCTTGATTTCGTTCTGGGCCTTATTGAGGTCGGTGGTGAGGTTGGTGACTTGTTGCGTGAAGTCGGCTTTCTCCTTTTCGGCTTTCTTCCGGTCATTTTCAAGGTCGGTGGTGAGGTTGGTGACTTGTTGCGTGAGGTTGGTGACTTGTTGCGTGAGGTTGGTGATTTGTCCCTGGGCCGTTTTGAGGTCTTCTTCGGCTTTCTTCTTGTCGGCTTCAAGTCCGGTGATTTTCCTCTGGGCCGCTGTGAGTTGTTTCGTGAGGTCGGCTTTCTCCTCTTCGGCTTTCCTCTTGGCGTCGTCGGCTTCGTCGGCTCGTTGATTGGCCGCTGCGGCTTCTTCGGCGGCTTTATTCTTGGCTTCTTCGGCTTTCCTCTTGTCGGCTTCGGCTTTATTCTTGGCGGCTTCGGCTTCGACGGCTTGGTTCTTGGCCGCTTCGGCTTCGGCTTCGGCTTTCTTCTTGGCGTCGTCGGCTTCGACGGCTTTCCTCTGGGCGGCTTCGGCGTCTTCTTCGGCTTTCCTCTGGACGGCTTCGGCGGCGGTGAGTTTGGTGGTGAGGTTGGCGATTTGTCCCTTGGCCTTATTGAGGTCGGCGGCGGCTTTCTTCTTGTCTTCTTCGGCTTCGGCGGCTCGTTGATTGGCCGCTGCGGCGGCTTCGTCGGCTTTCTTCTTGTCGGCTTCGGCTTTCTTCTTGGCGTCTTCGGCTTTCTTCTTGGCGTCTTCGGCGGCGGCGGCTCGTTGATTGGCCGCTGCGGCGGCTTCGTCGGCTTTATTCTTGGCCGTTCTGGCTTTCTTCTTGGCGTCTTCGGCTTTCTTCTTGGCGTCTTCGGCTTTCTTCTTGTCGGCTTCGGCGGCGGCGGCTCGTTGATTGGCCGCTGTGACTTGTTGCGTGAGGTTGGCGATTTGTCCCTTGGCCTTATTGAGGTCCTCTTCGGCTTTCCTCTGGACGGCTTCGGCTTCGACGGCTCGTTGATTGGCCGCTGTGACTTGTTGCGTGAGGTCGTCGGCTCGTTGATTGGCCTCTTCGGCTTTCCTCTGGGCGGCTTCGGCGTCTTCTTCGGCTTTATTTCTGGCCGCTTCGGCGGTGGTGAGGTCGGCGTTGAGTTTGGTGACTTGTCCCTTGGCCTTATTGAGGTCCTCTTCGGCTTTCCTCTGGACGGCTTCGGCTTTCTTCTTGTCTTCTTCGGCTTTCTTCTTGTCGGCTTCGGCCTCTTCTTCGGCTTTCTTCTTGTCGGCTTCGGCTTGGTTCTTTTCCGCTTCGGCGGCTTCGGCTCGTTGATTGGCCGCTTCGGCTTCGACGGCTTTTCTCTGGGCGGCTTCTTCGGCTTTCTTCTTGTCGTCGACGGCTTTCTTCTTGGCGTCTTCGGCTTCGTCGGCTCGTTGATTGGCCTCATCGATTTGTTGCGTGAGGTCGGCTTTCTCCCTTTCGAGGTCGGCGGCTTTATTCCTGGCCTCTTCGAGTTGTCTTTGGAGGGCGTCAAGTCGTTCCTGAAAATCCCTATTTGGGGTTTCAACAACTGCATTGGCCTCCTCAACTTCTTCCACGGCTCTATCGGCCTCTGTGGCTATCTGTCCAGCTGCCTCGCGTTCAGCTACAGCATTCCGATATCGCAAGTATAATAAGACTATGGATGTAACAGCTACCCCAATTCCCGCTGCTATAAGTGCTATCCCTACTGGAGTAAAGGAAACGGTCGTCACTACTCTCGTTGTCTCTCTGACAAGTCTTAACACTACGCCTCCTGCTGAATCGAAACTCTCGAGAACTTCACCGGGAATTGTAACCGGATTCCCATCTACAATGCTAATTAATCGTTGTGCGCCTCTTACCACTAGCCCTGGAGCTACTATTCCCAGCCCTAATCCTATTACCCAGAGCGGGCACCAAGCGGCTATTCTGGCAAGATCTTGCACTCTTTGAACAACTCTTTGAGAAAGACTTCCAATCCTCTCATAGAGAGATAACCTCACCGGAACAAATGTTTGCGAAACATTTTCAGCAATATGAACATCTACATCGTTTCTAGTAACACCCGCAGACACTTCATCATTATTTAAAATTACATCATCAGTTCTATCACTAGTCATACCTGCATTCATAAATTTCTAATCTCGGTCATAAAGTTTACAAACGAACCGAAAATAGTCAATTTAATAATTTGAACATTTGTGAAATTTGGAAAATGGTCTCGAAATTTTTAATTATTTATATTTTTAAAAACGGAACAACTGCAAAGCATCGAAATTAGTCCGACATCTCCTGACTGCCTAAATCTTCGTGGGCTTTTTGAATCTTAGGTCTGTCGAGAAGATCTTTGTTGGGCTATCGATGATTTTCGCACCCTGAAAAATCTTTCGGACAAAAGAACAAACCGGCACGCCTTTATATATGTTCCCCGTTGTTGCATTTTTGAAAGTTTTTTTTGGGAATATTTTGCGGCATCGGTTAATTTTATAACTTCTGTGAACAAACCTATGATGGACCAGTCATTTCGGGCGTCGGAAAGAAGTCTGTTTATCATTTCTTCGGACGTCACACCTGAAGATGATATTTTATACGCACCACATGCATAGACCCTCAGTGCCGAAGACAGCAATCTTGAAAATTCATAGGATGTGGAACCTGACATCTGAGCACGTGCCAGCCGCAGGTTTTTTAGTGCCAAACCGACCAATGTCTGGCGAGGCCGTGTCTCAGCATGTTTTTTGACATGCTGAGAATTGCGCCTTCGGATAAAAATTAATAGCACCCAAAACACCACCAATAAAATAATTACTGTAACTTCACCTCTCATCTCCTATGGGATTCCTCGACCACTTTTCATAGTTACCATCACCATAATTCTTCAGTTCTCCATTTGCAACCTCGCAGAGGGACAGAATGTCAAAACTCGCCGTGGCAATATCATAGTTCGCAGGTGGGAATTTTTTATACTTCTCACACCGCATAGGCCGCGTATCTAAAAATAATATGCCATCACCAAAATCAAGCTCATCGATGGTAGAAATTTTAATGGTCCCACTATCCTTCGCTTTAACAATTAAACTATCTCCCACTCCATAGGTACAGATCATCCTAGCACCCTGATTTAAACATATCCCCATGTCCAAGGCATCGTATGTCATCAGCTTGAAATTACGGTTACCAAATATCACCCAGGTGTTTATGGAAGCAAGAGCAATCCTTAACCCCAGGGACGAACCAGGGCCACCACAGTATATCATGCCATCGAAATCATCGAGCATATGGTGCGTTTTTAGGAGTATCTCTCCTAGGGCAACGGTAACTCCATCGACCGAATTCCCCGAATATACCTCACTTGCCAGAACAGTTTTATCATCCATTAGGATAACCTGCGTCGTTGGAGTAGCTGAATCTATTAGTAGATATGAACGACCAGGCATCTTTGTAAACTTGCACATATTCGCACCTTTGGCAAAGCAATTTACAGATAAAAGCAAACATCACGGGGAACAGGTGCTAAAAATTCACTACCCTACCCTCTTCTCCTCACCAGACAAAATACGGCCATTCCAACCCTCTAGGGACATTGACAAAGGAAAAAAAAGAAAAGACTCTTCCAAAAGTTTGTAGGGTTTTTGAATCATCGGTTTACGTTTAATAAAAACTCTGTGTTGGTTTTAGTTTTTCTAATGCGCTGAATTAGCATCTCCATTGCTTCGGTGGGAGAAATCCCCTTTACGGCACGTCGCAAGGCGTAGACCTTTTCCATCTCTTCGGGATGATAGAGCAGTTCCTCTTTCCGCGTTCCACTTTTTTCAATGTTTAATGCCGGAAACATTCGCTTATCGATAAGGCTCCTGTCGAGGTGTAATTCCATATTCCCCGTCCCCTTAAATTCTTCAAAAATTACCTCATCCATGCGACTTCCCGTTTCCACGAGTGCGGTTGCTAGAATTGTCAAACTTCCTCCACCCTCAATATTTCTTGCGGCTCCAAAAAACTTTTTCGGGGACTGAAGGGCGTTGGCATCAACCCCTCCGGATAATAGCTTGCCGCTGCTGGGTTGCTCCGTATTGTAAGCCCGTGCAAGCCGCGTAATCGAATCAAGCAATATGACCACATGTTTCCCCGCTTCCACTTGCCTACGAGCTTTATCGATTACCATGTCGGCTGCATGCACATGATTGTCCGTAGATTCATCAAACGTCGAACTGATGATCTCAGCATTGGCGACCTGTCTGCGAAAGTCCGTAACTTCTTCCGGCCTTTCATCGATTAGCAATATGATCAGTTTAACATCGGGACGATTTTTCGAAATGGCGTTTGCTATCCCTTGTAACAGGACGGTTTTCCCTGTTCGCGGAGGGGCAACAATTAGTCCACGCTGCCCAAGCCCAATGGGGGTCAAAATATCGATGATGCGCATGGAAACATTATCCCATTTTGTATCGCCCGCACATTCCAAAAATAGCCTCTCCGTGGGATAGAATGGAATCAAATCCTTGAATTTCGGCAAATTGCCCACCTGGCTTGGATCACAGCCTACCACATTACTGATTTTTAACACGAATGGACAAGTAGAATTTTGGGCAGGCGGATGTAAATAGGCCATCATATCATGTCCGCGGCGTAATCCATATTTCTGTATCAAAAACTTCGGAATAAATGCACTCTGCGGACGGATTCTGTAGTTATCGTTGGCATATACCAGTAGGCCGTCCCCACCTTCAATGGTCTCCAATACTCCCCTGGCAATGATAGGTATCTTTTCTTCAAATTTTTTTACCATCAGGACCTCCAAAAGATTGTGGTTACCTTTGTTACTTTCCTCTCTCACGCCGTCACAGGCCGAAATGTCTTTTACCGACAACGATGCCCGAGCTTCGTAGGCCTCATTAAAATCAAAGGGAGAGACATTAAAATTGATATTTTCATCGGCAAAATTTGCCAATGCATCGAATGAACTCAGACATCCCATTTCTTTAATTAATCCGCTCGATAGCTGACCAATTTTTACTGTCCTAGCGAATCGCTGCCGATTTTGGCCACCATTTTGCTGGTGTTTAAAATTTTGACCATTGTTTGGGTGATTGTTTTTGCCATTATCTCTACCCGAACGTCCTCCATTATTCTGGATCCGATTTTCATTGTTTCGAGGTCTATCATTACCATTGCGATAATTTTGTTGTTTTCGAGAGGACATCCACGTTGTATTTGGTGATGATCGCTCCTCCACCTGCGTGGAAAATCTCCGCCCTTCACCATTTCTCCTTTCAGAATTGTCCACGGGTCCAGGAGATAAATCATCCCCTATTGCGGCATTTGAATTTGAATGTTTAGGGCTCCAAACAACATCAAAGGCATTGTAATTATTCGCATCACGTGGGCTTTCGGATTCATTGCCATCCTCCAAATCGGTAGAAAATCTTTCGGGAACACAATCATCTTCTCCATTGGAACCGGCTAATTTAACCATTTGGGAAGTATTTTGGCCGTGTTTAGTTGATTTGGTGGATGGTTGCCGCCTGTTTTTTTTCACTTCATAGTCATTATCGTTAGTAAGTTCCGTATCCATAAAAATTTAAATTTTTCTAATAATAGAAAGCCCTGCTTAAAAATTGTGAACATGCTTGTATCCCTCAAATGCATCAATCCTTGTTCTAGCGAATGCGAATATACACGAGGATGATGCTCATCCTTGATAGTTGTATGGTATTGTCGAGCATTTTTTAAAAAATTTAGGAATTCCAGAGGCATAAAAATCTTGCTTTTCTCCACTGAAAATATTTCTATGCCCATCCATGTATGCTGGATGTCAACAATATGATTTTGATCAAATAGAGCTATTCTGGCAAAAATTTTGGGATAAAAATAAAACATTTTGCGTCCAAGAAGATACTTCCAAAGAAAAATACTATATTTTGGACATGTTTCCTTATCCGTCGGGGGCAGGTTTGCACATTGGCCATCCCGAAGGGTATACCGCATCCGATATCTTGGCGAGATACAAGCATGCAAAAGGGTATAACGTACTACATCCAATGGGTTGGGATGCGTTTGGCCTCCCGGCGGAACAGCATGCAATTAAAACGGGGATTAATCCTTCCACTAACACCGCCAACAATGTATCAATCTTCAAAAAACAAATGAAACGAATCGGATTTGCAATTGACTGGGAAAGGGAAATTAACACCACCGACCCCATTTATTTTAAGTGGACCCAGTGGATATTTTTACAACTTTTTAAGCATGGGCTAGCCTATGTGGATGAATGTCCCGTTTGGTGGTGCGAAGGGTTAAAATCGGTCCTAGCCAATGAAGAAGTCATCGGCGGACGGTCCGAGCGAGGAAATTTTCCGGTAGTTAGAAAAAACCTATGCCAGTGGGTTCTAAGAATAACACGCTATGCCGACAAATTACTCGAAGGGCTGTCGAGTGTCGACTGGCCAGATTCAACGAAACGTCAACAAATAGCCTGGATAGGAAAATCGGAAGGGGCAAATATTTTTTTCAAAATCGATGGCCATGGCGAGGAAATTTGCACATACACTACCCGTCCGGATACCATTTTCGGAGTAACATTTTTAGTCCTTGCTCCAGAACATCCGCTCATTGAAAAAATTGTCGCTCCAAAATTTGAGAATGATGTGAAAAAGTACGTTGAAAACAGCAGAAAGAAGAGTGACTTGGAACGGACGGACTTGGCAAAAACCAAAACAGGAGTGCAAACGGGGGCTCATGCCATAAATCCTGCCAACGGCAAAAAGATAGAAATTTGGATAGCCGATTACGTATTGGCTAGCCATGGAAGCGGTGCCATTATGGCGGTCCCTGGACATGATAGACGGGACTATGACTTTGCGTCCAATTATGGCATTGCAGTCACCAAAGTAATCGACAATGCTTCTGGAGATAATCAATTGCCATATGTGGGCGATGGAGTTTTGATAAATTCTGAAAGGTTTAATGGACTTTCATCCGAGGAAGCCAAAGGAAAAATCGTATCCTGGTTACAGGAAACCAAACGGGCTGATTTTACACAAAATTATAAACTGCGAAACTGGCTATTTTCTCGTCAAAGGTATTGGGGGGAACCTATTCCAATAATCTGGATTAAAGAAAATGACTACAAAGCAGCGGCTTCGAATGATAAATTTTATTTCAAAGAATTTTTGCCGAACGAGCCTATCTCCAATGAAAAGGATGGGATAACATATTGTGCTTTGCCACTTTGCACGAGCCACTTGCCATTGACTTTGCCACCGACCGATAATTATTTACCTTCCAGCGATGGGGAAAGTCCACTTGCCAAAATACATTCTTGGCTGAATGTTTACGTAAACGTCGAAACGGGACAGATTGTTCCTGCGGATGATTTCAATGAAAAAGATAGAAATTCTTCCTGTGTACTAGGGCGCCGAGAAACAAATACCATGCCGCAATGGGCGGGGTCCTGTTGGTATTATTTGAGGTACCTGTCCCCCCGCTGTGAAACCGCCATCGTCGATCCAGATGCAATAAATTATTGGCAAACGCCGGATTTTTACATAGGGGGAGCGGAACATGCGGTTCTACATCTCCTATATGCCAGATTCTGGCATAGGTTTTTGTTTGACATAGGAGTCATCAGAACGGGAAAAGAACCATTTAAGAAATTGTTCCACCAAGGCATCATTCTCGGTGAGGATGGAACAAAAATGTCCAAAAGCCGAGGCAATGTTATCAATCCCGACGAAGTCGTGAATCGTTATGGTGCAGATGCCCTAAGGTTATACGAAATGTTTCTCGGTCCGCTAGATATGATGAAACCATGGAGCACAAAAGGCATAGAGGGTGTTTTTCGGTTTTTGAAAAAAATTTGGAACGAATACATAGATAGGGAAGGCAATACCAAAAATTTTCATGATAATTTATCCGATGAATGCCAAACGGTCGTCAATGAAACCATTAAAAAGGTCGGAAACGACATCGAAGGGCTAAAGTTCAATACGGCAATTTCCCAAATGATGATATGTTTAAATTCCATACAAAAAGCAGGAGGATTCGACAATGCCTCCGCCGGAAATTTCCTAAAAATTTTAGCACCTTTCGCTCCTCATATTTCCGAAGAATTATGGGCAAGGCTTGGAAATAACGGTAGCATCTACGATGCCCCTTGGCCGGAGTATGATGATTCAAAAATCGTACCAACCTCCCAAAAGATTATCGTTCAAGTCAACGGGAAAATGCGGGCAGAATTAGTCGTAAATGACGTAAATACGTCGGAAGGTGCCATTTTTGAACTCGCCATAAACATCGAAAATGTAAAAAAATACGTCGCCAATAAAAAAATACTTAAAAAGGTTTACGCCAAGGGAACAGTTGTTAACTTTGTCGTTGAATAATTTTTGCTGTGAACCTTTTTAGAAGATATGTTTTCAGAGAAACTTTTATCGTCTGTTGTATGGCGACAGGTTTATTCGTCAGCATATTGCTCATAGCAAATGTCATGCGGGATATCATAGGATGGATCACGATGAAACGGCTAACGTGTCGGGAAGCTGTCCAATTACTAGGTATACTTACACCGTCTGCCATTTCTCACGCCCTTCCCCTTGGCATGATGGCGGGGGTGTTGATTGTAATAGGACGAATGTCGTCTCAAAATGAAATACTTGCCATGAAGAGCATCGGCATGGGTATGTGGGAAATCACACGGCCAATATTCCTATTGGCTCTGTCATTCACCCTATTTTCCGGATACGTAAACTTATATCATGCCCCTCATTCCATCAACGAATATAGGCAATTCTTCAGGAACATTATACGGGAAAAGCCAATGCGGTTTATTACTCCGAAGATATTTAATGACTATTTTCCAGGATATGTGATTTACGTCGACAGCCTATCAAACGGAAACTTTAATGACATGAAAATTTGGCGGTTCGACGAAAGGAATTTGTTGGATTCCTATATTTCTGCCAAGAGCGGACAGATGGTATTTGAGGAGTCATCGGGCACGTTTTTACTAAAATTAAACGACGGGAACGTGGAAAAATTTGACATTCATGATCCCGCAACGGATTTCCGAAAAGTCCCGAAAATTATTTTCTTCCAGAATATAACGATTAACTTGCCGGCAAAAGAATTCCTGGGGACTCCAATTGATGTTCCTAAAAAATTTCATTGGATGACGTTGAATGAACTGTTGGCTGCTAAAAAAAGTTTGAATTCTAGGAAAGATACGATTTCCTATGAAAGCATTCGCCATCAGAAAACACTTATAAATATGCAGATTAGTAGCAACATTGCGAATGCCTTCGGAATATTGGCAATGACCATAGTGGCCATTCCTCTTGGAATGAAGGTTCATCGCAGGGATACCTCATTAAATATTGGCATCGCATTATGTTTGTGCATAGGATATTATTTCGTCATGGCAATGTTCTCTTTGTTCGGGGATTATCCCCGCCTGCGACCTGACATTTTAGTCTGGCTACCCAATATAGTACTAGCGGGATTGGGTACTTCCCTATTCCGCCGCACCTCATAGCACTGATCATCATGGTAACGGAAAATTTAAAAAAAATACAAACGAAAAATGTGGTCGTCGGGTTTGACGGTTTCGTCGATACGATAGTTCAGGCCGTCGACGTGCGGGATGGTGAAAAATATACCAGGATTGAGACGATTGCTGATTTTGGAGAAAGAATAATGTCCGCCGCTGGGAAGAGTTCCAACATTGAGCTTGTCCCGCAAAAAAAACTGATGGGAGGCAATGGCCCCTTATTGGCAGAAACATTGTGTAAGTTCGGAACCAACGTTAAATATATCGGCGCGCTCGGGGATTGTGCAAATAATATTTTTCAAGATTTTGCCGATAAAACATCGGCAATCTCCACGGGAGACTACGGCGAAACCCGGGCGATAGAATTCTCCGATGGGAAAATTCTATTCGGGGAAATGCTATCGTTATCCAAAACGACAGTCGATAGCATTTTGGCAAAAGTATCCCCCCAAGACCTAGTCTCTGTCGTTAATTCGAGCGATGCCTTCGCCACAGTAAACTGGACAATGATGCAACATATGACAAGCATTGCCCAATTTTTTGTCACAGAAATTTTACCGCAATGTACAAAAAATAATAGGCTATTTTTTTTCGATTTGGCTGATCCAGAAAAGAGAAAACAATCTGAACTTATGGAATTTTTACGCCTAATTGGTTCCTACCAAAAGTTTGGAAGGTCCATCCTGGGATTAAATGTCCGGGAAGCGCAGCAAGTATTGCATACCCTTGGACAGGATTTTCAGCTCGATGAAAGGGAAGACCGCATGAAAGAAGCTGCCAAACTATTACGCAAAGCTCTAAAAATCGAGGTGGTTTTTATCCACGGTGTGAAAGTTTCTTCCGCTGCCACAGACGATAAATCGGCAATTGCAAACAAGTATTTCGTGGAAAATCCGAAAATCTTAACAGGTGCAGGCGATCGATACAATGCAGGTTTTTTAGCAGCGTATTTGTGTAATAATGATATAAATTTTGCCATAAATTTTGCGGCAGCGACATCGGCTTTTTATGTAAAAAACATGGTTTCACCAATCCTGGATGATGTGGAAATTTTAGCAATATGAGTGGGATATTCATTACGTTTGAAGGCATTGAGGGCTGCGGGAAAAGCACCCAACTAGACATGCTGGCAAATTGGTTGCGTGCCAACGGGAAAGATGTTATCGTAACCCGCGAGCCAGGAGGGACAGATCTCGGAGAAAAAATTCGTAACCTTCTACTGGACGGCAGCAAAAGCGATATTTTTTCCGTACGGGCGGAAATATTGCTGTTTGAAGCTAGTCGAGCGCAACACGTGGATGAAAAAATTTTGCCGGCCATAAAATCTGGGAAAATTGTCCTATGCGATAGATTTTGCGATTCGACTATCGTTTATCAGGGTGTCGCACGGACAATGGACCTACACATCGTGAAATTTTTAAACGAATTCGCCGTGTCCGAGTGCATTCCCGCCATGACAATTTTCCCAAACATAAGCGTTGCGGAAGGCTTTAGACGCATCGCCCTAGAAGATAGTTCCCGCGACAGAATTGAGCAGGAAGATGAAAGCTTCTTTGAAAAGATCCGCAGTGGATATTTGAAGTTGGCAAAAGAAAATACCAGATTTTTTATGGTCGATGGCTCCGATAATGTGGAAATAATCCATGAAAAAATAAGGAATGAATTTGCAAAAAGATTTTTTAAAAATTAGAAACCAGCAAGGGTTTACGTCGCTACTAGAATCCTATGCAAATGGAAGCTTGCCCAATTCAAATCTTCTGGTTTGCAAGGATATTGAGGTTTGCAATGGGGTGGCCATGCTCCTCGCTGCAAAAGTTCTTCAACGGGAAAATCCCATGACCTGCGTAGATTTTCTACAGGTTCGACCGATTGGAGCGATGATGCAGATTTCCGTTGATCAAATTCGGGAACTGTGCTCGACAATTTACCTATCCCCAAAGGTCTGTGAGAAGAAATTTGTGGTGATTTATGATGCCGGGAAAATGCACGGTACGGCAGCAAATGCATTTTTAAAAACCCTCGAAGAGCCCCCTGAGGATACGATAATTTTTCTAACCACGTCGAGGTTACATACCATTTTGCCGACCATTGTCGGTAGGTGTTCAGTCACGCGACTGTCTTCCGACGGCGAACTATTCGGAAACAAGGAAATACAAATTTGGCTGGCGAACTATTCGGCATGGTTATCATCGCTGTTCGATACAAATTGTGAAAAAAAGACCAACGCCATCATGCAAATGTATTTACTACTGGCGCAACTCGAGGCCTTATTGGCTAGTCTTCTTTCGGATCCCGAAAACAACGATTCTCCGGGAGAACAGGTGAACAAACAAGGAATTTACGGATTGCTCCTTGTACAAATTGAAAATGAAACGGCAAATTTTTTTAGAAATAGCTTGGAACATGTAAAAAATTTTTCAAAAATTATCCTGAACCTAGAGGATAAAGCATATCTCATTGCACTTAACGTAAATTTTATGTCATGCATTGAAACTTTTTTGATAGAAATTTTTCAAATGGTTGTTAAATTCCCCTAGCGAATTCAAAATTTTAAAAGGAAGTTTTATGGAAGCAATTTTATCGCGGCATAGCATAAGAGATTTTAAGCCCGGGGAAGTTTCTATGGACACTCTACAGAAAATAGTCCATGCGGGAATGTCGGCACCATCGGCCATGCATTCTGCCCCAGGACACTTTGTGGTTGTCACTGAACGGGAAAAACTGGATGGTGTGACAAAGATTCATCCCTATGCAAGCATGTCATTGCAAGCATCCGCTGGAATACTTGTCTGCGGTGAGCCCGGCAAAGAAATTCTTAAAGAATTTTTTGATCAAAACTGTGCAGCCATTGCTGAAAATATTTTAATTGCCGTCAGCGATCTCGGTCTTGGAGCTGTCTGGGTCGGACTACACCCAAACAAATCCCACATCGAAAATTTTAGAAACTATTTTCAATTGCCAGCACATATCGTCCCGTTTACGTGGATTCCTATAGGTCACTTGAAGAGCCCGGCAAAACCTGACAATCGCCTTGACTCGTCGAGAATCCATCATAACGTATGGTAGCAAAAAAATGAACCTATGAAAATGTCAAAAGATCTCGAAAAACTAACAATCGAGCAGATTCGTAACGAGCTTGAATCTGCTTACATATACCTGGGAATAGCAGCTGCAATGGAAGCAATGTCCTTCGTTGGCATTGCCGAATGGATGCGTAGGCAAGCAAAGGAAGAAGTCGAACATGGCATGAAATTCTATGACTATTTGGTCTCCCGCGGCGTAAAAATTGAATTGCTGCCGATTGTCCAAGTTTCAACGGACTATAAATCCCCACTAAACGCCTTCGAGGTTGCCCTTAATCACGAAAGGAAGGTTACCGGGTTAATCCACAAAATGTACGATTTGGCCGTTTCATTAAAAGATTATGAATCCCAGAACATGTTAAATTGGTTCGTAACGGAACAGATCGAAGAAGAAAGCCAGACCCAACACTTTGTCGACCGTTTAAAATTCGCCGGCGACAATGCCTGTGCTATCCTGCGCATCGATAGGGAAGCCGGAAAGGGGAAAGACAGCTGATTTTCAATAAAAACTCAAAGGCATGGGACAAAAAATTTAAGTATCCATTTCCATGGCGTGTTCAGTGAAATATTACTTCCGGAATGACATGGGCACAGGTTTCCAAATCTAAATTGTTGGTAATTTCGTCTAAAATGAGAAGTTTGGGCGGACGAGCTGCAATTTGAGCCAGGGAAAGGCATGCCCTTTCCTCTCCCGATAAATCCTCAACGGCTTCTGATATCTCTTCATTTTTTTGAAAGAGAAAATTGTTCAGATGACAGCGAATCTCGGCATGGCTCCATCGCAAATACCTCAAAAACTATTTTTTTTTTGTTGATTTTTAATTTTTTATGTGTTGTGTGGTTTTTATATAGGAAATATTTCACGTAAAATTTTGATAAAAGGAGATAAATTATGGATGGTATAGGGAATAATGAAGTTTTAACGAGAGTGCTTCCGTCTGTAGTAAACAGCGGTCAATGTGGAAACAAACACTGTGGTGGAAAAAGAGATGGTGGAAAACGCATCACATCAAAATCTTCAGGGGGCATATTTCCCCACATATTTTCTTCTCTCAACACATTCTTTCATACGCTTTTCTTCGGAAATGTACTAAAGTCACGGAAGTGTAAAACGGTTAAAACAACTAATCAAGCAACTAATCAAGCAAAAGCTGAAAAAATTGCTATGTTTGCTACGACTTTGAATGAATATATTTCCTCTGGAATAAAAATACGCAAACTACCAAGCCTCGCATCCAAAATTAACAAGAACTTGAAAGACATACTAACTTTCGTGCAAAAAAATAATTTATCTTTAGATGAAATATCGACACTAAGAACTGCATTGACTGACTTTAGTGGAAAAGAGGAAGTAATACGATTATATCCTGGTCATTCTTCATCAATAAAAGCAAGTGACCATAATCAATATTGCTTTAATATTGCCCTCAAAGTTGAAGCCATTGAGATATTACTTGATGCCAAAGAAAAAGGCTACGTGGGGCTGGAAAGAAATGGTTCACCTAAACCGTTGGGCCGGGGGCAATATAATGTCGTTCAGCGCGCGTACACCAAAAAAAATAAAAAGGGAGCAGTAGCATTAAAACCATGCGATCGATTCAAACAGAAACAAGACCCTGCGAAATTTGGCAATGATTCACAATCGACGCAAGTATTCCTCGGATGTACCTGCGGATCCTACAGTCGAAATAAAGCAACTTCAAAGGTACAGGATATGTTTTGTGCTATTGGCAAGGCAAAGAGAATAAATGTTCCACGCGTGGTAGCCTCTGTTTTTGCAGCTGAAATGGATGGTGTTCCTTGCATTGCCATGAAAAGGCTGAACGGCCCCACTCTTTGGCAAGCTGCAAAAGAAGAAACAATTAAATATGATAACGACTTTATATGCCAAGAAACGTGGTTACAACTTCAAGACATACTGACGGGGCAAATTGATAGACATGCCAATAACGTAATACTAACAAAGAATGGTCCCGTTGCCTTCGACAACGATTTATCGTTCCTAACATCCCGGGGACGAACTTCTGCCGGTGTGATTACAAAAACTCTTTCCTCCATCGATGGTGTAGGAGGTGTGGATTTGAAAAATTATTGTATGCCACCTGTCATAGACGAGAATATGTGTGAGGTAATAGAGGCCATAGAGTTAGATAAATTGGAAAATATGTACCGAAAGTGCGGCTTGACAAGCTTGGAAATTGAGCCAGCTCTGGCAAGAGCACAAGCTTTAAAAAAGAAGGTAGAAAAATTAAAGCAGCGCGGTTTAGTGATAAAACCTAACGAATGGGCAAGATCAAAGAAGGTAAGGAAGCATTGCAATAAAAATAACTTTTACGCTCTATTTCACATTACACCCTCTTCCTCAGACTAACTAGTTTGTAGTATTTGCTAACTTTTATTTCTCTCAGAAAAGTTTCATCGTAAGAAACGACTATCATGGCACCTAGCCACAAATAATATATAAGTTGGGAAATAGGCATCGATCCCGCAATATTGCTATTTCATGCCTCATCTCGCCGCTTGTTGCCTCGAAATAGGCAGGTAATAAAATGCCTCCCCTTTTGATTTTTCTCTATGTTTCGGGAATTTTTCCCATTCTAAGGCTCTCCATGATGTCCTACAAGTACTTCACCTATTATTTCCTCGCAATACTTCTCCAATGCAGCAATGGAGTATCCTTGTTTTCTAATGTAGTTATTTTCATGAAACTCTCCTCTCATATGCTCACATTTTTTCAAAATGTCTTTATCAGTATTGTATAAAATTTCATATTCTGACCCTTCGCAGTCGATTTTTAGTAGCTTACAGGACTTCAGGGCGAATTTTTCAAATATATCTTCCAGCGTCACAGATTGCACATCACAGCTTTGAAAACCGCCAACATCTTTCTCTTCACATAGGCTTGATCCTCCTGTATTTGTCATATCGATATTCAAATTAACAATTCTTGCATCTTTGGTAACTGCTAAATTTTCTACAGTAATAACTCCATCGGGAATTTTATTTAGTTTAATATTTCTTTTAAAATTCTCAAAATTCTCCTTCACCGGTTCAAATGCATAAATCCTCAAAAATGGATATTTTTTAGCTAGGAAAATGGAAATCATCCCAACATTTCCTCCGATGTCTATCACCACATCTCCTTCTTTAAAATCTATGCTGGAAAAATCGTATGAATTATCCCCAACTTCATTAGCAATCATTGGTACTGTATCGGAAGTTATTAGGTCACAAAACATAAAATATTGATCTTTAAGTAGAACCTTGTGCAAAGAAAATCCCCGCGAAAAATCTTCACCCATAACTTCCCTAACAAAAGATGCCTCCGTTGCCGATAGCCCATGATAGTATCGAGAAACTTGCAACTTTAACCTTTTTGTTTCCTGTTTTAACCTTTTATGGTTGGAATAGAACGAAACAGAAATCCCACATATTGCCACCAAAAGCAATGCTATCAAAATATTACATCTTATCTTCACAACGTACTTTTCCATTAATTTTCCTTTTTATAAAAAATGACAGCAGCAAGCCAACAAAGGTCAAAATTGGCATGGCTAGGAGGGCATTTCGGAAAGCGACATGGGATATTACATGTTCCGTGTCGCAGGTAGAATTTCTCCCAATTAGCCAGCCGACTATGGGTTGGAATATCCCTCCGACAAACATTACAATCATGTTGACTATCGCAATTGCACTACCCTTCGCACTCGGTAAATTAGCCTCTAAACTTGCAACAAAAGAAATCACCTGTGGACTTGAAGACATGCCGGCTAAAAACAGCAACAATCCTATGATAAATGGAGATCGTATGGGACATATCAGTACCACCGAGAAAAAAATTGTACTTAGAAAACATCCGAGGACTAACAGTTTCCTTCTACACCCTATTAGGTCTGATAATAATCCAACTAGTGGCCCCCCGACTAGCCATCCTATGTAAAGCATGCTGGCAACTTTGGCAGCCTCTGCCTTGTGCAGGCCCAGCGCACTCCGTATGTATTGGACTCCCCAAAGATCTCCAAATACGACGGTTGGCATATATAGGCAGCTGGCTACCAACCCTACCACCCATGTTTGCTTGTTGCGGCAAACTGAAATTAATCCAGCAACAAAATGCGCCAACGGAGATTGGTCAGATTTTGCAGTCTGTTTTTCTTTCTCCCAGCGGGGTGTCGGCGGGATGAACAGGTATACAATTATAAACGTTACTAGCCCTATAATAGCCAATAGCACCAGCGACATCCTCCACCCAGATTTGTCTATCAAAACCGATAGCGGAGCTTGTCCCAAAAGAGCTCCACAGATCCCAAGTGATGTGGTTAAGCCCGACAAAAATGCCAATTTACTTTCATGGAACCACACCGCGGCTAGGTACATAACACCAATGAAAGCACAGCTTGAACCTACTCCCGCCAAAATCCTTCCCGTAGCTATATAAACTAAGGAACTACTTGGAATAATCATACACAGACATCCAATGAATACTAAAATGGAAGCAGGGATAAGCACTTTTTTACCCCCAAATCTATCAAACAGTAGGCCTGCAAACAATTGTAGGGGGGCATAAACCAAATAATAGGACCCCAATACGACACCCATCGTCGCAGCGGATGCAGAAAATTCCAGAGCCAATTCATATTCCATTACGCTGGGAGCAATGCGAACCGCATATTCATACAGGTAGAAAATTGCCGATGCTATCCATGCGAACCAAGCAATATAACCACTCTTTTTCTCATGCTTCATTATATCTTTGATAGCAATCTGCATAGTTTTTCATCCTAAGACAATAGAAAATTTTAAAACGGCAGTATAATTTTTTTAAAAAGTTTGAAAAGAAATTCCGTCGCGGAATCTTGGGTATTGATCGGGAAAATTTTTATCCCAACATTTTCCACATCCCTAAAGATTAATTTTTTGTAAGCGGCGTATTGGGTCGCCATCCTAGCCATCATTTCGGCATCATTGGTATCAATTTCTAAAATTTCGCCGGTTTCCAAATCCTCGACCGTAATTCTACCAATCTGTGCCACCAACATGTCGTTGTTATCCACCATTGGAAACATCATCAGGTCGTGCCTTGATTTCAAAATGTGTAGCTGGGTTAGTATCGTTTTTCTTCCAACGGTCAAAGCAAACGTATCGCAAATCAAAATGACCCTAGACCGTTTGGTTAACACTTTATTCAGGAATTTTAAGGCAGCCAACAAATTTGTCCGTAGCTTTCCCGGGGAATGAATTATTTTGTCAATTGTGTACGAAAAACACTGTAGACGGTGCCGGGGTGGAAAATATTTTTCCACTCTATCGGAAAACATAAGACAACCCACCCCGTTGTTATTTTTTTCCGACAGCTGGGATAGGGTTTTTAAAATATCTATCGCCAATGAAATTTTCGGCTGTTTTTTTGTTCCAAACTTTGTGGACTCGCTAACATCCAATGCAAAAATGATATCATTTCCACTATCGGCACAAATATTGTTTACGAACAAAGCACTGGTTTTGGCAGTGATATTCCAATTTATGAGACGAGTGTCATCTCCTGCCACATATTCCCTGGCATCGGCCAGTACGATGCCGTTTGAAGAAAAGAACCTGCGGTATAGTTTTGAAAGTACATTTTTAGTCCATAAAATCATAGGCATCAATTTCCTATTCAATCGCCGACAATAACCACTGGGCAACGGACATATCTTTCCCCGCGGACAGTATCTCTTTCAATTCCCTTGAAGCCTTTCGCAGTGGGTGCTGAAGCTTTTCGTCATCGATGTATGGTAAAATATATTTTGCGACAGACTTTGGTTTCAGCTGAGATTGTATAAATTCCCGCCACACGCACCGATTTAGTAAAATATTTGCAATGCCCAAATATTTTACATTTACCAATATTTTCCCAATGGCATAGGTCAGCGGATGGGTTTTATACACAATGGCACCGGGAATACCACTCAGGCAACATTTCAAAGACATGGTACCCGAACTCATGATGGCGGCACATACCTCAATGCTATCCCCATCGGGCACAAATGTTATTTTATCTAACAGTTTTGAAAACCTCCTATTTAAAATTTTTCGCATGATGGCCAGTATTGTTTCATCAGGATATACCACGATTGCCGTACATTCGTTCCTATGTTTCAAAATCTCATTGAAACTTTCCAATAATGGTGGAAAAATTTTTTTAATGGCGGGATATCTGCTGCCAGGAAGTAGTAAAATTGGTCCTCCGAAGTTGTGCGTAACATTTAATTTGTAAGAATCTGCCACAAATGGATGCCCCACAAAACTGACATTCAGATCAGTTCTCTTAAACCAATCTTTTTCAAATGGGAAAATTGTTGCCACTCGATCGACAAATTTTGCCATTTGATGGCATCGTTTTGGTTTCCACGCCCAAATTTGTGGTGATATGTAGTAGAGAACTCTTATATCTCCACCGGCTTTTTGGGAGAGTTTGCCGTCGAATAACATTTGGGCCAGCCGAATGTTAAAACCTGGATAATCCACGAGACAAACGACACGGGGATGATTGTTTTTTATCCACAAAAATACCTGCTTTATCAATTTTGCAAAGAAGAAAAAGTTCTGCAGAACTTCGTATAAACCAACCACTGAAAATTTTGTCATGTCCAAAATTACATCAGCTCCAGCATTCCTAAGAGCACTTCCCCCGAGTGCCACAACATTGATATCGGGGCGTATTTTTTTAACCTCTGTCAGCATTTCTGCCGCATGTTGATCGCCCGAATGTTCTCCTGCTATGATAACTAAATCTATCCATTTCCCCTGGCAGGATTCTAGGTCAAATTTTAAATTCTTCACCTGTGAGGTAAAGTAAAATGAGGCAAATGGTTTTGTCAAATCATATGGAGAAATCTACGGTAGAATGTGTATCAATTCTTGTGTTTAACACATTTCACAATGTTCTCGGATAAAACCTTAAAAAGCCCATCAAATGATTTGATGGACTTCCTTCTTTTAGAACATGTTGCTCCACTAAATACTCCCGGGTAGCAGAGATCGTTTTCCGAAATGTATTTCTAACTTTTTGTTTCCATAGCAGCCTTAAATGCAGGAAATTTTTCCCTAAGTTCCATGAGTCTTTTTCGATCTTTTTCCTTAGGAGACTCACCTACTCCATCTTTAATAGCTTCGCACACGTTATTCCAATATCTTCGATTTTCTTCGTTGGGCGGTGGTAATTTGCCCAAAATTAAATCAACGATTTTTCGTAGTTGATTTTCGAACTCCATACGCTTATCCTTGTCGGTCCAGAGTTCCATCATTGCCTGGGCCGGAGCAGTTATCAACTTATTAAGTTTTCTTCTTTGTAAATCCTTCGGATAAAATTCGCATTCTACTCGGATACGATCTTTTGCTTCTTCTAGCGTCGGAGATTCCTCCATTATTCTCTTAAAATACTTTCCAAATAACATGTAATACACAAATTCCTCCATCGAATTTCGATTCCCTCCGAGAAGCTCTAGCAAGCGATTTCCTGGTATGCCATCGAGTAGTTGATTTGCTATGACTTCCCCATCTTGCAAGAGAAGTATCATTGCTAATTTGCTCGGGTCAAATCTGCCTTTGAAGTACAATGATTTAACGATTGCACTCTGCGGCAGATTCGCAGTATTCTCCGCCGTAAACCACAACCAAGATGCCGAATGGTAGATTCCTAGATGTCGTGGAACAAAAGGAGGTAGTGGGACGGCAGCAGCTACCACCGAACGTGTTCTCAGTGGGGTATCGGGCACTTTATGCAGATGAATAGTAACTTCTTTACCGCCTGCAACGATAGGATCTTCAACTTTTGGAGCACTGTTGCCTTTTCCCACTGGCTTCGCAACCAATAGATCATAACCTTGAGCAAACTGCGTTCTTTTTAAACTTTCCATAGGAAAGGCATTTAGAAACAATTTTTCCCAGTTTGTCAACACTCTGACAATAATATTTTTCGATTTGCTAAGAATTTTACACCATTGACCCCATTACTCTCCCTGGGTTCTTTGTTCTTTTAGACATCCCAATGGGAAGAATAACTTCCTAAAAAGTAAAGAAATGTTTCTCCCACATGGCGGGGAAATGAGGAACCTAAAAAGATCGACATCTTCATTCTTTGAGCAATATTATTCCCCTTTACTTTCAAAGAATGCAAGGCTCCATGCAGGAAATCTTTCCTTAAATCCTGCGAGTCTTTCTTCAAATTCTGCGAGTCCTTCTTGGCTATCTGTGTTACGAGACTTACCTATTACAACTTTAATAGCTTCGCATATGTTATCCCAATATACTTGGTTTTCTTCGTTTGGCGGTGGAAATTTGCCAGCAATTAAATTAACGACATTTCGTAGCTGACTTTCGAACTCCCTACGCTTACCTTCATCGACATAGAGTTCCATCATTGCCTGGGCCGGAGCAGTTATCAGCTCTTCAGCTCTTTCCTCCGGAAAACCCTGTGGCAAAGGTTTACATTCTACTTCTATACTATAACGTATGGATCTTTCCGGTGGTCTTTCGCCTATGCCCTGCGGGAAATACCTATCCTCAAAGAGTATATACGTAAAACTATCCGCTGATGTTTCATTCCCCCCGATAAGCTCTAACAAGCGATCTTCTGAGATAAGCTCGATTATTTGAAAAACTATTTGAATCCCATTTGGCAAAAGAAGCATGGTTCCAAATTTGCTCGGATCAAACTCATCTCCAAAGCGCAATAGTTGAGCAATTTCATTCTCCGTCAAATTTGCGGTATTTTCCGGCGTAAACTCCAACCAAGACACCGGAGAGTTGATTGTTGAATCTGGTGGGACAGCAACAAGCGAAACAGCAGCGACTTCTATCGAGTGTATTTCCAGTGGGGTACTGGATACTCTAGGCGGAGGAATATTAAACTTTTCACTACCGAGATTTACAGCTCTTATAAGAGAATTTCCAATAAGGGGGTCTACAGCTCTTTCAGTATCTGGACTTTCAACCTCTTGGACATAACCTTGAGCAGACTGCGTTCTTTTTAAACTTTCCATAGGAAAGGCATTTAGAAACAATTTTTCCAAATTTGTCAATATCTTGACAATAATTCTTTTCGGTTTGCTAAGAATTTTACACCATTAACCCCATTACTTCCCCTAGGTCCTTTGTTCTTCAACACACGGATAGAAAAAAGAACTTTCCAAAGTGTAAAAAAATATTTCCTCCATAAGGCAGGAAGGTGGAAAACCAAAAGAGTCGACATTTCCATTCTTTGAGAAATATCCTTAGTTTTATGAAAATACAAGGTTCAATACGGGAAATCTTTTCTTAAGTTTTGCAAGTTTTTTTTCATAATCCATACCGTAAGATTCGTCTATTACGGTTCCAATAGCTTCGCGTATGTTATCCCAATATCTTTGATTTTTTTCGTTGGGCGGTGGTAATTTGTCAAAAATTAAATCAACGATTTTTCGTACTTTACCTTCGAACTCCCTACGCTTATCCTCATTGACATAAACTTCCAGCATCTCCCGGCTTACAACGGTTATCAGTTTTTTGGCTTTTTTTCTCGATAAACCTTGCGGCAAAGGCTTACATTCTACTCGTACACTATTGCGCATGGTTTCTTCTGTCGGACTTTCGTCTATGTCATCCACAAAATACTCTTTTTCAAAGAATATATACATAAAACTATCCGCCGATGTTGCATTCCTTCCGATAAGCTCTAGCAAGCGATCTTCTGAGATAAGCTCGAGTACTTGAAAAACTATTTGAAATCCATTTGGCAAGAAAAGCATAGTTCCAAATTTGCTCGGATCAGGATTACCTCGAAAGCACAGTTGTCGAATAATTTCATCCTCTGTCAAATTTGCAATATTCTCCGGCGTAAACTCTAGCCAAGACACCGGAAGTTTGCCCCTTGGCTGTCGTTGAACAACAACAGGCGAGACAGCAGCGGCTTCTGCCGAGCGTGTTCCCAGTGGGACACAGGGCACTTTACGCAGAGGAATACTAACCTCTTTACCATCTGCAACGATAGGATCTTCAACTTTTGGAGCACTGTTGCCTTTTTCCACCGGCTTCGTAACCAATAGGTCGTAACCTTGAGCAGACTGCGTTCTTTTTAAACTTTCCATAGGAAAGGTATTTAGAAACAATTTTCCCAAATTTGTCAATATCTTGACAATATTTTTTCGATTTACCAAAAATTACACCATGAACCCCATTACTTTCCCTGGGTCCTTTGTTTTTTAGACATTCCAATGGGAAGAATAACTTTCCAAAGTGTAAAGAAATGTTTCCTCCATAAGGCAGGAAGGTGGGAATCCAAAAGGATCGACATTTCCATTCTTTAAGAAATATCCTCAGTTTTATGAAAATACAAGCTTCAATACGGGAAATTTTTTCTTAAATTTCACAAGTTTTGCCGTAACTTTTTCTTTACCCTTTTTGCCACGAATCCTTCGTTTTATAGTTTTAATTATGTTATCCCAATATCTTTGATTTTCTTCGTTAGGCGGTGGTAATTTGCCCAAAATTAAATCAATGATTTTTCGTAGTTGACTTTCGAACTCCCTACGCCTACCTTTATTAGGACAGGTGTCTAGCATTACCTGGGCCAAAGCAATTATTGGACCATAAACTTCTTTATTTTGTAAAGCCATCAGGGGGTATCTGAATACTACTCGGAGATATTCACCTAATTCTTCTGTCGTCAAAAGTTCCGACGTTATCCTCTTTAAAGGATTTTTTCCAGATAACAAATCCCCCAAACCTTCCGCCGAATCTCGATTCCCTCCGAGAACCTCTAGCAAGCGACTTTTCGATATATGCTCGATCACTTGAATGGCTATTCGATCCCCATCTGGCAAGCAAAGTATAATCGCCAATTTGATCGGATCAAATTTGCCATTGAGGCATAACAATTCAACGAATTCCTCCTCCGTCAAATTCGCAGTATTCTCCAACGTAAATTCCGGCAAAGACACCGGAAGTTTGCCACTTGGCTGTCGTTGAGCAACAACAGACGAGACCACCGAACGTGTTCCCAGTGGGGTGTCGGGCACTTTAAATGAAGGAATATAAACTTTTTTACCACCTCTACCGCCTAAAACAAGGAAATCTTCATTTCTTGGAACACTGTTGCTTTTTCTCACTGGCTTCGTAACCAATGAGTCATAGCCTTGAGCAGACTGCGTTCTTTTTGTTTTTTCCATAGGGAAATCACCTAGAAACAATTTTTTCCAGCTTGTCAATATTTTGACAATAATTCTCTCCGGTTTGCTAAGAATTTTACACCATGTGGCCCAATTACTTTCCCCAGGGTCCTTTGTTTTTTAGACATTCCAATGGGAAGAATAACTTCCTAGAGTGTAAATATATCGCCTAAAAACCTGCTCAAACATTTTCGTGTCCATCCGCCACAGTAAATTCGACAACATCGCAGCACAAGGATTTCCCTCGGGAATCCCAGGGACTTTTTTGCCTTCTTCGATTGTGCTTATTTTCCTTGGCGCTATCCGTTGCAGGCTTTTCTTCCCCGCCATCGGTGCCGCTAACGGCAGGCCCATCATCGATACCGGGAAATACCTTTTCCAAGAGGCACTCTTGGGAACTTCTGAATTCTACAATTTTCCTTTTTCCAACCTTTCTTAGACTGTCTGTTGTCTTTTCTTTTGCTCGTGTTCACTCCATTCGTCCTAGATGACCTTGCCATGAGGCTCAATACAGGAAATCTTTTCTCACCCTTTCTGGGTTCTTTATTCCTTCTTCTCTCACCAGTGTTCACTCCATTCATCCTGGATAACCATGCCATGGGACTCAATACAGGAAATCTTTTCTTAAGTTTTTCAAAAGTTTTTTCACCATCTGTGCCGTAAAACCTATTTGCGCCGTCTCTAGTAGCTCTACGTATGTTATCCCAATACATTTGATTTCCCATGGTGGGCGGTGGTAATTTGCTCAAAATTAAATCAACGATTTTTTGTAGTTGACTTTCGAACTCCCTACGCTTACCTTCATCGGCGTAGGCTTCCATCATTGCCTGAACCAAAGCAGCTGTTTGTCCTTCGACTTTTTCCTGCGGTGAACTCGGCGACTGAGGTTTGCATTTTTCTCGCATTATACTACACAAACTTTCTGTCGTCGGCACTTGACCCCTATCTCCCGCAAAGAACTTTTCTTCAAAAAATATACATGTAAAGTAATACACCGATACTAAACCTTCTCCGATAAGCTTTAGCAAGCGATATCCCGATATACAATCGACCACTCGAGCAGCTATTCGAAACCCATCTGACAAAAAAAGCATAAACCCCAGTTTGCTCGCATCAAATATGCCTTTATGGGACAGCAATTGAGCGATTTTATTCTCTGTCAAATTTGCAATATTCTCCACCGTAAACTCCAGCCAACATGTCGGAAGGTTTCTGGAAACAGTAGCTATTACCGAACGTATTCCCAACGCATTCTCGGGCACTTTGCTCCCAGGAATACTAATTCTTTCCTCGCCTGCTGTGACCGTTTTTTCTACTCTATCCGCGGGGAGGTCTGAAAACAATTCGTCTTTTTCCACTGGCCTCGCAACCACCTGACCATAATCTTGGCTAAACTTCGTTCTTTCTGCTCCTTTCATAGAGAAGGTATCTATGAAACTATTTCCCCTAATTTGTCAATGTTTTGATAATAATCCTTTCCGGTTTGCTAAAATTTTACATCATGCAACCTCACTGATTTATCCGAGACTTTTGTCGGCCGATACTCGGATGGGAAAAGAATTTTTCAATGTGCAAAATACATTCACCTTTCCGTGGGTCAGGAAGATGAGGAATCTAAAAGATCGACCATGAAAGTATGGATAAATATATGATATCTTTTCTCAAGCCCTAGAAATACTTTTCCTTTATTTTCACTGAAAACCTTATCTGTAGCCCATCGATTTCTCCTTGTCGCCATGGTCAATGGAGTATATCGATTGGATTCGATACATGGGGAAGATATTTAGAAATAATCTCTTCCGATTTGTCAGTGTTTTGAAAAATTTTTTTGATTTGTTAGTTTTTACATTGCAGCCCTATTATTTCCTTCGAGGTCCTTTGTCTCTCTCCTAATGAATCCATTCCGTACCATTCCTAAGATTTTAACAATTCCCGCAGGGTTTTATCAACCATGGTAGGGTTTGCTTGACCCTGGGTTTCCTTCATTACAAACCCTTTTATCGCGTTGATTGCGGAATCTTTTCCGCCACGGAATTCTCGGGCTGCTTTTTCATTTTTTTCAATGGCACTTTGGCAAAGTGTGAGCAATTCGTCATAATTTGCATTCTGTTTTAATCCATGTTTCCGTACGATTTCGTTCGCCGATTTCCCCGTTCGAAACATTTCGATAAAAACGCCCTGGGCAATTTGTTTCGAAATCGTACCATCGTCCGTCAATTTTACCAGTTCTGCCAGTGTCTGTGGAGAAATTTTACAGCCGTCGATGTCCCCAGGATCCAGCTCTCTGTCGGAATTTTGATCGACATTTGATAATTCACGCAGCAGGTCATTGGCAATTATATTTGCAATGGCCCGTGGGTTATTGTGAATGGCCACCGCCGCTTCGAAGAAATCACTCAACATTTTTTTCGTACAAATCACGGATGTTATGGTATATGGCAGACCATACTGACTGAAAAAACGCTCCTGTTTTACGAACGGCAACTCCGGGATTTCAGCCATGATTGTGGTTTTCGTTTCCTGAGATATCTGCACGGGCATCAAATCTGGATCAGCAAAATACCTATAGTCAAATGCTGTTTCCTTGGTACGCATCACCGTTGTTGAATTGGTATCTGCGTTCCATCGCCGTGTTTCCTGATAAACTCCTCCGCCATCCTCCAGGGCTTGAACTTGCCGTTTTATTTCATGCTCTATGCCATTTTTTACACCCGAAATGGAGTTCAAATTTTTGATTTCCACCTTGGTCCCCAGGGTTTTGCTACCAACGGGTCGCATACTAACATTGGCATCGCACCGCATTTCTCCCTTTTCCATGTCACAGTTTGAGATATCGGCATACATCATGTGCATGCGCAGAGAATTCAAATAGGCGAATGCTTCTTCGGCGGAACGCATGTCGGGCTTGGACACAATTTCCATCAGGGAAACACCGGCCCTGTTAAAATCTATTCCGGAGTCACCTTCGAAGTGTGTCAATTTTCCAACATCTTCTTCCAGGTGAATGCGATCCAGAGCAATTCTTTTATGCTCCCCCATGACGTTGCGAGACGGCCCCAAGAGTTCAATCTCAACGTATCCATTGCGGCAAATGGGATCCGTATTTTGAGAAATTTGATAATTCTTTGGGCAGTCGGGATAGAAGTAATTCTTTCTGTCCCACTTGGCCATTTCTGCGATGTCACATCCAAAAATTATGCCCGCTTTTATGGTTTTCAGTACTGCTTCCTTGTTGATAACCGGAAGTGTTCCTGGTAACCCGAGAACTACCTGATCTGTCAGCGTATTCGGCGGTTCCCCAAACCGATAGGGACATTTTGAAAACAATTTCGATTTTGTTTTTATTTGCACATGGACCTCCAGGCCTATGACAGCTTCATATTCCATCTCCCCATTGCTAACGAAAAACCTTCCCGGGGCAACAAAAAAGAGCCCCGCCATTGCACAATTTGGGACAGTGGATGGCAAAAGTCCCGCCTACGCAGGTGGGTAAGTCGAAAATGGGCAAACCGCCTATGCCCTAAAAATCATGGCCACAGGGGATAATTTTTGAAATAGTTGACATTCTCGCCAAACCATGTAAACTGGATGTGCTTTAGGAAGGATATTTTTATGGAAAAAGTGAATTTAGATTCAGAGGCAGGCATGGGAAAGGCAGTCCCCGAACCTGACAAGCACAGGACGAAAGTGGTTAAATTAATAGCCAATATGCAGGGGAAAAAACCAGATTTGCAATTCGACAAAGCATTTAGCGGCCGTTCAGTGGCACATATGGAACCTCAGGGGACTGGTGCATCGTCGATTTCGGTTACAGATGATGATGCCACAGGTAATGATACCACAACTGT
>JAITIO010000036.1 GCA_031279395.1 Puniceicoccales bacterium | reverse complement strand
TTTTGACTATCGACAAATTTAGCGGTATGTTCCAGAGGAACACCTTCGGCTACTAGATCAACGCTATAGGGAGGGTGATTTGAAGCTGTCAAAATCAAGTTAAAACTATCCGTATCAGGGGAAAAATTCCTTTCTATGAACGCAAAAAGATCCTTGTCGTTCACTCCCCATTCATTTCCTTCATAGATCCCCATTACGTCTCCGCCATAGCAATGCTGATAGCCGTGTATCGGTGCAAATCGATCTATGCGTTGCCAGCTCAAATATCCGGCATAGTAAAAATTTGTTCCATAGCCCAACCTTTGAAATAGGGTCCCCACGGATAATTCGCAATTTTTCAGCCCATTTTCTGAACAATTAATTAGAAAACCCATGTTGGGATAATTGCACATTTGTACAGCTATGGCAGACATTGTCCCCTGTCCGGTAGGGACAAAATTTTTGAAATACAAACCTTCTTTTGCTAGTCTCGCAAGATTCGGGCACAGGTTTAATTCGGCGTTTTCGGGCAGAAATGGCCAATTGTCCTGGCTTTCCATAACTATTAAAAAAATATGTTTCGGTTTCTTGGATAATTTCGCACCATTTGCAGTGCGGGAGATGAACTTATCAACGTCATCGGTCGGAGATCCTAAAAGTGTTAGTGCTGCCTGCACATATTCACGGGAACACGATTTTCGTATGCATTTGATATTGTTTGAATGTAGAAAATCTTTCCACGCGAAATACATGGCATAATATGCATTTGGTATGCATTTGTTAAGAAATTTATTGCCCGTTATGGCAACGTCAATTTGTTGAAGAGGACGTCTGGATATGGAACCACGGGCTGTGGCTATGAGAAATATGCCCATCAATAGGGTGAAAACTGACATAGCCAAAACACTCCTGTGTTTTTCTAGGGTGACCTTCGAAACCAATTTCCGGTAAAAAAATATCAAACCAACGGATACGAGTATCACGATTGCCGATACACCCAATAGATTGTAACTTTTTCTAATCGTCGATAGAATTGCCTTTTGATCATCAAATAGAAAATTAAAAAACCAAAAATTAAATCTGTCATTGTATTCTTTAAAATATCCAATCTCGATTACGGCTAGGATTACCGTTATACACGTAAACAAGGAAATGATGAATTTTAAAATTTTTGACAATCTTTTTTGTAACCTTTCCGATTTACAAAAAAACAAAGAGATGACGAAAAACGGAAAAATCAGCATTCCTCCAATGCGGCAATCAAATTGCCATGCTCTTTGCACAAACATTGATAGGTTATAGGTGGTCACTTCTTCCAATAAATTTACCGAAGATACAACAAGAGAAACGTGGGAAAGCCATAGGACAAATAGTATGAACAGAAAAGAAATTATAAACATCGACCACAGAGCAACAAACGGCTTTTTCGTGTTTGAGGCATTTTTGTCCATGATTTAATCGGCAACTGTCATAGCATTATTTTTAATGCTTTTGCCATATTGTTGCAAGAAAGCTTTGGTAAAATTTTGTAAATTTTCTTTCTTCACAAGATATTTTGGATCTTCCACCAGGTTGTTTTCCAGAAAAAAATCTGACCTTCGGTAAAGACCGATAACATCTTTACCATCGAACTTACAAACAAAATCTTTTGTGATCAGCTGATAGATTCCATCTTTGTGACTTATGGCAAATCTTGGAGCATTCTGGTCAAACAGGCTAGAGCCAAATGAAAAATAATTGCGTTTGCTCCCAACCAGATCTAAAATTGATGGCATAATATCGATCTGCTGTGCAACTTCATTGGATTTTCCAACCAATCTACCGTTTGGGTCGAAAAATATTATTGGAATCGAATAGCCTCCCAGGGTATTTTGATAGTACCTTTGCCGAGGGCTAGCTATGTGATCGGCTATCAAGACAAATAGTGTGTCCCTGTACCAATCCATTTGCTCTGCGGTTTCGAAAAATTTTTGCAAGGAATAGTCCGTGTAGGCCATAAGTTCCTGTAGCTTTTCAATGCCTTTCGGAAATTTTCCATGCAATCGTTTGGGATACAGAAATGGATGGTGGGAAGACAGTGAAAATAAAACGGAGAAAAAGGGGCTTTTTGTTTTATCCACTTTCCTTGCGACAAACTGAAAAAATTCTTCGTCGTATACGCCCCAGCCGTTAATGTCCGAACTGGGACCATCGTAATCGTATTGGCAATAGTATTCATCAAATTGTGCCCTATTTCCCAGGCTACCAAAGTTACAAGAATTTCCCTTTCCGCCATAGAAAAACAATGTCTTATATCCGTCTTTTTTTAGGATAGATGCCGATGAATTTACAGTGTTTTCACCGTATGCACTAATTATGTATGGCGCATCGAATAAAGGAGGGATGCTTAATATTATGGACGTTAATCCATCTATGGATGTTGTCCCATTGGCAAACCCGTCAAAAATATAGCTTTTCCCTATGAGGGAATCTAAAAACGGAGTGAATGTCATGTCTGATATTTCTTTAAACTCCCCATCAAGCGCTCCAACATATTCCGCTGAAAAACTTTCCAAAATGATTATGAATACATTTTTGCCCTGAAAATCTGTGCATGTATCACAAAATTTTCCAGGCCTATGTCTGGGAGATATTTTCAATAACCTGTCATCGTCATTAGCGAAATAGTCATGTGGTGGTAGATTTGCTTTTTTCCTTGTGTGAAAAATGTTAAATGCCGAATTGTTTACTAAACATACCATCCGTATATTGGGTGCATAGATATTGGCATCCACTGGTTTTAATGGTTTACGCTGCAGGCCTCCGCGGACGCATACAATTAACAGTATTATGGAAGCAAAGGAATAGGCGAAATCCCGTTTTCTAATCTCATCGGTTTTGTTTGTTAGACTAAACTTAAGTGCTGCGAGTACCAAAGCACATACCAACACCAGACCACTGACAACAATATACCAGTATTCTGCTAACATGTGGACATATATGGATGGATCTTCGGCCAATAATACGGATTGTTCAAATATTTCTCCCGACATCCTTTTGAATGTAAAGGAAAAATATTTTACATCTATAATGTTGACTAACAGGGCTAAAAAATTGGCCAGAAGAAACCAGCCCGTTGCAATGGCATTGAAAAATTTCCAAGAACGAAGTCTAAGAGTCAATGACCAGAATCCCCAAACCGGTATGTTAAAGATTGCAATGGTCGCCAGATCGAATCTCATCCCTGCCACAAATGCTTTAAAAATGAGCCATGGAGGCTCACTTGCAAATATTTTGTAGTTACTGCAAAAGAACAAAAATCGCACACCAAAAAAAATCACAAGCAAAGTTCCAAATTTACATAGCAACGTCTTCCAATATTTTCTTTGATTATTTTTCTGTTGCATCGGCGGCTTAATTTTTTATCTACTTAAGATAAGGGGTTAACAAAAATTCTTCACATGCAAAGGAAAATTTTTAAAAAATTGCTCAGGTTATGTACAATTTTTCTGTGGCGATATATTGTTAATCCACTGAGTTATTCAATCAGTGGCATGCGTTTCATGCGCCATGAACGACCATTTCGGGTGGAACTTGTATGCGGGATAGTGATTTTGCCGATTTGCTTTTGGTTTCTTGGCTGGAGTTGGAAGTTTTTTCTCCTAGTTGTCGATTTCTTCATGTTACTAATTGCCGAATGTTTAAACACAGCCATCGAATCCGTCGTAAATTTTTCATCTCAGAATAGGAGATTTCCACTTGCCAAGAAAGCCAAAGACACTGCAAGTGCAGCGGTTTACATTGCCCTTTGCAACATCGTAGTTTCTGCCATTTTCATCATTACGGTCAAGCAATGATATTTCGCGTACGGAAGCTTTTAAATGCCCAATGGCCTTCCGCTTTGATATTCCGCCCATGGTGCTCTTCGGATCGTCCAAATTTCTACTTCCCACGAAACAACCGTTGCTTCAGCGAAGCCTAGGATCAGGACTCATAAATTTGGATAAAAACGAAAAGAATTGGGAATGGGAAAATATGCGAGTGTAGCGGGTGGCAATGGGGACACTAATCCTCCCACCGCCTACCTGGCGACTTTAGGAAATAGATATCTTCTCCAAGACCTCTCCTTTTATCGATTCCATTGTACTAACTTCTGATATTTTCCCATCCTTTCTAAACGTTAATCCTTTTTATGAGTCCATCATTACCTATTACAATTGTCGTAATTTTAATTACGCATAGTTAGACTAGTTTGTTTTGGAAATTTTTCCTGGGGAAGTCGATTTGCAACCCTATCAGCCGAATGGTTTAGAGCATAAAAATTGACATCCGTTTTTGACACTTTTACCGTATTGTGTACATCTGCAACCACAAGGCCATTCACTTCGATGAAGTCATGCAAGGATCGGGTGGAACTAAGCTTTAAAATTTCCTTATCCAGTTCTGTGTTTTTTGTGACATATAGGGATAAAACCCGCTCATGTTCTGATATTTTTCGTCCCCATGATATTATGTTTTGCCTCGCCTTAACCAAAAACAAAGACAGAAAAAATGACATAAAAACACCGCCTATGCACAACAATGTACAAATTTGAAAAAATCTGTCTGACTTATTTTTCATATTCAATCTACTATGTTGCGTGTTTTTTCTAAAATGCGTAATTTGGCAGATCGGCTGCGCGGATTATGATCCACTTCGGTTTCATCGGAAGTAATCGGTTTTTTTGTTAAGATATTGGCATAGGCAACCCGGTCTTGTTGGGGTTGGCTGTCGAATTTGTCGGTCGCTTTCCCGGCCATTTGGTTGAAAAACTTTTTAACGATTTTGTCCTCCAGTGAGTGAAAACTGATTACGGCTAATCGCCCACCCACCGCTAATTTGTCGAATAAAGTGGGCAACGCTGCTTCTAGGGAACCCAATTCATCGTTAATGAAAATTCTTATCCCTTGAAACGTCTTCGTGGCTGGATGAATTTTTTGTCCCTTTTTCTTGGGAATACAGCCGGAAACGATTTTAGCAAAACTATCGGCATATTTCATATCCGGATTTTTTCTATTGTTCAAAATAGTAGAGATGATTTTTTTCCAATATTCCTCCTCTCCGTAATCTCTAATGGCTATTATCAATTCCCGTTCACTGGCCTTGTATAGAAAGTCCGCCGCCGTGATCCCACGACTGTTGTCCATGCGCATATCCAACGGAGTGTGATACTTAAAAGAAAATCCCCTGTTTTCGTCGTCGAGTTGGAAGGACGAAATTCCTAAATCCATTACAATACCATCTAACGGAGGCACACGTAGACATCCAACTTCGGAAAAATTGAACTGATAAAATCTAAAGTTATTGTGGGTTAGCGAAAGCTTTTGGGCACGTTGCTTAGCGCTTGGATCACGGTCAATGGCATAAACAAAGTTTTTTTCATTGGCTTGCAACAAGGCTTCACTATGTCCTCCACCCCCGAACGTACAATCCAAAAATTGTCCACTCTTGGATGGGTTTAACCATTTTACAACATCATTCAGAAGAACTGAACAATGGGATAATAATAACTGTGCCTCTCCCATCATAACCCAAGTTGTGTTAAAATCACGCTGATTTCGTCATCCTCTTCCTCATCCTTGCTCAAATATTTTTCGTACCTTCCCGGGTCCCAGATGCTAAAAGTTATAAAATTACCCACCATCAGGATTTCCCTGTTTAATCCTCCGTGAGTACAAAGCATTTGATTGAGCAAAATCCTCCCCTGGCTATCACAGGTAAGCTGGTCAGCCTTCGAAAAAAGTTTCGTGAGAGTTTTTTGCCCCCTTTTATCTCCTAGGCTTACATTGGAAGCCTTTTCTCTCAATTTTTCTACCATTTTGGGAGGATAGACGATTATGCATCCGGATGGATTTGGGATGGCAATGTATACTTCATGTTGTTCAGACCCAAATCTCCATTTCGCTGGCAATAACACCCTACCCTTCTCGTCCGGGTTGCGCCGATGCTCACCTACGTAAATATTATTTGAGTTTTGCAACATTTTGATTTAACCTACCACTTTTAAACAGTATCTCCCATTTTTCCCCACAGTCAATAAATATTATGGAAAATTTGGTTAGGAAAAATACAAAATATGCCCTGAGCACCGTTTCCACGGAGGGCAGAAGCAGATAAAAATTTTTTATAAAAATTTTAATTCCCCATCCCATTTCCAATGGATGTTTATGAAATTTCGTTCCAAATTAGGGACATTGTGATGGCCATCATGCTTGAAATCGGGTCTGTGGATTTGACCATGTTTTTTCCAAAAAATTTCCTCCGCAAAGCATTTTGATATCACTTTACTTTGGGGAGATAACTTGCAGGATCTGAACACCATAGGATTCTATGCAGAAAAGTTTTGAGGAAGGAAATTTGGACAAAAGTCGGAATCAATACAGGGTAATTGCTCTTCGCTGGCGTCCAAAAACTTTTAAAGAGATCATTGGGCAGGATCACATTGTTAGGACACTAACCAATGCCATAAAGATGGATCGTGTTGCCCACGCCTACCTATTCGTTGGTCCTCGGGGAACAGGAAAAACTACCACTGCCCGTCTATTGGCCATGGCTCTGAATTCCAGCGGTGGGCCCTCCATAGATTTCGACCCTGACGATGAAATTTCACGTTCCATCGCATCAGGTAACTGTTTGGACGTCATAGAAATCGATGGAGCATCCAATAATTCCGTCGAGCAAATTCGAGATCTTCGCGAGGAATGCCGATATGCTCCCATCTTATGCAAATATAAAATATATATCATCGACGAAGTGCATATGCTATCAAATGCTGCCTTTAATGCATTACTCAAGACTCTCGAAGAACCACCGGTCCATGTAAAATTTATCTTTGCCACCACCGAGGCCCATAAAGTTTTGCCAACCATAACGTCCCGATGCCAACGGTTTTCTTTCCGGCCCGTACCAATTGCCACATTGGCTGAAAAATTATCCGCAATCGCCCAGAGTGAAGGAATGAAAATTTCCGAAGGTGCCCTCCTTACAATTGCTCGCCTTGCCAATGGTGGGGTCAGAGATGCGGAATCGATCCTTGACCGAATGGCAACCTTTTGTGGAAACGAAATAACCCTAGAAGCAGTAAACCTTGCCTACGGGCTAGCTGATGGCGATACCATCGATGGCATAATTAGTAGCATTTACTACGGTGACTACAAAAAGCTCATAAAAATTTCCCATGAAGTTTCATCACAAAATTGTGACATGTATAGGGTTTTATGTGATGTGGAAGCGAGGATTTACGAACAACTGGAAAGCATTTTGGATGGAGATGGCAATTACCCCGACCGCATGGTTCGGATATTGGAAGAAATTCACCGGTCAAAGGAATCCGTCAAAACCGGAATTTCTGAAACCATAAACTTTGAAACTACCCTGCTGCAAGCTGCTGAACGGGGACAATCCCGTGCCATCGATGCCATCCTACAAGACATTCGGGCATTAAAATCCGAAAATACGGAAAACCAACCCATTACCACTTCCAACGATGACTCCGAAAAAAAGAAATCACGGCTACCATCCGAGGTACAGTCGATATTGAAAGAAGGTTTTCGTGCCAGGCTAAGCATTTTAAAGTCCGATGGATGAAACAACATCAGTTTTGAAAGAGGATATCGATGCCTTCCTTGTGCATCTGGAATTGGAAAAGGGAAGTAGCAAAAACACCGTAGCCAGCTATGAAAATGACCTATTAGCTCTTGTAGATTTTTTTTCGAAACATGCTCTAAAGAACTGGTCGGAGGTTTCATTGGAAATACTGCGCCAATGGTTAATATTTCTAGATAAATCTGGGTGTTCGTCGGCCACGGTGGCAAGAAAATTATCCGCTTTACGGTCATTTTCCAAATTTGCCAAAGCCCGAAACATGGCAAATTTGGACGTTGCCAAGCAGTTGAAACGTCCCCGTTGCATGCGAAAATTGCCGGACACATTGACATCGGAAGAAGTGGCAAAAATTTTGGAATTAGATGGAGAAAAATCTCCACTGGCCATGCGGGACAGTGCAATGTTCGAACTGATTTATAGCAGCGGATTGAGAGTGTCCGAACTGTGTGATATTAAAATTCAGGCCGTCGATTTTGAAAACTGTTTCCTGCGGGTACACGGCAAAGGGGCAAAAGAAAGGAGTGTTCCATTTGGATCTATTGCCAAATCAAAACTGGAGCGGTACCTAACCGTCGCACGTCCAAAATTCGTAAAATCTAAAACGGATAGCACATTTTTCATAGGGATAACGGGCCGCAAATTATCTAGGAAAACCGTGTGGATGCACTTAAAAAAATACATAAAACTGGCAGGGATAGGAAAATCCGTAACTCCCCATACCCTACGCCATTCCTTTGCCACACATCTATTAGAAAATGGAGCAGACCTGCGTTCCATACAGGAGATGCTCGGCCATGCGGATATTTCCACTACCCAAATTTATACGGCCGTAGACAAAAAGCGCCTTATGTCTGACTATAGAAAGTTTCACCAGCGGGATAAATTTTAACATGGAACCCGATCCATCGACATGGGAAGCAGCTAATTTCAATAAACGTCCTTTTGATAGCGTCGATTGTCCTTTAGCAGTTTAAAAAAACCATTGGCTTCGTCTTCCGTAAAGTTTCCAAGTTCCATGGCTATTTTTTTTAGGGTATTTTCGACATCCATTGCCATTTTAGATGCATTGCCACAAATATAAACATAGGCTCCATCGGAAATCCACGACCAGAGTTCTTTGCGACGGTCCCAAATTCTGTCCTGAACATATATTTTATTTCCCTGATCCCTCGAAAAGGCCAAATCCAGGTTTGTCAAAATGCCAGAATCTTTAAATGTCTGTAATTCCTCCTCAAATAAAAAATCCGTCGCATGATTTCTATCACCGAAGAACAGCCAGCTTTTCCCGACCTTACCACCTTTGTCTACCACGCATTGTCTCTCTTGTAAAAAACCTCTAAACGGCGCAATTCCAGTTCCCGGTCCAACCATTATAATGTTCGATTCGGCATTTGTCGGCAATGCGAACATGGAATTTACCACAAAAACCCTAATGTCTTCCCCAATATTTGCATCGTTGGCCAAATAATTTGATGCGATGCCATTTCTTTTATTTCCAATGGCATTTGTATAACTAACAACCACAACGACGATGTGGATTTCATTTTGGTTAGCGAGGGGAGATGATGCAATGGAATACAACCGCGGCATCAAACGACGTAGTTTTGATACCAACTCGCCCGGTTCTATTTTGCAGTGGCCATCAAATTTTTTTAAAATTTCCAAAAGTGAATATGATTTTGCCAAAACCTGACATTCCGGATCGGACCGGAGTATTTTATCATTAATGAATGAACCCATGTCGGAATCTGTTTCGATTTCTCCAAGCCATTTCCAAAATTGATCGGGCAAATTGGTTATACAAAGGTATTCCCGCAGGGCAAAAAAAATAGATATTTTTTTCCCTAGGAAAGGGAGCTTAACCTGTGTTTCAGGGACTATTTTTGACAAACGCAAAATTTCGGCTACTTCACTTTCATTGTTTTTAGGGAGCACGGCAATCGAATCGCCACATTTATAGGATATGCCGCCATTGCCCACATCGAAAACTAAATGTTGGACATTCTTATCGCTCGCTTGGTCATTCAACCTTCTCCGAAATTTCAAATGGGCGGCAAATGGATTATCTCTGTTATAGATCATTTTGTAGCTGAAAAAATGTGAATATGCTAAAGGTTCAAGACAATTCGAATCCTGGGGACAGGATTTTAGGAGAAATTTTATGAAAAATTTCTCCCGAAGGGACCTAAAATTTTTAGAAGAATCTCTGTGACAGCAACGAACACACCCGACACAGCTCTATAAAAATTGCCAACATAACTACTTGCATAGACAACCGTGTAATTTCCAATGCAGCCCATACAAATATAGGTGTTGCCCCTTCATACATGCCGCTCATTACCAGTATTATCATCATAATAACTGCTTTTATTCCAGTAACTACTGCCAACGCAACTATCGCTATTGCTGTTATTCGCGCAGTTCTTGAGCCTGCTATCCGTCTTGCTACCTCTGCGAACCTCTGTGCTAATTTTACAACTTTTAATTTTATTGTTTGCGGCAATTGTGACAATTCCCTACATACTCTGGCAATTCTCCCTCCCGGTGGTTGAGATCCATGTAGTGCTCTTTGCGGGCCTCTATCGTTTACTGCGTCCATAATTATCTTCTTTCGTTAAAATTTGAAAATTCATGTGATTTCACATGAAATATCATGTGGCGATAATACATAGTATACGAAAGATTAAAAATCAATAAAAAAAGAATAGTTTTTTAAAAAAATTGCCAAAAGCCTTGAAACATTGCGTTTCCAGGCGTGGGGACGAAGTTTAGAAATGTTTTTAAATTAAAAAGTTCCCCGGAAGTCGCCAAATAGGGTGGAATGTGAATGGAAATTTTAGGAGAAATTTTATGAAACTTCCGATGGAATATTGCTGAGGTCCAGGGAAGATGCGGCGGGGCATACCCCGTTATTGAGGTTATTTTCAGCAGCAAAAGTAACCTCTTCGGTATTTTCTGAATCGCTGTCATCTGTTTCCAGACAGAGAGGTGATCTTGGAACAGACTGCCAATGATCCGGTAATTTAATATATCGCGTCTGCGTCCAATGGCACATATGGTTTATTGTGTTCATAATAATTTCCTGAATGTTTTGTGTTTATAATATTAACAAACGAGCAATTTCAAGAATATTTTTATCGCCCATAAAAAAACACTTTACAAATATTGAAAAAATGTATTACTCGCCATCATGCAAAAGACAAATAAGGCAATGATGAAACGTTTTAAGGTTACAGCTAGGGGAGCTTTGATGCATCGTTCTCCAGGAGCCCGTCATCTTTTGCGCCATAAGACAGCTAGACAAAAGCATGCAGCGAGCAAAGATAAGGTTCTTGCTGTGGGAATGTCAGCTCGCGTTATGAAATTCATAGCGGTAGGGCTATGAGTATTTTATTAACCATTGCCATAGCGGTGCAGGCGACCGAATGGCAAAAATAAAGGAACTAAAACATGCCAAGAGTAACAAATGCGGTTGCGACCAAGAAACGTCGTCGGAGAGTGCTAGAAATGACGCGCGGAGATTTTGGAAATAAATCCCGCCTATTTAGATATGCCAAGGATGCCATGTGGCGAGCTGGTAAGTTCGCATATAGGGATCGTAGGCGCAAAAAAACGGACATGCGCCAGCTGTGGATTGTCAGAATAAACGCAGCTTGTAGGGCAAACGATATGGCATACAGTAGATTTATGAATGGTATTAAAAAACTAAATATTGCGATGGATCGTCGTTCTCTAAGCGAATTGGCCATACACAACATGGAAGCGTTCCAGGCAATGGTGACCAAGGTTAAGTCTATTTTATAGGGAAAACAAAAATTACATTTGCAATAGTTTTAAAACGTGTTTGCTTGGGTTTTGTTGTTTTATTTTTTCCTTCGAAAAAGTTCCAAAAAAATAATTGACATTGTGTGTGTTTTGGCAAACCTATGCAAAAACATATGGAAAGTGCAAACGGAATAAATGTATTACATTTTAGAACTCCCGGATTATTTTGGAGAGAGTTTTGTGATACAGTGACAAGTGCTGCCGGAGATATATTTTCCCCAATGTCTACGAACTTGCAAGATTTTTCAAGGAACTTGGGATCATACGATATAGAGTCTCTGCGGCGTGTTTCTTTCAATGACGTTGTAGAATTTGCAAAAAAGCATTATTTTATCGCTGCGATTGTTGTAGGAGTAGCTATAGTAGCTATGGCATCTGTGATCAAACTTGCCTTGGTCGCATCTATAAAACTCCTGTATTCGTTGACAAAAGCCGGGCTGAGCATTGTAAATCCTGTATTTAAGTTGGTTTTGAAATTGGCAGTTATTTCGGTAGTAGCAAGAACAATATGTCACATGAATTTTGGCCAGTTAAACCCGATTACCTCTGCAATTGCTCGAACGATAGTTAATCCGGTATCGGTCTTACTAATGAGAGGAACGATGATTTTGGCAACTTTTGTGTTCATTGCCAATTTGCTAGTTTGACAAATCAAAGTGTTCATTTTTTTTGTAAAATTTAAAGTTTTGTGTACGTGGAGCTAAGATTTTTCATAGTTTGCGTTAATTTGCTACTTCAAATCTTGAAGTATTCTTCAATGTCTTCAACCTATAAAGATTTAAAAAAGGTAGGCTTCACTTTTTTAAACCACTTCCGACGGTCATTCTTATATATAATTCACGCAATTGCTTATCGCTTGCGGGACATGGAGATTGGGACATCATGTCTATCCCCCGCTGGGTCTTGGGAAATGCAATGACATCTCGTATGCTTGTGGTACCACACAGTAAAGCTACCAGCCTGTCGAGGCCGAGTGCTATACCCCCATGGGGAGGGGCTCCAAATTTAAAAGCCTTTAGCATGTATCCAAATCGGTCGTTGACCACATTTTCCGGAATTTTCAATATTTCCCTAAAAACATATTCCTGCAACTGGGGCTGGTGAATTCTCACACTACCACCGCCGAGTTCCATGCCATTTAAAACGATATCATAGTGTTGACCACGAACATTTTTTGGAGACGATTTTAATAGTTCCATATCCTCAGGTACAGGTGCCGTAAAAGGGTGATGGGTTGCAACAAAACGTCCCTGTTGTTCATCAAATGTCATCAAGGGAAAATCTATTACCCATAGGAAATTGAATTGGTCAGCGGGAAGAACTATTTTACCTTTTGCCACTGCCAAATCGCGACACTCCAGGCGAATTCTTCCAAGGATCATACATGCCCGTTCCCATCCATCGGCAGCAAAAAAGATGATATCGTTCTCCGCCATGTCCAATTCCTTCGTAAGGACTGCCTTTTCTGCATCGGACAAAAATTTTAGGATTGGAGATTTCCACTGTCCATTTTCTACCTTGATATAGGCTAGTCCCTTTGCTCCAAGAGTTTTGGCAATGTCTTCTAAATTTTTCATTTCTCCTTGGGAAATCCCCGCCAGTGACTTTGCGTTAAGGGCTTTGACACATCCACCATTTTTAATAGCGGAAGCAAAAACGTTGAAACTGGAGGATTCGAACAAGCTTGAAAAATCATGGATTTCCATGGCAAACCTTGTGTCAGGTTTGTCGGACCCGAAGCGATCCATGGCATTTCGAAATGATAGGCGAGGAAATGGTGTTTCAATGGTGATATTTCGCGTAGCTTGCCAGATATTTTGCAGCATTCCTTCCACCAAGGAATAAATATCTTCGCGATCAATAAATGACATCTCGAGGTCGATTTGCGTAAATTCTGGCTGTCTATCCGCCCGCAAATCTTCATCTCGAAAACACCTTGCAAGGGAATAATATCTTTCCACACCAGCCACCATCAACATTTGTTTATACTGCTGAGGAGACTGGGCAAGGGCGTACACGCATCCGGGGTTTAACCGGCTTGGGATGAGGAATTCGCGGGCTCCCTCCGGTGTCGTTTTAAACAAATAGGGCGTTTCTACTTCCAAAAATCCATTTGCATCCAGGTGATTTCTTACCGCACCCACCGTCCGATGGCGAATTTGCAACCGGTGGAAACTTCTTGGCCTGCGAAGATCGAGGTAACGATAGGTCAGTCGTAGATCTTCACTTACGCTACCAATTTTGAGATCCGACATGGGAAAGGGTAAAACATCGCAGATGTTATGAATTATCAGTTCATCGACGACAACTTCGATGGCACCCGTCGTTATTTTGCCATTTACCGTATCGGGTGGCCTCTTGGAAACTGTTCCGCAAATCTCAATCACCGATTCATCACGCAAGGAATGTACGGCTCGCAACCCCTCATTGGATGGGTCAAAGACCAGCTGGGTAATTCCTTCCCTGTCTCGCAAATCTATAAAAAATAACCCTCCATGGTCACGGATGGCATGGACCCAACCAATGAGCCTTACTCCTGTGCCGATATCATCGATGGTCAACTGGTTGCAATGGTGCGATCTTTTCATATTTTAACACTGGTTACGTAGCTGAGTGTGGATAAAATGTGAAATCTATACCATTTCAAGATAATTGTCATGTCCTGCTGGGTTTTGTTGAATAGGGAAGTGGTATGGTTTAAAAAATATGTCTCAAATACACCATTTTATTGCGGTAAATTTTCCAGAATAGTTATTTTTTCTATGCGTTTCAGGTGGCGGGTTTCGAATTTTGTATTGAGAAATGTATCCAGTATCTCTTGGGCAATTTTTGCGTTTACAAAATTTGCTCCAAGGCACAAAACATTGGCATCGTTATGCTCCCGAGCAAATTTAGCAACTTCCACATTCCAGCAATTTGCCGCCCTGACGCCACATACTTTATTTGCCGCGATACTCATGCCGATCCCACTCTTACAAACAAGAAGACCGAAATCACTTTTGAAAGAAGTGATGTCTTCCGCTACACACTTGGCATAGTCGGGGTAATCTACGGAAGTCTCGTCGGAAAACGTCCCGTAGTAAAAAATATCCACGTCGCTCTTACTTAGATATTTTATCAAAAGCATTGCCAACTTATATCCCCCATGATCACTTCCAATACTAATTTTCATCACTACCTGCTAAAAATTTTACTATGGATTCCATCGCCGAACCAATATCAGCACAAACGCGTCTATAGTCATCGATATGCCCAAAAAATGGATCAAAAATGTCCCTGTCTCTAATATCTAAAAATTCTCTGACAAGAAAACATTTTTCTCCTATACCCTTAAAGTTTGACAGCAAAAATGTTCTATGATTTTCAGCCAAACAGAAAATCGCGGTGGCAGAATCCAAAAATTCCTGCGTTACCCTTTGGGAAACATGTCCACTAATATCTTGATTTAAATCCTTCATCACCTGTATGGCAAGATCGCTGGCTCGGCCGTGATCGGTCGCCATTATTCCGGCTGAACACACGCGAAATTTGTTTGCCAGATTAACCTTTTGCAAAGCGGCTTTAAGCAAATATTCTGCCATGGGGCTTCTGCAAGTATTGCCGGAGCATATGAATATTACACATTTTTTCTCCATAGATAGGACATGATCAGTATGTTTAATAAAAAATTTTTAGCAACATCAAGCTTTAATGGAGACATTATTTGTTGAATTTTGACAAAAAATTGCTAGCATTTTTTACGTATGTGGCAGCTCTGGGGGATATTTTTGGTCATGATTATCGTTGGACTATATGCCGATGTGGCGTTGACAAAAGCACAATATGCCCAGGACAATCATAGACCTCACGTATACATGGTAATTGCATGGATATCCATTGCGGTGTTTTTTGGACTATTGGTGTATCTTTTCCTTGGATACGAGAATACTTTGAAATTTTTTACGGGATATGTCCTCGAACTATCGCTATCCGTCGACAATTTGTTCGTGTTTATGACGATATTTTCATATTTTCACATAGCAAACAAAGCCCAACAAAAAGCGCTTACCTATGGCATGGTGGGAGCTATGGTAATGAGGATGGTATTCGTTTTCACGGGTATTGCGTTGCTAGATAAATTTAAGTGGTTGATGCATGTTTTCGGTATCATGTTGATAACTTCAGCCGTTGGAATGTTCAAATCGGAGAAACAACGGGGCATCATGAGCAATTTGCTGACAAAAATAAAAACTTTTCTAAAAATAAAACATTCGGAGGACAGTTTAGCCTTTTTCACAAAATGTGAAAACAAGTGGTACGCTACTCCTTTGCTGGCATGTGTGACTACCATCGAAATCGTCGACATCATATTTGCAGTAGATTCGGTACCAGCGGTCTTGTCCGTTACAAAAATTCCGATCCTGGTTTATTCTTCGAATGTTTTTGCAATCGTTGGACTTCGATCTCTGTACATATGTCTAACACAGCTAATCAATAAATTCCACTTGCTCCAGTATGGCATTGCAGTAAATTTAGTATTCGTTGGGACAAATATGATATTCTCAGAAGTTTATCGCATTCCCACCACCGTAAATACCATAGCTATCATGTCCATCTTTCTGGTCACCTTAGCCATATCTTGTCTAACCATGAAACAACGGCATTGATTACACAATTTTAGGGGTACAAAATTTTCACCGATTGCGTCACTTTACGACTGGACATTTTCAATGTGCAAATTACTTATGGTCGCCCAATGAATCTAAAGGACACCTTAAACTTACCGAAGACAAATTTCCCCATGCGGGCGGATTTAGTTAATAGGGAACCAATTAGGGTGAAAAAGTGGCAAGAGGGTAGGGTATACGAAAAAATACAACGAAAAAATGCCCAAGGAAAGCCATTTATCCTCCATGATGGGCCTCCCTTTACTAATGGATATGTGCACATAGGAACGGCTCTGAATAAAATTTTGAAGGATATTATTGTCCGTTACAAAACAATGCGAGGATTCCGAACACCCTATGTTCCGGGTTGGGACTGCCATGGGCTCCCCATAGAGCATAAGGTGGTCAGGGAGCTCTGTGAAAAAAAAGAAGACTTCGATGCCATATCATTGCGCAAGGCATGCATGGCGTATTCTCAAAAATTTATAAAAATGCAGCGTTCTCAATTTGAGCGGTTGGGCATACTTGCCGACTGGGACAACGACTATCGCACCATGGACCCTTCCTACGAGAAATGTGTACTTAATTTTTTTGCGGATTGTGTTGCCCAGGGATTAGTCTATCGCAGCAAAAAACCCGTCTATTGGTCGATACCGTGTAAAACCGCACTGGCAGAGGCAGAGGTTGAATATCGGGAACATGTCAGCCTATCGATTTGGGTAAAATTTAAACTTACCGACGGGGCCCTTGGGTCCTTGAAAATTAATGGCACAACCCATGTGGTAATTTGGACTACCACCCCATGGACAATTCCGTCCAACCTCGCCATCGCCGTACATCCAAACTTGAACTATGTCATCCTAAACTGTGGCCATGAAAACTACCTGGTCTGCGAAGATAGGGTGCAGGACTTCGCCCAAAGCTGTGGCCTTGAACATTTTAATGCAATGGCGACTTTCCAGGGATCCCAGCTGGAAGGGTTGCAGGCGAGGCATCCCCTAATCAACAGACCTAGCCAGATCGTTTTGGCAAATTACGTAACAACCGATTCTGGAACAGGATGTGTCCATACTGCACCAGGACATGGCCTCGAAGACTATAATACGGGAATTGAATATAAACTGGACATCTATTGTCCCATCGATGACGACGGAAAATATGTCGACGACAGGCAAATACCTTCGGAATTGGTTGGTGTAAGTGTGCTGGATAGTGATGGCAAATGCGAAGCAAATGATAGGGTTATCGAAATGTTAAATTTGGCACAGGCGCTATTGGCTAAGAAATCATACAAACATCAGTATCCCCATTGCTGGAGGTCTAAAACTCCGGTAATTTTTCGTGCCATGGCCCAGTGGTTCATTGCCCTAGATAAAAACAACCTAAGGAAAAAGATGCAAGAATCCGTCGGCGGTGTAAATTGGGTACCGGCGTCGGGTGAAAATCGGATAAGGGCAGCCATTGCATCGAGGAGCGATTGGTGTATTAGCCGCCAGCGTGTTTGGGGAATCCCATTACCGGCATTTTACGATGAAACCGGCAACGCGTTGCTCGACGAACAGGTCATTCACAGCGTTGCAAAAAAAATCGGGCAACATGGGTCCGGCTTCTGGTTTGAGTCCGACGAAGAAACTCTGCTGAATGGTGTCAAACTCCCGGATGGGTTTTCCGCCAAAAAACTCAAAAAATGTATGGATTCGCTGGATGTTTGGATAGATTCTGGCAATAGCCATCGGGCCGTTTTAAAAACGAATGCCACACTGGTATGGCCAGCGGATATGTATTTGGAAGGGAGTGATCAACATCGCGGATGGTTTCAATCGTCGATGTGGACAAGCATAATTTCTGGAGAAAAAACTGCTCCATTTAAAAATGTCCTAACTCATGGTTTTATTGTCGGAGAAGACAGGAAGAAAATTTCAAAAAGTGATGGGAAACCGCAAACTGCCGATGACTATGTGAATAAATTTGGAGCAGATGTCATAAGGCTATGGATTTCTTCGGAAGATTTCCGCGATGACATAACAATTTCCGATGACATAATAAACCACATATCCGCAACCTATCGAACTTTCAGGAACACGCTACGGTTTCAAATCGGAAACCTGTTTGATTTCAATTTTGAAAAAAACCGCGTCGAGCAAGGAAAAATGACACTAATCGATAGGTGGATATTGCAAAAGACCAAAAATCTCGTCGAAGTAGTAACATCCGCCTATGATGCCTACGAAATACACAGGGTTTATCAGTTGCTGAACAGATTTTGTTCCGTTGAACTGTCAGCCACATACCATGATATTTTAAAGGATAGGTTATATACATTTGCGCCCAATTCATACGAACGTAGGTCATCCCAAACGACAATTTACATGATTTTTAATATGATACTTGCTTTGCTCGCTCCAATTACTACATTCACCTGCGACGAAGCAATGGCATACGCGTTAAATGACGATGATTTTGGGGAAGCTCACATCCAACTGATGGATTGGCCGAGCCTAGGCACGATAGAGGATTTCTCGAATGAGGAACGGGAATTCGACGCATTGCTGTCATTTAAAACGAAAGTTAATGAACAGCTTGAGCAAGCCAGACAGAGCAAATTAATCGGGCAATCCCTCGACGCCAAGGCAATCATTGAAATTTCTCCAAAAGACAAGATGTTCCCACCACTGCAAAAACATCGGGAGATTTTGCCCGAAGTGTTTATAGTTTCCCAGGTGGAAATTAGGGAAATAGCTTCCGATGGGCAGTGTTCGGTCGAAATAACCGCCGCAGGTGGTGAAAGATGCCCCCGTAGCTGGAAATGGGTCGATCATCTCGTCGACGCCGGACCATTCGGTAGGGTATCCCAAAAATGTTTCGAGGCACTTGCTGAAAAATATGAAAATCTTTTAAAATAGCATTTACAACAACATGAGTGTTTTAAAAAACATTAATCAGGAGGCGAAAGGTAAACATTTTGCCAGGACAAGAAAAAATGATGATATCGTTTTTTCTATCGACGATGCCCGTGAGTTGATACGGATAAGAAAGGAAAGAATTGAGGTAGAAAAACATGGAGAAATTGTCGAAAAGAAAAAAGATATCCTAGCCCAGCAAATTGATATACAAACCCAGCAGAAAGTAGGGGCAGCATCCATAGCCGATATTTTTGGATTCGATCCCATACATTCAAAGCAGGTCAATGTTAGGGATAAAGATCCCGATGAAATTCCCCAAAAGTATAGAAAATACTACAAACTTTTATTGAAATTGAAGAACGATCTCAAAAAGGGACTTTCCAAGTTGACAACAACTAATTTGGCCATTTCCGTTGGCGATACCCAGGATGTTGTCGACCATGAAATCGAGTCTTTTAATTCGGAATTTGCCATAGCTCTAATGACCAACGAACAGGAGGCATTAACCGAGGTCGAAGAAGCTATCCAGCGAATTTATGACGGCACCTATGGTATTTGTGAATTAACGGGCAAACCAATAGAGCCCCAACGATTGCTTGCCGTACCATTTGCTAGGTTTTCGATTGAAGGGCAGATGGCGAAAGAAAAGGAAAAGCATAAACCGGCAGAAGCTTCTAGTGGCTCGATCTTCCAGATTGATCAATCATCCGATGAGTTAGCAGACTTTGAAACCAAAGAAGATGAGTAAATTTATTAGATGCATTTGTTTTACCGCCGCATGTTTGGTTGTGTTGGTCGACCAAGCGACCAAGATAATTGTCCAGACTTTTGTGAAAAATGATGTGATCAGGGTAAATTCATTCCTGTCCTTTACCTATTCTGAAAATACAGGAGCAGCTTGGAGTATGTTCGGTGGACATTCATCTATTCTAGCCATGCTTGGAGTCCTATCGATGGTCATCCTAGGCTTTGCACACAAACAATTTAGAACGACTTTTCAAAAAATTCTTGGGGCGATGGTTTTTGGTGGAATTTTTGGCAATACCCTTGATAGAATTTTTCGGGGATATGTGGTAGATTTCATAGGAATTGACCTAAAATTCTACCACTGGCCGGTATTTAACATTGCCGATAGCGTCATTTGTATGGGCGTAATAATTTTGTTATTTACTTTTCGACAAAAAGTGCAAAAAGCGAGATAAGTCTGTGTTTCATTAGCTAACAGTTTTTTAAAAAAATGTCCAATCGTCCAGAGCCTTTAATTAGTATTTCAAATCTTTGTAAAGATTATGGTAAGAATAGGATTTTAAAACATATATCTTTCCAAATAGAAAGTGGTGATTTGGTTTCGGTAATAGGTCCATCGGGATGTGGGAAGTCGACATTGCTGAGATGTTTGAACTGTTTGGAAGTGCTGGACGATGGAAAAATCACCATAGATGGCGTCTGCCTACGCATGGTGGACCATGAAAAAAATGAGGACTTTTTTTGGAGGCAGGCCCATAAATTGCGCCAAAATGTGGGAATGGTTTTCCAGTCGTTTAATTTATTTCCCCACAAAACACTGTTGGACAACGTAACCCTTGCTCAAATAGTTGTTAAACATGAACGGCAGGAAAAAGCTAAAGCTTTGGCGATGTCATTGCTGGAAAAGGTTGGGCTAGGGAATTTTAGTGGACGTTATCCCTGGAGTTTATCCGGTGGCGAAAAACAACGGGCGGCCATCGCCCGGGCATTGGCGATGAAACCGAAAGTCATGCTGTACGATGAACCAACTTCTTCCCTTGATCCGGAAATGGTGGAAGAAGTTTTACAGGTCATGCGCGATCTCGATGCGGAAGGGATGACCCAGATTATCGTTACCCACGAAATGCGTTTTGCCAAAGATGCCTCCGACTATATAATTTATATGGAAAATGGTGAAATTATAGAAATTTCCGATGAGGATGAAATTTTTATAAACCCACAGGATGACAGGACCCGTAGATTTCTCAAGCGATACATGTAATGAAAAGTTTCTATTTTATCCTACTATTGTTGTTCGGATCTATTTTATTGGCCAATGAATCAGTGCTGCACTGGGCTGCCGACGCAGAAAGTGGGGCACCGAACGTGTTCTACGAGAATGGAGATTTGTCAAAGCTGGTGGGATTTGAAAAAGATATCATAGAGCACATTGCAAAACGCCTCGGCCGCAGGGCAGAGTTTCACCAAAATGATTGGGATAGCCTAATCTCTGGACTTCAAAGGAATCTGTACGATGTGGTCATTAATGGTTTTTCATCCGAAGAAGGGAAAGAAAATAGTGTCATCTTTTCAAATCCATACTATGCCTGCGGCCTATCACTTATCGTTCGTTCAAATACCGATAACATCAAGTCTATCCTCGATTGCAGTGGAGCAATTGTCGGTGTTTTACGAAGCTCCAAAGCAGAAAGTATTTTGACGAATAGTCTAAAAAATGTCAAAGTCATCGGCTATCCAAATGAATACTGTGCCATTTCCGATCTAAAAAACAAACGTGTAGATGCGATCCTACTGGATGGACAAATTGCAGCATACTATACTAGAAAGCTATCCGGTCTAAAAATTATTGATGAGCTCGATGAAACAAGGTATTCCATCGTATCAGCTCCTAGTAATAGGGAACTTATGGCCGCAATAAATGACATCATCGAAGATATGCAACGGGACGGTTCCCTCGACGCAATCGTATCAAAGTGGGATCTGTACAATACATCCTATTCCCGGTTAGGTGAAATATCGTCAAAAATAGAAACACCGAACTCGAAACTTGAGTCTCCTGAGCAACAGAATAAATCAACGGTCCAATATGTCAAAGTGTTACCTTTTTTCATAAAAGCTGCCGGCGTTACCCTGGTGATATCAATCTTAGCAATGTGCGTAGCCATAGTCCTTGGGCTTTGCTTCGCAATTATGAGGGTATACATGCCAAAGTGGATAAGTTTTTTTGCCATTTCAATGATAGAACTTTTACGGGGAATTCCACTTTTAATCCAACTGTTTTTTGTATTTTATGGCCTCCCGTGTATAGGAATAACACTGCCGCCGTTGGTCGCTGGAATATTAACCCTTGGAATGAACTATGCCGCTTACGAGGCAGAAAATTTTCGTGCCGGAATGGCAGCTGTTCCCTATGGTCAGATGGAAGCAGCACGGGCATTGGGCATGAACCAATGGCAATCTTTGCGCCATGTTATTCTACCGCAGGCGTTTACGTTTGTTCTGCCACCGCTTACGAACGATTTCATCGCGATTCTAAAGGATTCATCCCTCGTTTCGTTGATCACAATAATGGAATTGACAAAAACCTACATGCTGATCGCGAGTAATTCGTTCAATTTCTTTGGAATGGGTACGATCGTCGCTTTTATCTATTTCCTAATAGGGCTGCCCTTTGCACAGCTCGCCAAGTTAGCAGAAAGACACTTGAAACTTGAAAAACGAGCCTATTCCTCTCGAAAAATAGGAGGGAAATATAATCGCTAGTCAAGCCAAGATAAAGAATAAATCCCTGCAATTACCTCGGGATAAAAAACTATGCCAATTGGGCTTTTTCATATATTTCCAAGAGAGCCGCAAAATCCTCATCCCTGGAACCGCTTGTAATGACGTGGTCATACATGGAAGCCTTTTTTATTTCATTTTCTGCAGTTTGGAGGCGTTTGGCCATTGATTCTGTTGTTTCAGTTCCCCGACCGGCGATTCTATGTTTGAGTTCATCCAAGCTTTTGGGGGCAATAAAAATTGTAACCGTCCGAAAATTGTTTTTCTGCTTTAAAATTTGTTCAACCCCTACCACATCGATTACCAAAAGTGCGTTAATTCCTTCCGATAGAGTTGATTTGATGGCTGCCCGCGAAGAACCGTAGTAATAATCTCCGTGCACATTGGCATATTCCAAAAATTCCGATCTTTCTATTCGCCTAAGAAATTCTTCCCTGTCAATGAAATGATAATCTATACCGTCCACTTCATCTTTCCGCGGTTGCCTGGTGGTGATGGTAACTATCCTTTTTAGATTTTCGACTCCAACACTTTGCAACAGCCTCCTGGTAACAGTATCCTTTCCAATTCCAGAGGGTCCGGATAGTATAAACAATGTGGGTGAAATTTTCCCCATGGAACTGTGTTTACTTTTCATCGCTAATAAAACAGTAGGAGCAATTGATACGACTAAAATTAATCCCTTCCTTTTCCATAATTTTTTTGCTGAATCAGCGATTCAGCCTGTTTTTGAATGAAAAATAAACATCCCAAAGTTCATGATAAAATTTTGAAAAGGTTTGTAAACAATGTTGACTAAAATTTTTCTCTTCCAAGAAATTTACCAGTCAAACCTTGACATATGGCAAATTTACTTTTTGTTGGCAGTAATTAAAACCAGCAAGGCAAACTATGCAACCGACATATCATCCGTCGAATTTAAAAAGAATCAGAAAATGTGGGTTCCGTGCACGTATGGCAACACGGGGCGGACGTAAGGTATTATCAGCACGCAGACGCATCGGGCGCAAGAAAATCTGTGTGTACATATAAAGCTCCCAACAAATGTTCCGGCTATTCAAAAGCCAACGCTTGAGAAAATCTTCTGATTTTGAAAAGTTTCGTTCCAAAGGTACGGAGAGTGTTTATGGGCAGATATTTGTTTTAAAATCCTTCGAACGGGCGATAGAAGGCACGTCGTTTCATGATTTAACACCACGAATTGGGATAGTCACGTCGAGAAAAATCGGCAATGCGGTGACCAGGAACCGGATCCGACGGGTAGTTCGGGAAGCATTTAGACTTAATTTGAAGTATTTCAAACAATCCCATGACTATTTATTCATTGCTTTCCACGGAATTGGCACAAAGTCAAACAAAGAAATAACCAACGCCATTTTGAATGCGGCTAAATTGCTCTGGGGTCAGGACTCATAAATTCAAATAAAAGAAGAGAGGAACAGGCGATGGGGATGGTCTCTCTTCTTTTTGTCAGTACTCTTTCTACGAGTCCTGAACCTAGCATTACACGACGATCTTACTTGCGTTTTTGCATTTTTGAAAAATTTTCTATAAAATTTTAGAATTTTTTAGAATTTTTTTACAAAAATGTTGACCAAATCTCATTGGAATTTTACTCTTACTCCCTGAAGCGTAAAAACTATGAAAAACTTAAAAGTATGGATTCTAATGTTCTTTTTTTGCTGGGGTGTATTTTTCCCACGTATCCATGCGGAAAATACCATTTCAACGAATCAAGAATCTCACCTAACCTGGGGATATGATAGTAATGTCGAATTTAAAGAATCAGGTAGCTTGAAAGCAAGCCCTATCGCAGCGTCCGTTAGTGGTAGCGTGTCGTTGACTTTCAGCAATGAAGCAAGCATTGAATCCGGACTGACGACAATGTTTGAAATGCAGAGCTCGTCGTACTGGAAAGCGTTAGCCTCGGAAATTCTGAAATCTCACATACATGCCATGAGCAATAACGATTCAAGTGCGATCGGCATATGCTTAGTGGAGGAACCAAGTCTAAGCCTGTTCAAGAATGGTAATTACCCATACGTAATCACGGCGAATTATACCTCTTCATCACATGCTGGAGCTGCAGCTGTAATAGGTAATAGTATAACAGCCTCTGGGCAAAATGGGAAAGCAAGTTTGATAAAAACAAAGGTAAATCTCTCCGGTGGTACCGAGGGTAAGGTAAATACTTTGGTAGCCCATGGTGGTGCAGTTAGTGTCTCAGGAGATGGTACAACTTTTTATGGCTCTGCCACCGTCGTCGTAGGTGCCAGCCTGAATACGCTCTATAACAGCAGTACTGCCAATACGGATGCAGGTGCGGTCGTCAATAACACTAGCATTGGAATCAATGATCCACAATGGACTATTGGAGATTACAATGCCCTGATAGCGTATTCCGAAGGTCCAAAAGCAGGAACCATCGATAAATACTTTGGTTCTTCAGCCACGGTGCTGGGTGCCAGCTGCGTCAGCAGTTTTAACCAAAGCAATGATGATAATAGCAACAAATGTCAAGCGGAAATGAGCAACATTAGATTGAGTATTGGGAATTACAATCGCATGGAGGCTTACGCCGGTGGGTATTGTACTCCTTTTAATAGTAGTGACCATTACTACGGTGCAACCGCCAGTGTTATTGGTGCTAGCTGTTCCCTCGGTGGTGGCGGAGGCAGTGGTCCGGCAACGATGATAAATACGTTCTTGACCATTGGAGACTTCAATAATTTTACTGCCTACGGTTCCGCAGCCTCAACCATACTCGGTGCCAGCTGTGACAGCGTACATAAAGGTAGCGCAGCAATTGTCAATAACGGAGGTGACTCAGGAAGTTCCATACAATGGGAGATTGGGAATAACAATCACTTCAAATCCTATTCCGGTTTTTCTGCGACCGTGCTCGGTGCCAGCTGTAACAGTGGAGGTCATAACAACAAAGATGAAGCAGTTGTTTTTGACGTAGTGTGGAGTGTTGGAAATAGTAACATCTTCGAAGCCTACTCCGGATCTTCATCCGCCGTTCTCGGTAGTGCCTACAAAAGTGGAAATTCATATGGTTTGGCAGGGGTCGGCATCTACGATTCCTCCGAAGGAAGAGAAAATAATAATACTTTGTCGGCAAGTCCAAATGGGGTGATATGGAGTATTGGAAATGATAACACATTCCTGTCGGCTGCCAATGGTTCCGCTGTGGTGTTCGGTAGTAGTGTCAATGACTCTGGAAATCAGACCGGTGGCGCCCACGCAAGGGTAGCAAATGCCATATGGAATATGGGACAAGGGAATACATTGGCGGTTTCCGTGCATTACATTTCAGATAACGATCCGGCATACTTGCTCTATGAAACATTGCCACAAAACACCAACGCCTCCCACCCATATGCGGTTGCTTCCGTACTTGGAGCTAGCTGCGACAGCACGAATGGTTACGCCGAAACATCTGACCTAATATTAGTCATGGACAATGGGAATTTCTTGACCGCATCCGCATCCACCGGCACTGCTGCCAGCAATCCCGTAGCATCAGCCAACGTAATAGGTGCAGCTACGAGGAGCGGGCAGTCCATTGCCAGGAACACAACCGTAGTTATGAACGGGAGTCAAACCCTAGCGGCTGTGGCGTACTCCTCAGGAACTACCACCGTCAATGCCTTTGGAGCCGACAATACGGACAAGGGCGAGGGTGGCAGTGCCTTTGGCTGGCGCGTGGGTATAGGCGCTAGATCCTCATCCCCTCTAAGTGAGTCACCCCTGAATGACCTACTTAAACCCGTAACCGTGGACTCCACGGTGAACATTTTTGCAGCGAGGCTGGGATCCGATTGGGCAATCACAGATGGCACCGCCATCGCAAC
>JAITIO010000044.1 GCA_031279395.1 Puniceicoccales bacterium | reverse complement strand
TTTGTCCCGCAAAAATTGTTTATGTTTCCTGTGCTCCATACACGCAGGTACGGGATTTGAAAATCCTTGGGAAAAAATATTCCATCGAAGAAATTCAACCGATCGACATGTTTCCCCAGACAAGGCACATAGAAAACGTAGTTGTACTAAAACTGTAGGGATAGGACGGACAGTTTCCGTTGAGTCGTTTAGTTTTATTTGGTACCGCCATAGATTACAATTAGTTCACGGATCCTTGGAGCTCTTTTTGACCTTTTGCAAAGGTGTATTGAACCCATTCGCCATGTTGGTGCTCAGGAGGGGATTCAAACCCCTATACCTTGCGATACTGCCGCCTGAAGACAGCGTGTCTACCAATTTCACCACCTGAGCAATCGGATATCAACAAATAAAAAAGATTCATTGTTTTATCAATGACTAAATGCCCCATCGGGAGCTATTTTTGTATTTTCTTCCGGAAACGTAATTCGCTAGCAACTAGGCAGTAAAATAATTAATTCCCTCGAAGCTCACGACTTTATCGGTGGTTTTGATTTGGACCCGGTGATGTCATTGTCCTTGTCATACCCGTGTAGTCGAAAACTTCAAACTCGGCGGCTATGTCCTTGGGATCGTTCAATAAGGACGTATACTACCTACCAAATGCTATTTTCAAGTACAACAACTATAGGTATGGTGTGATGATTATTAATTTTTTTGATATTTGAAGCTTGCAAAAGCTTCATAGATCATATTAACAGTCGCAATCTTTAAAAAAGATGAAAAATAGTGTAAAATTTTTGTATGCAATTTTATTTAAAAAATTGTAAGGAAAAACATTGTAAGGTTCAATATGGATAGTATAGCACAACAAAATGGTATGGCGTCGCTAGAACAAACGATCGAAGGCTTGCAAAGGGCAGCCACAGAATCAAAAAAACCAGAAACGGCGACCATAAAGGTGAATGAAAGAACTTGTGTCATAACGGCTACATGTGACGAAAATGAGAAAGTTGAAATCACCGCTAAATATACCCATACCCCTCTTGGATCACGGATATGTCAAGAGGTAGCGAAATTCCCATATGACAAGAGCGATATTGGCAACGAGATCAAAGAGATGGTTAATCGAATTCGTGAAATTGATCAAACAAATACCTATACTAAAACCAGTAAATTTGCTGAATTTATCACGACTCTTGATGAATATACTACCAATGGAATAGATATAGCTAATCTCCCAACCCACATGATTGAAATTAACAAGACTTTGGACAATATGCTAGCTTTTGTGCTGCAAAACGATTTATCTCCGAAGGAAATATCGTCACTAAAAGTTGCAATAGTCAACTTCGGCAGCAATAAGGAAGTAGTGCGATTTCCAGATCAATCTTTATCAATAAATGAAAGTGATCATGATTTCAATTGCCTGGAGATTGCTCTCCGGATTGAAGCCGTTGATATATTACTTGATGCCAAAAAAAAAGGCTATGTGGGACTAGAAAGAAATGGACCAACTCGAACCCTAGGCAAGGGACAATATAATACCGTTTGGGGTGTATTTACCAAAAAAGATGGGCAAGGACCCATAGCAATAAAGTCATGTGATCTATTCAAAATTAAAAAAGATAAGAAGGCATTTGCGCAAAATGTCGCTTCGATGAAAGTGTTCAACGGACACGGCAGCGGATCCTACAGGCGAAACAAAGCAACTTCAAAGGTACAGTATATGTTTCATGCTGTTGGCAAGACAATGGGAATAGATGTTCCGCATGTGGCAGCCACTGTTTCTGCAGGTGAAATAAATGGTGTTCCTTGCATTGCCATAGAAGAGCTGGACGATACTTCCTTGTGGCAAAATTTACAAAATTTATATAATAGAAACCCTAAGAGCATCATTCACGATGAAAACGTACTGGCGAAGCAAATAATGCGCGATGAAACGTGGTTACAACTTCAAGACGTACTGACGGGGCAAATTGATAGACATGCCAACAACGTAACACTAATACCTATGGAGGCTGCGAAGAAGGGTAGGTCTACAAAGAATGCGCGAATTGTTGCCTTCGACCACGACATGTCGTTCCCAACAAATCCTCCACGAAGTTTTGCCAGTATAGTTCCAGAAAGTATTGTAAGTTCTAATTATCCCGCAGAAGTCGCTTTTGACGGTTTAAAGACGAGCAATTACTGTATGCCATGCATTATAGATACGGATATGTTCAATGTAATAATGGCCATTGACTTAAATAAATTGGAAAATATGTATAAGAAATGTGGATTGACGAGAATGGAAATTAGTCCAGCTATGGCAAGAGCACAAGCTTTAAAAAATAAGGTAAGAGAATTAAAACAGCACGGTTTAGTGATAAAACCTAATGAATGGGAACAATCGGAAAAAGTAAGGAGCCTCTGTAATAACCGTAATTGTTATGCTAGGTGGCACATTGATACTTGTCGTAAAAGGTTTGAGGCAACAAATTCAGTTCCTTTAGAGGAATAACTGAAGAAAACACAATGTGAGGCAAAATTTAGAGAGGGCATAAAGTTTTACAAATAACTTTGCCTTCTCTGCCCTTATGATTATCAAGCGACCTAACGGATGGCATCCGCTATCCAGAATGGTCAGAGAAGATTGCACAAACCATTGAGATAGGGGATGTAACTTTTAGAAGGAATATTCAGCGCCAACGGAGAGGTTGTGCGTAGAAATATCCTTGTTAAATCTCGCGATATAAGAACCGACAATGCTCCAGTGGATATTCAATTTCTGAGAAGCTCCTAAAGATACAATGGCGGCACTCCTTAAAGGATGTCTAAATGTTGGAGCGAATTTGCCAATACCCAAGTTATTGTCAAAAGAAATGGTGGCTTCGGAATATTTTCGCACCGCTTGACATTCCCAGCCGGTTTTCAACGAAAGTGTCAGCTTTCTATCGACTAACTTCAGATCGGGAATTTCTTTTTCGATATTGAAACCGACGATGGTTGTGAAGAAATCGTGATTGACGGAAGAAACATGTTGCGCTCCCACCGCTGCTGTCGTTGATTCATCGTACTCCTTTTGAGCAATGCGGCTATAATTCGCACGAAGCCATAGACCAAACTGATAGTCTTTGTAGGCATACAAGTTTTTGACAAACTCTATACCCATGAAAAAATTATCAGATCTAACCCTAGCATCAAAAGCATTGAAACTTAAATCGGCTCTATGCAACCTATCATCGTTACGGCTATATCCAATGGTAACCCCGACGTTTGCTTTCAAAAACCTGTCATTAAAGAATTCATAGGCACCAAACAGTTCAATTGTATAAATATTATGCCTAGCAGATTTCTCACGGCTAACGGCAGGACCAGCGAAATTCGTCTTTCCATGCGCATATCCAAAGACGACACCTACCCGAAGATATCTTTCGTCAGTAAATGTCCAAACATCGTCGAGTCCCATAACGAAACCACCTATGTGGCTATTATATCCAAGTCCAGAGATCTTATTCTGATGAGCGTGACCGTAGATGATATGAATAAACGGATCAGCAAGGCAACCCTTAACGCTTATCATGCGATCGGCAATGGCATTGGTAAGCAATGTATTAGCCGTCAATGTTAGGGATGCTAGTTCAGCGTTAACGTGGGCAACGGCATATGTTTTACCATCCCCCGTATTAGGCCAAAATTCAGGCCAAAATTCAGGCCAGAACTTTAGACTTTCGCTGTCAAACGAACTACTCACAGGTGCACCTGATAGGGATAGGGGGGCTGGGTGTGAAGCAGAACTGACGGCACCAACTCCAAACGAACTACTCACAGGTGCACCTGATAGGGAGGTATTCAATATGGCAAAAAAAGACTGGTCGCTTTCTAAAGCTTCCTCACCTAGGCTTCGGTCAAAATCCGCAAAGTCCCATACCTTTTGCACAGTGGGATCTGTATTAAAATTAAGTTGATCATCCACTACTTCCTCGCTATCGCCATATTCCCAAACTAATTTAACGGCTTCTTGGGGAGTCATAGGAAAATCGCCCCACAAAGTATTTCCCGAAAATAATACCTTGCCAATTGCAACTACGATTATCAGGAAAACCTGAAACTTTCTCAATTTTGAACTAAACCTTTCAATCATATTTTCACACACTTTCTTCATTGTAAATTTATCATTTTTCTTCAGGAATCATCAATTCAAGCATCTCACGCGAAAGACACAAACTTCTTTTGAAACAGATTTTATTTCTCTAAACAAAGGCACACACAAAACAATAACCCCAAAGAGATACACTTACCAACCCTATGCTATTAAAATACAACAACTTTAAAATCCATGATTTTAAAAAAGAGACTCAGCACCATCCCTGACCTGCACGTGGTCAAGGGTTTGTCCGGAAAAGGTTTTCGAGGTTAGTAAGTGACACCTTCCCTTTGCAGTAACCTCATATATTCTACGTAGGAACCTACACATTTTTTTATCGTAGACCCTAGGTTCTTTGGAAATAGACTTATCCTCACGTCACCCCAATTACCACTATACACACATACCTCCGCATTTCTTCCCTTAGAGGTCTCCACCACAACCATTTCCAAAACAGTATTTTCCAACCTTTCGAATTGATATAATTTCCTTTCCTCCACTACACATTGTCGCACTTCACTTACAAAGTTTAGAATATTTTCCGCGTACAAAATTTCAACTGGGAAAATTTTATTTTTTTCTCTCAAAAAAATATATTTGAGACTCAAAACATTTTGTGTGAAAAGCTTTGTAAATACTATTACGCTCGCTTCGAACTCATCAAAATTTTTCCCTCGACTTCGCAATCTTGATAACACGAAACCCCCTGTTTGTCTGACAACAGCTACTGCCTGCGTCCATAACTCATACATGAAACTCATATATTTGGCTGCTCTAGTTGGCAAATCATCTAGAGGAGAATTGCCCATTCTGTCAATAAGAGCTTCTCTTCGCTGCAGCTCCTTCTCTGTTATTTCTTGTATCGCTACCCTGGTAATAAAAGGAGGAACGCTGGAGTCTAGACTTGGAGAGGAAATTCGACGACCCCCAAGCGATTCATCTTCCTGCGCAGAATAATCTGAATCTACACGCCGAATACTTGGTGAAGTCATCTGCCCCGCGCTACGAAATGTTATGCCTGACATATTTTCTATCTAATTAAATGTTGGTAAAAACTTTTCATCAAAAAAAATCTTGATGCTACGTGAAGGGGTTATACGAAATTTATAACAATGCAAGAAAAATTTTCATTTTGGAATTATTTTTTTGAAAATCTTTCATATCGCAAATATAATCGGCACTAGCGCGAAAAAGAGTTGCTAAATCGACTCTTGGTTGATTTTCGCAACTGCCCCTCATTCGAATTGCGACAGTCCCATTCCCTTTGACCTTCACTGAAACAGTTCAGTAAAAGTCCAACCATAAAGGAGAGCAATACAAGGTTAGAACCCCCATAGCTTATAAAAGGAAGCCCCATACCTTTCGTCGGAAATAAACCGGTAACAACGCCAACGTTGATTATCACCTGGTAAATTATGGTCAAGGCTATGCCGTAGGATAGAAATTTGGTGAAATTACTGAGAAGTTTTTTCGCAGAATGTGCGACGGTTAAAAAAAGTGTTAAATATATTGCCAATACCGAAATGGCAGCTAGACTGCCTAGTTCTTCACTGAATATGGGGAAAATAAAATCCGTATGGGCTTCTGGCAAGTAAACCAGCTGTTGACGACCTTGCCCCAGGCCTTTTCCATACAGTCCACCAGAAGCAAAGCCAAGCATCCCCTGCCAGAGTTGGTATGCTCCTGCCAATTTGTTGTTTTCAACATCAAGAAACGCAACTATTCGACCCATTCGGGTGGGATTCAGATATATTAAAATTGAGATGGCCAATAATCCACCAGATATGGCGAGCCATATGTACAACAACCGAGCTCCTGCCAAAAACAATAGCGTTATCGTCACCGCTCCAATCAGCATCGCCGTACCATAGTCGGGCTCTAGGAATATCAAACCGCATACGCTAGCAACTACCAACAAAGGGATCAAAAAACCAATCCTAAAACTCGACCGATTACTTTCGCTATTGTTTAAATATTGCGCCAACCAAAGTATTACGGCAACCTTGGCAAATTCTGAAACTTGCACATTGAAACCTCCCACGGCTATCCATCTCCTCGATCCATTGACCATTTTCCCAATGCCTGGAATTAAAACGATAACCAGAGCGACGGCAAAAAACGTTAAAATCCATGAACAATGTTTTTTCAAAAATTTTAAATCAACGAAACATCCGATTAAAAAAAGTGGAACACCGAGGACACACCACAGCAATTGTTTGTAAAAATGATTTTCCGATTTGATGAATGACAGGCTGGCACTCGATAAAACAATGAGACCAAGCCCAATTAGTAATCCAGTACACAGTAAAATAAACCAGCCAGCTTTACGCTGGCTGAAGTAATTATAATATGCTTCCAATTTTTCTAAAATCATAGAAAAGACTAATCTTTGATCTCGATAACAGGAATCTCTTCGAAGTTTTCAAAAAAATCTTCATCTTTTGAATCGGAAGTATGGGAAACGGGAGACCTAGGCTCAACTACTGCTTTTTTCTGTGGAATTAGAAGCTTCTTTCCTTCCTGCAATGAGGAATTGTTCCCGAGGTTATTTAATTTTATCAAGTCCGCTTTTTCCACTTCCAAATCACGGGCAACTTTATCGATGGTGTCACCACTTTTTATCACATACAAATCACCCGATGAAGTTTTAGACGTGTTTTGTGGTGGGAGAGCTAGAGCGTTGTCTTTTCTTTTTACGCTATTCGTCTTGTCCGAAGCGATAGCTGTCTTGCCAGGAATGATTAATTTTTGCCCAACGCGCAATTTGTTCGGATTGTTTATGTTATTGGCTTCCTGTAAAGCGGCTTGCTTTACACCGAAATGTTTTGCAATCAAAATCAAATTATCTCCTGGTTTTACGGTATATCCGCCATCACCATCCAACACTCTTTGGATTTTTGCTGAATTATTAGCGTTAAAACTTTTAGCCGTGGATTCCGGAATGGTTAGCTTCTGTCCTATTATCAATTTATCAGAAGATAAATCATTTATTGCTTTTAACGATTTTATCGTAACGCCATAGGTATGAGCTATCTTGGACAAGGAATCTCCTGCTTGGACAGTATAAACGGTCGTTTTCACGGGTGTAACCGGCGATGACCATCCAAAAGCTTTACCATTCTCAATTTTTAATCGCTGACCCACTGCCAATTTGCTGTCTTTATTTAAACCATTGATAGCCATAAGCGTCGCCGGTGACATTTTCACCTTCCTGGCAATCCCATAGATTGTATCTCCCTTTTGGACGACATAAATTTCATAAACCGGATCAAAAGCGTTGACGTCTCTAAAGAGACGACTATCCATCCCTGTTTCTTCAAATGATTGCTTTGGCTGTGTAGGCTTCTTCCTTGCACTTGCTCCATCAGTAGCTACTTCAGGTGCGATAGAATAGGCAACATTGTTGTATTTTTTCCCATTGGCACCATCAAAAATAGAACACCCGGTTATCAGCAATGCTAATGGCGTAAAAATATATACAATTAACACATTTTGCAATTTCATATTATAAGATCTCCTCAGGTATAGTTGTCATTTATTTTGTAAATTCAAACATAAAACTCCATTTTCAAAAAAATTTCCCCTCTCCGCATAGTCTTTAAACCAATCGAGGCTTGAAAATCCTGGACTTAGCAGCACCACATCTCCATCTTCAGCTATGGCGAAGGCATACTTGACAATATCGGCCATTAGTTTTTCCAGATTTCCATCGTTCGGAAAAAACCTATAAGTCATCTTCAAATTTTTGACCGAACCTGCATCCAGGGCTTGACATAAAACTTTACCCGTTTCGCCCATCAGCAATAGGGCTTTAATCCGTCCCGCCACGATCTTCTGAAATTTTTCAAGGGGCTCATCCTTTGATTTTCCACCGGCTATCAGGATAACTGCCCTATTGAACGATGCCAATGCTGCATCTAATGCATGAAAGTTGGTCGCCTTTGAATCGTTCCAGAATTCCACCTTTTTTTCTTTACCCGTTTGCATATCACGCCCTTTGATTTTGGCAACTACTTGGAGGCGATGGGGAGGAATTTTAAATGTCAGGGCGGCCTCTTGCAGGCATTCGATGGGAAAATCAGTGCAGGTCCAAAACCCTTGAACCAATGCAAAATTTTCTTGCTGTGTTCCGATATTTAGCGCCGACTCCGGAGGTAGCAGATCAAATTTCGAACAAATGGTATATTTCCCCAAAACGTCTGCAACTCGTAAATTTTCACAAAAGTCATGTACGCTTTGGCCGACAAAGCAGTGCTTTTGAGGACCATTTGGCATCCTGGCACTTCTAAGCAAATTTGCTTTACAATTAAAGTATTCCCCTATCCCTGCATGCATATCCAGATGATCATCTGCAAAGTTTGTCCACAGGACATAATCTGGACTGAACAATGTTCCTCCATCCATTTGAAACGAGCTCACCTCTACAACAGCCCAAGCGTCATGTTCTTTGATGTCAGAATCTATTATTTCTATGAATGGTCTCCCTATATTCCCACATGTGACTACTTTTTGACCATGAGTTTGCAGTGCATGGGCAACAAACTCTGTGGTCGTCGTTTTCCCATTTGTTCCCGTAATTGCCACAATTTTTCCATGCCAAAAACATGATGCTAGATCCAATTCACTTATGCAACAACATCCCGCAGCCATTGCCAATTTTGTCCACCCATGGGAAAGTGTAAAACTGGGACTTCTAACAATTAGATGGTACTTCTTCGCTTCCTCCTTTAAAAATTGTTCTTCCTGCGATCCCAATTCGTCAAAAATTTTGTATGGAATTCTTCGTTTTTCACAAAATCGAACCACCGCTTTCCCGGTTATTCCGTACCCCAGAATACCGATCGTTCCCGGAGCATTAATGACTTCCAGCATATCCATAAAATACGACAAATAGTGTTATTAATATGCAGATAACCTGCAGGCAAAACGCAGCTTTAACAATTTCACTTTCTAGAAATCCTTTCAATTCGAAGTGATGATGTAGCGGGGCCATCAGGAACACTTTTCTCTTGAAAACTTTTTTTGAGGTTACCTGCAGCATGACAGAGAGTGCTTCGATTACAAAAATTATCCCCACGGCCAGTAAAATAAACGGTAATCGTAGCAAACAAGCGACTATGGCTAATAGTCCTCCGAGGCCAATGGAACCTATGTCCCCCATAAAAATAGAAGCTGGATGTATATTAAAAATACCAAAACCAAAACATCCTCCTGCAAAACATGTGCATAAAACTGCCAATTCCGTGGAACCAGCGATATATGATAGCATTGTTTCTCTGCTAATGTTTACGTTGCTCGAATAGAAAGCACATACGGCAAGAGAAACAAAGCACAGAGCTATGTTTACAATGGCCAACCCATCAATCCCATCGGTTAAATTTACTGCATTACTCGTCCCGGCAATAACGCAAAAATAGAAAACAACTATTACTGCCATGGCAATTTGTGGATCAACAAAGTAGTCGTAAAACCATTTCCAACGCACGTGTGTCAAAAGGTTATTAATGGGCGGATTTTGAGACGCTATGTAGAAAATAAAACCGGTTATTAGTGCCTGCACACATAGTTTTTGCCTAGACGTTACCCCCTTCGAATTTCCTTTTATGATTTTTAAAATATCATCGGCTGCCCCCAACAGAGAACAAAGAAAATAGACCAACAGAGATGTAATGACCAAATCGTTGAAAGATGCCCAAATAGCAACCGCAACGAACGAAGCCAGTGCAATTATGATGCCCCCCATGGTGGGAACCCCATCTTTATGGCCATGTAAAGTTGCCAAGTCTCTTACCTGTTGTTTGGTCCGAAAAACTTGACGCACTTGGTGTTTTAAAAGCGCCTTTATTATGGGTTTCCCTATTATCAATGCCACGACGAAAGCCGTAACGAAACCCCACATGCATCTTTCGGGCAAGTCATATTGCTTCTCAGATAGCAGCGAAACAAGAGGATCGCAAGGCCTTATGTCCAACTCTAGCATATTTTTCTCTTTTATCCAAAAAAATCTGACCGGATACCTATTAAAAAATAAATCCCCTCGCAAGGTTTTTTTGAAACCAGCCACAAAATCTTTATCCTTCCCGGGGAACGGTCGATCAATCTTTCCATTCTTTTGTTTTTTCTTCCTCTTTGCCGAATTTTTCTAGGAGTCTTGAAAATTGGTAAAAACCTCCATTGCATCAAATTCAACGGCAATTGGAGAGGTTATTTTACTTTTTAAAAATTTTTAACAAATTTCTTTTGACATTGAGCGTCAATATTTTACACTAGTATTTTAATTTTGACAAACATTTACATTCAAGGATAATATATGGATTCACCAACAGCCTCAGAAACACTTGGCTCTAGTCAAGTTCTTTCTCAAGACGATCTAAGCAATCCCATATCTTCGATTAGATCACTGGAAGAAACAAAAGAATTTATAGGAAAGACGCTTTTGGATATAGGGAAAAAAACATCGACAGCTCTTAGCCTTTTTGGAGTAGATGTTCGATTTTTTCCAAAACTTATTCACAATTTAAAAGGTACCGCAACACCCGCCTGTATCACGGCTGTGTCCTGTTTTGTGACACTTCATCTTTTCCCTTCACTCGGAATAAGTGTCATTGTAGGCATAGTTGCTCTTATAAATCTAGCCGTATCACGAACCAGGCTAGAAATAATGAAAGAAGATTTGGAAGCGGCTAAACGAGCTGGAGTAGAAGCAGAATCTTGCACCAAGAAGTTGCAGGAACAAAATACTGAATTGCTCAGCCTCAACAAGGATCAAGAAGCAACGATAGGCAAACAAAAAGAAGCAATAGAAGGAGCACAGCAGAATTTGACAACGGCTCAAGACGAACTTTCATCGGCCCAAGAAAACCTCTCCAAGAAACAACGCATTAATAAGCTGCAAGAAGAGCAGTTGGCAGCTCAGAAGGAAACGATTGACAAGCAAGAAGAGCAGTTTAGAGCCCAAGAAGCCTATATCGCCCAGTGCCAAGGCTGCCTTACTTCGTTTTTTTCATCTCAGAAAGAGATGATATCCAATTTGGAACAAAGTCTAAAGACGCAAACGGACACGGTTCAGCAAATTTTACAAAATGTGCAAAACATTGCGAAAGGAGAACAGAAGTTGACTGAAGCATTGGATTGGGCTCAGAATCAAGTAAGAGAAATCCAAGCCAAGTTAACAGAAGTGATTAGTGTGAGTGGGGATATAGTGGATTCGGAAACATGTAAAAAGCTCATTGAAAGTGGCAATTTTAAAAAAACGGCACAAGCAATGCATGATACAGCCCAAGAAGTATATGCCATGATGAATAGTCTAAATTCTGAACTTACAAAAAGGATTTTAGATGCCCAAAAAGCAATAGCTGACAGCAGGGCTCAGACAGAAGTTCGACTTAGGGGGTTAACATCGCAACAGCAAAAAACAAGTGATGCATTAAAGCAGGCCAATGACCAAATTCAGAAAAAGGAACAGGAAATTAAATTCCTCCGTACAAAATATGAATCAGAATTAAAACAGATTAACGCAACCAACGTAGTTAAAACACAAGCCTTGGCAGCTGAAATTGAGAAAGAAAAACAATCCCTTGCCGCGTTAACCAAAGAAAAAGGTGCACTGTCAGAAAATTTGAAAAATGTTGAAGCTCAACTCGTAAGTTTAGGGGAAAAAGTTCATTCGTTAGAAGTAACCAATACGGAACTACAAACACAATGTGAGTCACAAAAACAAACCATTGAGTCTCAGAAGGAAACGATTGACAATCAACGACAATCATTGGAAACAGTCCAGGATGCCCTCAATCGCCTTCAAGCTCAAACACAAGGGGGGGGTTGGGGTCAAACTCTTACTACTTTTGCTGGTGGATTGTTAGGTGTGGTGGCCGTCAAGGCTATGGTAGGATAATCTTTAAGGCTTATTTTCCTTGCAACGCTGATTCCTTTATTTCTTCGAGACATCCGTCAAACACAAGCCTCGTGAGCCGTATGACCTGTGGTACTTCTTGCCAGAGATTATGGTCATCGTATACAAGTACTGCCATTTTTCTCTCCAAATCACCCTCATAAAACTTACAGAGAGTCAATCTTTCGACTTGAGAGGAATGTTCGTCGATCAATGTGTTTTGCAAATTTTTTGCAAACAACGGATCAAATAATTGCCCATGCATTGCTTCATTGAATTTCCAAAAATATTCTTCGTCGGTTTGGCCGATCAGCATATGGGGTCTATGATCCACAAAGTCGTGGTAAGTGTAAGTGTATGCTCCACCATTGGAAATATCAATTTCACATATGAGATCTATCTTACCTTTGGACAACCCTTCCTTTGCATCATCTACCAATTGCATAGACTCATGCCTGTAACTAATTCTTATTGGACTATCCATTGTACATTACTTTCCTAAAAATAAAAAAATAAAACCATCGCAAGTCATCAGATAGACGGCGCCGTTAGTGTTCTAATTCTGCCATTCTGTCACGAAATTTTTGCTCGATGGGATCTTGTTTGCCCGTCGAAAAATTCATAAAACTTTGAATCTTTCCTTCCGTTCCAACCATTCTAAATTTATATCCTGCATGTAGCAAGTACGCAAATTCGAAATGGCTCGTCGCTCCCAGTTGATTGTCCATGGGAAAATTTTTGTCAGCCGAGGCCTTGATAGCAGCCTCGATGCGTGCCTCAATGGCTGATTTGTCAATGGGGGTATTGGTAATTCCACTGTTTGGCTCATTGCTTGCTCCATAGACACAACGAAATAGACAATAGGTATAAAGATTTTTAAAATCCGCCTGGTCGTTTATCTTTGATAAAGTGCTACTTTCCATAACACCGAACAGCATAAATTGATAATTAGGAATGGGGTCCATGGAGTCAATTTTTTTCAAAATTTCTTCCCAAATGTAGAACGATGTAAACGCTCCTTGGGCGGTAAATGTGTAACCGTATCTGCCTTCGGGAAGTATGAATGTTATGTCTCCTCCTTGGGAAGACACATATTTAACGCGTTTTGCAAAAATTGCTCCCCATGTCAATGGTCCAGTAAATGGAAGTGTCCATAGTGTCCACCCAATTGCAGATATAACATCGCCCCTTGAGTCTTTAGGAGTTAGGATATCTTCAGTATACCCCAATGCGATACTTCCTTGGGCATTAATGTAATTAAAAAGTGCGACTAAAGCATTACGCTGTGAGCTACTAATACTTAATTGATGTATCATATCGTCAATTTTTTTACTCAGGGCTGGAAATTTCTCCTCAGACAATTTACCATCCAACAACATGTTGATTTGATTTAGTGTGCTATGATCAAACGCAACCCGCCTCATTAAGAGCTGGTCCAAAGAGGCTTGTCTTCTCAATCCCCGGCCCGTGGACTGTCTTACTCCCTGTTCCAGTATTCTATGCCTCGTGAGAAACTTACGAAGAACAATTCTTGCGTATGTTCGCTGATACCAATTAAAATAAGGTTGCTTAGATTTTCGATCCACAAAATCTCTTAGAGCCATCGCCCCTCCATGGCTGATATCAGTAAACGTTCTGCCGATCATTTTTGCCGTTCATTTTGTAGAAACCTAGTAGAAGTTTTTCATTTGTCAAAGACAAGCAAAATTATTTACACAATTATAAATACACAAACAAAAAATATAGACATTATTGTCAATCGGTGCAAGTAAGGCCACCCACAAAAACTATCCAGGAAACATTGATATGCCACTTGTTTACCCTTCCTCTTCCTGAGAATTGCCGTCACTATGAAAACATAATTTGTGCTACAATTTTCCAACAAATATTTTACTTAGTCGGGTAGTAGCGATAACTTTTCGCCATCTTTTTCGTAGGAAATGGTAATTTTTGCTCCAGAGGAAATTTCACCACTCAGCCACTTATCGGCAAGAGGATCTTCGACATTTTTCTCGATGGCACGCTTTAGAGGACGGGCACCAAACTTTTTGTCGTAGCCATTTCTTACCAGGAAATCCTTCGCATCATTGGAAAAGGTAAGGGTTATTCCCTTTTCGGCAGCACGCTTGCTAACCTTGTCCAATTCAATATCGACAATTTTTTGCAAAGCTTCATGGTCAAGTTGCTTAAACACGATCATATCCGTTAACCGATTGATAAATTCAGGCTTGAATGTTTTTTTAGCCTCATCGATGATCGACATTTTTACCCGCTCAAAACTTTGGGATGTATTTTGATCCGCCACAAAACCAAGGGACATATCTTTTTGCAAAATCTCGGCCCCGACATTACTTGTCATGATTAGAAGCGTATTTTTAAAATCCACCTTGCGTCCCTGACCATCCGTCATATGGCCATCTTCCAAAACTTGCAATAAAATTTGCAAAACGTCGGGATGGGCCTTTTCCACCTCATCGAAAAGGATAACCGCATAGGGCTTACGTCTAATCTTTTCCGTAAGCTGGCCTCCATCATCGTGGCCCACGTATCCCGGGGGAGATCCAACCATTCGCGATACGGAATGTTTTTCCATATATTCGGACATGTCGATTTGAATAATGGCATCCCTGTTGCCAAAAATCTGTTCAGCTAGCATCTTGGCCAAATAGGTCTTCCCTACCCCCGTGGGGCCAAGGAATAAAAATGACCCAATTGGTTTGTTGGGATCATTTAAATCCGTCCGTGAACGGCGAATCGCACAGGCAATGCTCTCGACGGCTTCATTCTGGCCGATTACGATCTTTTTCAATGCCTCTCCCAGGTGTAGCAAGCGCTCCGATTCTTTCTTCTCAAGGCGTGTAATCGGAATCCCCGACCAACTAGAGATGACAGCCAAGATGGCATCGACATCAACCGTAATGATGCTATTTTTTGATTTCTTCTGGGCCTGGCGAGAAAGCTTTTCTTTCTCTTTGATTAGCTGTTTCTCCGTATCCCGCAATTGGGCAGCTTTTTCAAAGTTCTGCACCTTGATCGCCGACTCTTTTTCGCAATGTACTTCTTCGATCTTCTTCAACAATTTCTCCATTTTTGGAGAATTGGTGGATACGTTCAACCTCGCCTTAGTCCCCGCCTCATCGATGACATCAATGGCTTTATCTGGCAAAAACCTGTCCTGAATATACCTTGCGGAAAGTTTTACAGCCTCTTCAATTGCTTCATCCGTGTACTTTACGGCATGGTGTTCCTCGTAGCACTTTTTAACGCCATGCAGAATCAAAATGGCATCCTGAATGCTTGGGGGATCAACCTGCACAGGTTGAAATCGACGTTCGAGTGCGCTGTCTTTTTCTATGTGTTTACGATATTCATCGAGGGTAGTTGCTCCAATGCATTGGACTTCGCCCCGCGACAGTGCTGGTTTCAAGATATTCGACGCATCCATGGCACCCTCCGACGACCCTGCACCGACGATCGTATGCAGCTCGTCCAAAAACAATATTACATTCTTTACCCGTTTAATATCCTCCATGACAGCTTTCAAACGTTCTTCAAACTGCCCTCGATATTTTGTCCCTGCTAGCATGAGGGCTATATCGATGGAAATGATCCTCTTATTGAGTAAGGTTTCGGGAACCTTGCCAAAGGCTATCGCCTGGGCCAACCCTTCTGCTATCGCCGTTTTCCCCACACCCGCTTCGCCAACTAAAACGGGATTATTCTTTGACCGCCTACATAGAATTTGTAGTACCCGTGTAATTTCTTTTTCTCTCCCAATCACAGGATCCAACTTGTTCTCCTTTGCAATTTCGGTCAAATCACGACCAAATGCATTCAACGCCGGTGTTTTTATGCCCGATGACTGGTTGTCCTTTTCGGATATTTTTTCCGATGTGAAATGGAAATCATCATCGTCATTATTCCCCTCATCTATGCCAACAAAGTTAGGATCCAGGGCTGATAATATCGCCTGTCGGCAGCTTTCCATTTTTACACCCGCTTCCACCAACAGCCTGGCTGCAACTTCATCGTCCTCCCGCAAAATTCCCAGTAGAAGATGTTCGGTGCCAACATAGGGATGCTGTAACATATTCGCTTCCTTTGCTGCAGCCAAAAGAATCCTTTGTATGAGCGGAGATAACGTAATGTTAGATCCATTTTGAGCATCTCCATTGACTGTCGATAGGTGCTGCTCGATCTTGGCACGAATTTTTCCAAGATCGACTCCCATGGACCGCAAAATATTAATGGCGATACACTGTGGCAATCTCATAAGTGCCAACAGGAGATGTTCGGGCCCAATGACAGATTGACCTAATCGCTCTGCTTCTTGCCTAGCCATCGCGAGGATTTGCTGGGCACGCGGAGTGAAATTTACCATTGAATTCATGTTTTTCAAAAGGACACATGATACGCATTGTAGTACATTTTGCAAGTGTCGATGCAATATTCACTCCTTTTTGGGTCAAAATCAAGCAATTTTTATGCCACGACTCCATTCAAATTCTCCAATAAATCGGTTTCATTCCAGATTTCCAAGCCCAGCGATTGAGCTTTTTCTAATTTTGAACCGCAATTTTCTCCAGCAATCAGTATATGCACACGCCCAGATATGACATTGGCTACATTCCCGCCAAGGTACTCGATTTTCTCAACCGCTTCCTGACGTGTCAGGGATGACAATGTGCCGGTTAAGACAAAAGTTTTCGCGTAGAATTTCGAATTTTGATTCTGCGAAAATTCCAAACTCCTATCGCTAGGGATAACTCCCAATATTCGCAGATCATCGAGAATATTCCCGTTATGCTGTTCCCTAAAAAACGCAGCTATCGCATTTGACAATTTCATCCCAATGCCGTTAAGCTGTTCCAACTCTTCGGGTGTTACAGCAATTAGATTGTCCAGGGAATGAAAACGATTTGCTAAAATCTTTGCCGTCTGTTCCCCAATACCCAAAATACCGAAACCATGCAGCAGACGCCAAAGAGGCCGATTTTTGCTATGGTCGATGTTGCTCAATATTTTTAAAGCCGATTTGGTTCCAAATTTTTCCAAACATTCCAAATCATTAAACGTTAGACGGTAGATATCGGCGATATTGTTTAATTTTTTTGCCGCCATTAGTTTTTCAATTATGACCGAACCCAATCCGTCAATATCCATGGCTGTCCGTGAAACGAAATGTTCCAGGCGCCTTTGGATTTGTGGCAAACAGCACAAATTTTGACATCGCCAGGAAACCTCTCCAGGTAGCTGTATCAACTGTGATCCACAGGATGGACAGGTCTTGGGGAAAACAAAAGGTATGGAATCTGCGTTTCGCCTTGTACCATCAACGGCTACAATCGCCGGAATTATCTCCCCTGCCTTTTCCACCGTCACATAATCTCCAACGCGGATATCTTTTTTCGATATCTCATCAGCATTATGCAGGGTTGCCCGGGAAACATTTGTTCCCGACAATTGTACGCTTTCCAAATCTGCCACCGGGGTAATTATTCCCGTACGACCGACTTGCAGGATAATATTTTTGATTCTTGTCGTTGCGCGTTCCGGGGCGAATTTATAGGCAATGGCCCACCGTGGAGATTTCGTCGTTGTCCCTAAAATCTCGTAAAGTTGTAATTCATTGACTTTTAACACCGCCCCATCGGTCCAGTAGGGAAAGATATGCCGCGTCTCGTTTAGTTCTTTTATATACTTCCAGGCTTCTTCGATATTTTCAGCTATCCAGTATTTTCCCTGGGACGCAAACCCGAAATTCTTCAAAAGTTCTAGAACTTCACTTTGAAGATTTACAATCCTTTCCGAACAATGGCCGATGGCATAGGTAATTAATTTTAAATCTCTCTCGGCAACTTCATCGATATCGAGAGTCTTTAGGGTCCCGGCAGCCAGGTTACGCGGATTGGCAAATAGTTCGAGTTTCTGCTCCTCTCGTGTTTTATTTATTTCAATAAAAGTTTGTTTGTCCATGTAAACTTCTCCACGAATTTCAATGGTTTCAGCATCATTTTCGATTTCCAACGGCAAACCCCTAATTGTTTTAATATTCGCACTGACATCGTCTCCCACCGTACCATTCCCTCTAGTCAGCGCCCTAAAAAACTTTCCTCTCTTGTAGATCAAATTGATCGCGATACCATCGATTTTCGGTTCAATGACATAGGAAAATTTTCGCTGACCGAGTGTATCACCCAGATGATTAGAAAACTGGAACAGTTCTTCCCGGGAATAGGTATTTGACAAACTCATCATTGGGGACAGGTGCGCAAATGATTGAAACCCGGAATCCCTATCATCCCCAATGGTCGTATCTTCTATTTCCATCGAGTAAAGTGCCAAATTTTCTCGCAATCTTTCCACTTCAGACTTCAAACAATCATATTCAAAATCAGAAATTCTAGGATTGTTCTCCCTGTAATAGAGCCTATCATGCAGACTCACTTCGGACAATAATTTATCATATCTCGCTTTTAGGGCCCGAATCTCGGATACTGGATAAGTTTTCGTAATGTTGTTTGCCATAAATAATTTTTATCAAAATGAAATGTCAGCTTGTCATTTGATCACAAAAAAATAACACAAAGCCACATCTTTTTCAAAATTTATTATGAAATTTTCAATAGAAAAGACTACGTTTGTTAATGGCTTACAGCAAGTTTTAAGCGTTGTCGAACAACGGGCAATTATCCCGGTTTTGAGCAATGTGTTGTTGAACTGTGCCGATGGCAGACTAAAAATTACTGCAACCAATTTGGACATTTCCATCCATTGTCAGGTGAAAGCAGAAATCGAAATTGAAGGCAAAATAACACTCCCAGCAAGGAAATTGGCCGCCATTGTTCGTTCCTTGCCAGGGGATACCGTCGTGGCAGAACTCGTCGGTACGACAGTGAAAATTTCCTCCGGCCGTTCCAATTTTCAAATCATGGGACTTTCGGCGGATGATTTTCCAAGCACAAATGAACCAAGTCCGTTGAATAAAACACAATTGCAGCAGGCGGAAATGGCAAAAATGTTAAGAAATGTTTCCTTTGCCCAGTCCAATGATGATAACCGTTTTATTTTAAACAGCGTATACTTTTGTTTCGACGGGAACAAACTAACATTTGCTGCAACGGATGGCCGCCGTTTGAGTCTAGTATCCAAGGAGATAACTGAAAACGTAGAAAATACAAAGGGAGTAATAATTCCCAGCAAAACAATCCGAGAAATCGAAAGGCTACTTGGCCAGGGAGAAGATGTGTCCTTCCTGTTCGATAATCGCCAAATCGTGTTCCTAATCGCCGTAGACAAAGAAAATCAAGATGGTTTAATAGATGACATCAAGGTGGTTTCTAAAATTGTTGAAGGCAATTACCCAAATTTTCGTCAGATCATCCCCAAGGGAGCAGAAAATCGTGTAAAACTCGATCGTCAGCTCACCCTTGAATGCATTCAAAGGGTAGCAATTGTTACCAATGATCAAAAAAACCTGGTTAAACTACGTTTCGAAAATAATACTCTGGAGATATCCGCTGAAAGTCAAGAATACGGAAATGCCCATGAAAAAATTGCCATTGTTTACGAAGGGAAACCTATCGAAATCGCATTCAACTATGTGTTTATTTGTGATCCTTTGAAGGTTCTGACACAGGATGAAGTGTTTTTTGAATTCAAGGATGAGTTAAGTGCTGGAGTTTTTAAGACCCTAGAAGATTTCCTATATGTCGTCATGCCATTGCGAATGGGATAAGCTCAAAAAATTAAAGGTTGGATTATAAACATGTGGACGATTTTAATATATAGACTTTTGTTTATTCCATGTTTCCTTTTGGTCATGCCATACTATGCCTATCGCATGATAAAAAGAGGTGGCTACAAAAAGGACTTCAAGTATCGCTTTGGGTTATTTAAAAAACTTCCGAAAAGGAAATTCGGCAAAAAGCGGTTGTGGATACAAGCCGTAAGTGTCGGAGAAGTCAAAGCACTTGAAAAACTGATAAATTTGCTCATTGGATCGGGTTTATACGAAATCGTTCTAACAACGACGACCAGTACGGGATACGAGCTAGCTCATCGGATGTACGCGGGCAAAATACTATTTGTGGGATTGTTTCCCTTTGATTTTTGGTTATTTAGCTGGTTGGCCTGGAAAAGAATTTTTCCCCACCTGGTGATTCTCATGGAAAGTGAAATTTGGCCGGAACACATTTGGCAGGCACATTTGCGTGATGTTCCTGTCATCCTGATAAATGCACGTATTTCAGACAAAACATTTGCCTGCTACAAAGCCTTCCCAAATTTGGCGAAATCAACCTTGGACAATATTTTTTACGTATTGGCGTCAGATCAGCTAATGGCGGATCGTTGCCATAAAATAGGTATTGCCCCGGATCGCATAAAAATTGCGGGGAATATGAAGTTTGACAACAAAATCCCCAGATTGGATTCGACGGAAGCATCGGATCTCAGTCAGGCTCTTGGTTTTACAAAAAATGACCTAATTTTGCTAGGATCATCCACCTGGCCCCAGGAAGAAGCAATGCTTATTAGAGCACTCAAGAAGTGCCGAAATGGTGGCAGTCGATGGAAATTATTGCTCGTCCCTCGCCATGCGGAAAGGCGCAATCAGATCATTGGCCTATTAAAATCGTCCGGCTTCAAATGGCATCAGCGGTCAAAGGGCAAAGCAAAGACGGAAGTTGACATTTGTTTGGCCGATACCACGGGAGAGTTGCAAATGCTGACATCGGTTGCCGACCTAGCGTTCATCGGGAAAAGTTTAGCTCCGAACTCCGGTGGGCAATCCCCCGTGGATGCCGCATGCTATGGCATCCCCATCATCTACGGCGATAGAATGACCAATTTTAAAGGTATTTGTCTATCCCTGGAACATTCCAAGTGCGTTATCAAAGTTAAAGATTCAGCCCGTGCAATTATGGCCATAACCATATTTGCAAAGGATGAAAACAAAAGGCAAAGCTTTGCCAAAAAATTGCAAGAATGGCATAAAAACAACTGCGGAGCGTCTGAATTTATTGCTAAAAAAATTCAGGATATCGCATTTGCTAATAGGTAGTACGCACGTGGAAATCATTACAAGCAGACAAAACGATCGAATAAAATTTTTATGCAAGCTGCGGGACCGTGTAAAACGGGATCGCTTTGAGATGTTCCTTGTGGAAGGCCACCGCGAACTATCACGGGCCATGGATAACAATATTCCAATGGACTCGATTTTTTTCTGTGAAAAATTTTTCAGAGATCTTACTCCATGGGATTTAATCCAACGGGCCGAGAATAAAAATATTCAAGTCTGCCAAGTAAGTGACGAAGTTTTCGAAAAAATTAGTTACTGTAAAAATTGCGACGGTATCCTTGGGCTGGCTAAATTTTGGCATTTAGATTTCCCTCATGTCAAGCTGTCAAACAACGCTTTTATTCTGGTCGCAGAAAGCATTGAAAAGGCTGGTAATCTCGGTGCCTTGATGCGTTCGGCGGAATCTGCCGGTGCCGATGTATTAATTTTGTGTAATCCCGTAACCGACATTTTCAATCCCAATGTTATTCGGGCATCCCAGGGAGCAGTTTTCAGTTTGCCAACGGTTGTTACAAGCAATGAAAAAACATTGAAATTTTTAGAGGCAAACGCTGTCCAAATTTTCACCACAACACCATCTGCAAAAAACATTTATTTCCACGAAAATTTTACGTCTCCTACGGCAATCATTGTTGGATCCGAACATGATGGACTGTCAGATTTCTGGCTAAAAAATGATAGCGTAATGCCCATTGCACTTCCACAAAAAGGGATGAGCGATTCCCTCAATGTCAACGACGCGGCCGTGATTGTTTTATATGAAGTTGTACGACAAAGGATGCAAAAAGAATCCAGCCGGATGTGATTTTTTGTTGTCAATGCTAACAATTTATCAATTTTCAGAGAAATTGAATGGCTTTTACTCGTAAAAATTTACCAAAGGGCGAACCCATTGCCCTCATCGCAGGACGCGGAGATTACCCCATCCTATGTGCCAAAAACATTGTAGCTTCTGGGCATAACATTGTGGTTATCGCCGTGGACGATGATGTAAATATTGAGTGGCTCAATAGTTTCCCTGCCCAAAATGTCACAAAAGTTTCCGTTGGACAAGTGTCGAAATTGCTAAAAGCATTGGGACGTTTTGGTGTAAAATTTGCCATCATGGCTGGCCAAGTAAAACCCAAAAAACTTTTCCGGGGAATGTTGCCGGACCTTAAAGCACTCAGGATGCTAGTGACACTAAAGGAACATAACGCCGAATCCATTTTCGGAGCCATCGCCAAAGAAATTGCAGACGTCGGCGTGGAATTATTGGATGCTCGTTCTTTCATGGAGGAATACCTTGCCACTAAGGGCCCCATGACGCCTAGGAAATTGAAAATCAACGGAAAAAACCTCCAACTGGGAATTGATACCGCCCGTGAAATTGCTCGCCTAAACATTGGTCAAAGTATCATCTTACATCGAGGAACCATCGTGGCAGTTGAGGATTTTGCAGGAACCGATGATCTCATCAATCGGGCAGGAAAATTTAATTTGAGTGATACCATTTTCGTAAAAACAGCCAAATATCAGCAAGACTTTCGTTTTGACGTGCCTATTTTCGGCATACAAACGCTGAAAAACCTACATAATGCCAAGGTAAAGTATGCTGCTTTAGAGGCACAAAATGTTATAATCCTGGACAAAAACAACGTGTTAGACTGTGCTGTCAAATCCGGAATCGACATCATTGGTTTCGAATAGATCTAACCTCATACCTTCTACGGTGCGCATGTAAAGAAACGGTGAGGAACGACCGCAACGACGAGCAAGTACCACCGTATCTTTTCCCTTAGTAAAAGAGGAAATTTTAGAAATGTTTTAGAAACAAGGATCGACTCCTTTGTGCGAACATCTAGTTCCCAAACGGACTGAGGCGATGACATTGCCAAGAATGCTGCTTTTAACGCCGATTGCATATGAGGATTTCCTCCCCCATTATGTGGCAAGACTACTTTGTTCCCAAACAATTGCGTACACCTGCCTTGGTTTTTACCAGTAAACATCCTATCGCTTACAATATCTCCATCCACTGATACCTGTAATCCATTATTTCTAGCATAATCCAATTGATCACTTGGTAATCCCAGTAACAAATTTTCATTAACGGCAGCCGGATTAAGAGAAATGCCTGGTATCTTTAGCGATGCTGAAGCAAATTGACATAGGCTCCCTCCGAGTGAATGTCCGATTAGCAGAGTTTTTTCCGATCCAAATGTACTAGCTGCACAGTTGGCCAAAATAACAGCCTCACAGAACATTTTATGGACACCGCCGGTCGCTATTTGTAAGTCCGCAAGTATTGTATGCTTTCCTCTCCCGCACAGAGAAAACTTTGTCCCATGGTAGTAGATGCATATATTTTTTGTTTCGGTGTTGTAGGTCACTGTTGCCTGCAACCCAGACTTCGTTTTTATCATTCCATTTTCAAAAAAAAACATACCACTTTCCTCAAGTTTACCAATAAAGTTTTCTACTTTAGCTCGGTCATTAGCTGGAATCCTGTCAGAAATAGATGCACAGTCTATTAATACATGGCGAGGAGCTTCTTTAGTATCAGGCGGTCTAGATTTAATGGCAGCGATAGTTATCGCATCTTGAACATCGTTTATGTCAAATGGCATACTTCCAATGATGTTCGAAATGCTTGGGTGTTTAGTTTGGGATTCCCTTATTATTTCTTTGTTTCCTGCCATTTGACCTATTTGGCTTTCATCAATGTTTGTTTTTCCATAAATCAAATTGCAGACCAGTAATATAAGTTTTTTCCATAGGTTAGATGAAGAAGGACTTATTCTTTTAAGCATACGAATTGAAGAATTTTGACAACCCTTGACATATTCTTGACACGTCGTAGGATATCTTCTATCACCGGGAGCTCCCGGTGATAGAAGATCTGCTTTCCCAGGCTGTTTTTGCCCGAAAAGAGGAGCCTGTTTCAAATTGAAACATGTCATTTTCAGCTTGAAAACGATAAACATTGAATATGTTATCAAATAGGAACATATTACTAAATTTATCTGTCAATTCTTTGCGTAGAGATAATTCATTCATG